>JASJEI010000099.1 GCA_030064795.1 Pleurocapsa sp. MO_226.B13 | reverse complement strand
GTAGGGTCGTTTCATGAAACGACCCTACTTTTTCGGTTCTTAAGATTTACTTGACAAACAGTTTCTCGGCTAAAACTAAGATTATCTAAGAGTGACTGAGTTGATATTCTTAGGGTGACAATAGTCACTGGTTATCTTCAAGAGCAACTTTATACTGGCTTCATATAAAGAAAAGCAACTTTAAAAAAACTTTAAATATTAAGTCAGTATAAAACAAATGAAAAAACAACTATCTCTCACTTTATTAACTCTTAGTATTTTTAGCCTCAATATTTTACCTGCAAAAGCAGCAACTGAAAATCTAAACAACAGTGCCACCTCAACTGAGTCTGCTGTATTGAATAATGGTCAATGGTGTGTAGAACTTCCCTGGATGGGTTTGTTTTGTTGGGATCTATAATCTGTAAATAAGGTTGGAAGAAAAGGTACAATTGCCAGAAGATTTTCACTATTTAGCAATAACAATATAAAACGCGACTCACAGATTTTGAAGTCGCGTTTTTGCTAATTAAAGATAAATTAAAACTAAGATTACCCTAGATTTTCTGTTTGAAAAACTCTTAGAGAAAAATAAATTAGCCGTATTGTTCTTCGGTATCCAAATCAAACAGCATTTGCAAAGAACGCAAACAGTGACGGCGAGCCTCAATATCCTGTTGCGCTCTTAACTGCACCATTGGTTCGTGAAGAATTTTATTGACAATTCCTCTGGTTAGTGCTTCGATGACTTCTTGGTGTTTTTCGGCAAACTCCGAACCCAAGCGCGATAAAGCCTTTTCCATTTCTTGTTCGCGGATGGTTTCTACCTTACTACGCAAACAGCTAATAGTAGGAACTGTTTCCAGCGATCGCCACCAGAGAATATAGTTGGCGACTTCCTCTTCAATGATCCCTTCTGCCTCCTGTGCCATCTGACGACGGCTTTCTTGGTTGGCTGCTACTACTGCTTTGAGATCGTCTACATTATAGGCACTAACACAGCCAATCTCGTTGACATCCGCAGCGACATTACGAGGTACAGAAATATCCACCAAGATCAAATCTTTTTCTAAACTGAGATGAGCTTCTAATTTGGCTCGGTTTAGTATTGGCTCTGTTGCTCCAGTACTGGTAAAGACTAAATCGGAGACGGCAACTGCTTCCATCATGTCGCTGATGGGATAAATTTTTAAATTAGCATTGGGAAAGCGATCGCAGAGCTTTTGCGCTCGTCTGTGAGAACGATTGACAATAGCAATATCGGTTACGCCTTTAGACAGCATATGTTTGACTAGCAAGCAAGCCATCTTACCAGCACCAATAATAGCGATCCTATAGCTAGGAAGATTCTCGACTTTAGTATGAACTAATTCCACCGCAGCCGAACTAATCGAAACTGCTCCCGTACCGATACTGGTTTCGCTACGGACTCTTTTACCTGTTGAAATAGCTTGTTTGAATAATCTGTCTAATAATCTGCCTAAACCTTTATATTTCTGTCCTAATTTGTGGGTATTTTTAACCTGTGCTAAGATTTGTCCTTCTCCCAAGACCAAACTTTCTAGTCCAGCAGAAACCCGCATCAGATGGCGCAAAGCATCTTCTCGCAACAGAGTAAATAAATTAGGACGAAGTTGTCTGAGGGGAAGTTGAGCTTTGTCAGCCAAAAATTGGCTAATTTCTTTGACCCCTTGTTCTATATCCCTAGCTACACTGTATATTTCTAGACGGTTACAGGTACTAATAATCGCTATTTCTTCGATGTGAGGATAACCTTTGAGGGTAGCGATCGCTTCTTCTATTTGAGCTTCGGGAATGCTTAGTTTTTCCCGTACTTCCACCGAAGCGGTTTTGTGACTTAAACCAACAACTACAATATTCATTATGTTTTTTGCAAATTTTGCTTTAACTAGACGCTTACTACTAAAGCAAAGGATCTTGTATATTTGATAGCTTGTGTATTAACTAAATTTTTTATGGTCAACGGAGTTAAGAAAAGGCAACAGTAAAAGGGATTTGACCCCTCACTATTTGCCTTTATCCTAATCAAGTTATACAGCTTTGTCGTCTTTTACAACCCTGTTTCTCGATTGGTATTTACATATCTTTAACTACCGCAACTCGATCTTTTCCTTCTCAGAGCGCGATCGTCGCTAATTTAATTGTAAAGACTTGGGTTGATCGAACATATGTACTGTATCTACAAAGCGTGCGGTTCTAGATTGAGAAGAAATTACTAAACTTTGGGTTCTAGCACCACCTTTAAAGAAGCGAACGCCGTTCATTAAAGTACCAGGAGTAATCCCACAGGCAGCGAACAGGACGGTTTCACCTTTAGCCAATTCTTCTGCGTTATAAACTTTGTCGGGGTCCTTAATCCCCATTCCTTCTAGTCTTTCTATATTGCTTTCTTTACTTTCACCAATTAAACCAGTTTTGACAATCGCCGGATCGTAAATTAATTGTCCCTGGAAGTGTCCCCCCAAACAACGCATGGCAGCAGCAGAAATTACCCCTTCAGGAGCAGCACCAATACCCATAAGAGCATGAATATTTGTTCCCGAAAAAGCACAGGAAATAGCAGCAGAAACATCACCATCGCTGATCAATCTAACTCTCGCTCCTGCTTCGCGAATTTCTTTAACCAAGTTGTCGTGGCGAGAACGATCCATGACGACTACAACCAACTCTTCTATAGAACGGTTAAGACATTCTGATAAAATCTTTAAATTTTCAGTAGCAGATTTGTTAATATCTACATGACCATTGGCGGCTGGAGGTGCTGCCAATTTCTTCATATAAAAGTCTGGAGCAGCAAATAAGCCACCTTTTTCAGAGATAGCTAAAACTGCCATCGACCCATTTTGACCGTAGGCTACCAGGTTAGTCCCCTCACAAGGATCGACCGCGATATCAATCTCGATCAGTTCGTCTGGGTTACAATAGTTTTTGGCATCTGGACGAGTACAAATACCTACTTCTTCACCGATGTAAAGCATAGGAGCGTCGTCTCGTTCTCCTTCCCCGATTACGATTCGACCGCGCATATTAATTTTGTTCATGCGCTCGCGCATCGCTTCCACTGCTACCTCATCAGCAGTATCTTTTTCGCCTTTACCCATCCATTTGGCTGAGGCTACGGCAGCTTGTTCTACTACCTCAATGATTTCTAAACCGAGGGTATTTTCCAGCAAGGTTTTCCTCCCTTATTGCTTATGATTAAATTTTTTTTAAAAGCGATGCTCACTCAAGAAAAAAGTCTACCAGAGAGAGGGATCTCTCCGATGTTTATTAAGTTTTAATAAGCTCTGACACACAGCGCAGTGTTTATTGAAGTATCTTATGACTTTCGCTCTTAAAGTGATTAAGATTAGAGGCGACTTTTAAAGAAATGAGCTTTTTCGCTATCAAGTAGGTATTTTATTATATTTTGGGGCGAATTAAGCTTGTGTCTTGGAGTGTTGCCGAGTTTTACGCCTAAAAAATAATGATGGACTATAAACTACATTTAGTAGGTAGTTCTCTCATACTAAATTATGAATCAACTACACGACGCTTTCACTTTGTTTTTGAGTTTACTAGTTGAAGCAATGCCTTTTTTACTATTAGGTGTAATGCTTTCGAGTTTTCTCTTGTTTTTTATTGATGAAAAGCAGTTAATCGCTAAATTGCCCCAAAATCCGCTCCTCGGAGCAATAACTGGTAGTTGTGTCGGTTTTTTATTTCCTGTGTGTGAATGTGGTAATGTTCCTGTAGCGAGGAGATTATTGTTAACGGGAGTTTCTCCTGCTGTTGCGATCTCATTTCTGTTGGCAGCACCAACAATTAATCCGATAGTTATTTGGTCTACTTGGGTGGCATTTGGCGATCGCCCTAGCCTTGTCATTTTTAGAGTCTTATTTTCGTTGCTAATTGCCACTACAGTAGGCTGTATTTTTAGCGTCCAAAAAGATCTTCGTTTTCTCTTACAAGATTCTTTTGCTAAAGGGTTAAAATCTCTCGATCGGGAGAAGATAGAAAAGACTCAATCTATCTCGCCCTTATTACAATCTGGTAGCTTTTTAATCGTACAGGGGAAGTCCGTGGCGATGGATAGTTCCTTAGCGGTAGCTAACCAACAAAATGTCGCTTCCAAGCTTAAGTGGCAGCGTTTTTTTAATAACCTCCTCCAAGAATTTAGTGAGTTAGGCGGAATGCTGGTTTTTGGTAGCGCGATCGCAGCAATTATTCAGGTTTTTGTCCCTCGCCAATTGGTGTTAAACCTCGGTCAAGACTTGGTAACTTCTATTTTGGCGATGATGTTACTGGCAGCAATTGTCTCTATTTGTTCTACGGTAGATTCTTTTTTCGCTCTCTCTTTTGCTGCTACTTTTACTGGGGGTTCTTTATTGGCTTTTTTGGTATTTGGGCCGACTATCGATATTAAAAGTATTGGTTTGATGGCATCAATTTTTAAACCCAAGATTATTATTTATATTTTTACGCTCATAGCTCAATTAACTTTTATCTTGACTCTGGTTTATAGTTATTTTTTTTAATCGCGAAGCAATTAACATTAACCGTAGATTATGCTCAAAAATAAAAACCATCTTCTCTTCGTTTGGTTAGATGGATTGGCTTTACTGGCTTGGGGAATTTTATTACTAAAATATGCTGGAACAGGACAGTATAAATTATTAATTCATCCTAACTATTACGGACTGGTATTAGGTAGCGGAATCATCCTGACTATCCTGGGCATCATTAAAATTAAATTAATCGTGACTCGTACCTACTACAACACTGGCGAACATCTAAATCTTTTTCCCCCTGGATTTGGTAGTAGCTTGCTCTTGATAGTGGCGATCGCCGGCTTATTGATTCCGCCCAAAATTTTAACCAGTCAAACAGCAATTAAACGCGGAGTCGGCGAAATTCCTCTAACTAGTTCCCAACCCCAGGCTTTTCGGACTGCAACCAAACCCCAAGAGCGATCGCTAATTGAATGGATACGGACAATCAATGCCTATCCCGAACCCGATGCCTACAGTGGACAACCAGCTAATATTACTGGCTTTGCTCTGCATCTAGAGGAACTCCCCGATAATTATCTGTTGCTGTCTCGGTTCGTAATTACTTGCTGTGCTGTAGATGCTTACCCGATTGGGATTCCGATTAAACTAGAAACTAGTCGTAGTAACTATCCTCCCGATACTTGGTGGGAAATTGAAGGGAAAATGATCGCAGAAACCTTACCCACTAGAAAGCGGCTCGATTCAGATCGAGTTGGCAAACAACGCTCTGTGGTACTAGCTGCCGACTCAATTAAATCTATTCCTACTCCCGCCGATCCTTATAGTTATAAATAAGCGATCGAGCGGGACTGTAAGGACTTTCAGTGTCGTTCGCCCCTACGAATAACTAATAAATAATTAGATACTAATGACCTTCAAAAGCAGCACACAACCAATAGATAAAGTAGCGATCGCGCTAATTATTTTTTTAACCGTCATCATTGGCTTATTGATTTGGGGCGATCGCTTTTATAGCGATCGATATATTTTTTATACGGGGCCAAAAGTGAGCCATTTTAGCTGGAATGACAAAATTATCGGCGGAGAAGATCGGGCTTTTATTTTAAGCTTCAATCGTCCTATGAATCGCGCCAGCGTCGAACAAAATCTGGCAATTACTCCTACTTTGACTGGCAAAATTAGTTGGTCTGGTCTGAAACTGGCATATACCTTGGATGCACCCGCCTCCTACGGAGAAACTTATCAAGTATCTTTAGCAGATGCAAAAGACGGCTTTAACCACCAAGAACATTCACAATCAATACAACCGTTTGAGGCTGAATTTCGCACTCGCGATCGCGCTTTTGCCTATGTTGGTACTCAAGGAGAAGAAAAGGGGAGGTTAGTTTTATTTAACTGGACACAACAGCAAAAAGAACTTTTGACTCCTGAAAATTTAACCGTCTTTGATTTTCAACCCTATCCCCAAGGCGATCGCTTGCTATTTTCGGCTGCCGATAGTCAACTGGGTATGGAGGGAATTCAGCATTTAAAACTCTATACTGTAACCACTGGTTTAAATTCTCAACAGGCAAACCGCAGCGATCCTCAGATTGAATTAGTTTTAGATGCCCAAAAATACCAAAACAATAAGTTCGATCTCGCTCAAGATGGCAAAACTATCGTAGTGCAAAGAATCAATCGCAACGACTATAACAACTACGGTTTGTGGAAAATTACTGCCGATAAGCCACCACAATTAATAACTGAGGAACAAGTCGGGGATTTTTTAATTACTCCAGATAGTCAGGCTGTAGCTGCTGCACAAGGGGAAGGTATTGCCCTGTTACCGCTCAAAACCAATGCGGAATCCTTAGACTTTATCCCTAGCTTTGGACAAGTTTTAGACTTTACTGCTGACGGCACGGGAGCAGCGATGATTAACTACAATACCGATAATGCTAAACTACGCTACACGCGATCGCTGTTTTATGTCACTAATCAGGGTATCCAAAAAGAATTATTAAACACTGATGGTTCGATCCAAAATTGTCAATTCGATCCCGATGCGACCTATTTATATTGTTGGCTGACAGAATTAGAAAAGGGGGAAGAGTATATCGAAAAACCCTATCTAGCCAAAATCAATCTTCAAACAGAAGCAGCTACCACTCTGGTATCTCTACCAAAATATCAAGATAGTCAACTCAGTGTGGCACCAGATGGACTGGGAATTTTGTATCAGCAGTCTCTGACCCTACCTGCCACTACCAGCAATATCTGGTTGCTGATCCTCGCCGACCAACAACAAATTGCCGAACCGTTACCTTTTGTGGGTTTGCATCCCCAATGGCTGCCATAACAGGCGATCGACTTTCAGTCTTCATAGCAGCTAAACAGTGCATTGTTAATAAAATGTATAGTTCAACTGTTTAATCGCGAATTTGAGGTTAATCTAAAAATACAAAGGTTTTAAAACCTTAAAATATTTAAAGACAAATTATACCGAATTTCATCAAGAGAATCTAATGACACCAAATGACTTACTTACCTTAGTACTTTTACTTGCCCCAGGCATGGCTTTATCAGTTTTATTAATGCTGAGCTTTTCCAAAGGCGGATAAATAATTTTCCAGCCAAAAATTTCAGTCAATGTCCGATCGGATTGACCTTGATTTTTCAGAAAATAGCGTTTTCGACCCAAACATCTGAGTGTATTATCAGAGCCTATATTTCAGCTCCAACAATTGCCTCAAATACTAACTACGTGCAGCTAGAAACGGCTTTTCTAGAGCCTATTCTTCTGTTGCATCTTCCTGAGTAGAACCATTGGAAACAGAAGCAGAGTCACCTAAGCTTTCTTCCAAACCCATTCTTTTTTCTATCTGACACAGAAAGTAACCAGTCATCATAGCGGAAGCCAATAAATGAGCTAAGTTTTCTTTATCTGTAGTCACCTTGACGTTAAAGTCTCCTGAAGGGAGCATTCCCACCAATCCCTGTACGTTTTGGGAAATAATTTGTTTAACATCTGGACTAGCAGACTGAGCAATCTGTGCCAGAACCTCTGGATGTTGCTGACGCAAATACTGCATCAAAGTGTTGTAGTTTTGTTCTTGTTGTTCGGAATTTGAAAAATCAAAGTTAAATATCATTCTTTACCCAAATATGGATGTAAGCTGATTCTACTTTGACATAGTTTTGCCGATCGTCGCTAGTGAAAAATAGGGCGAAAAATCTCTAGGATATAGCTAGATCGCTAATTTCAAAGTATTGATGAAATTTATTAGTCACCTCTAGCCAATAGGAACGACCATCGGCTTGTTCTCGTTTGCGAATAAATCCTAGCCGAACCAGTTCCGCTACCTGTTGATAGGCACTACTACCACGTAAATCGATTAATTCTGTTTGTAAAATTGGATTTCTAAGTGCTATTGCTGCTAGAGTACGCAATGCTCCTTTTCCTAGTTCTGCGGGGACTAATTCTTGAAGCAGATCTTGGTATTCAGCTTTGAGTTGAAGACTGTATCCAGCTTCTGTTTCGACAATTTCTAAAGCACTGTCGCGATGAGCATAGTCATTCATTAATTCGATCAAACCATCTTCTACTAAAGCTCGATCTTCTTCAGAAATTTTGCCCGTTTCAGCAGTTTCTCGATGCAGACAAGCAAATATCTCTTCTACCGAGAGTGGTCTACCCTTAATATAAAAAATTGCTTCAATTTTGGTAGCTAGTTTCATTTCGATAGTCTACATTGTTTGATTTTAAAAAGTTTTAATGAGTTAGATTTTAATCAACCGTCAGCTTGCTACTAATTTAAGCTAAAAAATCTTAAATAAAAACGAGGTTGAGAGTAATTTTTAAATTTTTATTAGTTTGTGGCTAGTTATGGCGGATTAGATCTGTAGTAAAGAAAAGCAGCTTACCGCCACAGATCGGACGCTAATCGCTTCGAGATTCCAACAAGGGGAAAAAATGACCGACTGGGCCATTTCCCGCGCCAAGATCGAGAGAATTTTCTAAAGCTGTGGTGACGTATTTTTTAGCTGCGGTTGTTGCCGACCATAAATCTTTATCTAATGCTAAATTGGCACAAATAGCTGCTGAGAGAGTACAACCCGTGCCGTGAGTATTTTTAGTGTTAACTGCTTTTGCCGTTAGGGTTTTAATTTGGCTGCCGTCATACCAAACATCTGTACCCTTATCGATGTCTGATAGTCCTCCTCCTTTCAGCAAAACAACTTTTGCCCCTAGAGATTCGTAGATGGCGATCGCAGCCTCTTTTAGTTGTTCTAAAGTATTTATTTCTAAACCACTTAAAATTTCAGCTTCATAGCGATTTGGAGTAATGATGGCTGCTTGGGGTATGAGTAACTTCTGTAATAAGGCGATCGCCTCATCATCAATTAGCTTGACTCCCGCACGAGAGACCATTACTGGATCGACTACTAGCTGTTTTAAATCCAAACTAGTTATTTCCTCGGCAACCGCTTCAATAATCTCGCAATTAAGTAACATTCCCGTCTTAACTGCATCGGGTTTTAAATCAGTAGCGACAGCCTCGATCTGAGCTTTAACCATAGACACGCTCATCGCTTCTACTTGAGATACGCCAACAGTGTTTTGCGCCGTGATACAGGTGACTGCACTAGCACCATGAACGCAGTGGAAAGCAAAAGTTCTCAGATCTGCTTGAACTCCCGCTCCGCCTCCACTATCGGAACCAGCAATAGTTAGAGCAATTTGGGTCATGTGTCCGCATGGTTAATCTAGTTTTTGGGGAAACGTCGTCGTTGGAGAAAATCGGGAATTTCAATCCGAGAGCGATCGCTTTCTCTGCTTCTCATCCTTTCTGGCTGTTGTGTAGTTGCCATAGTGGGAAAAACACTCCTTGGTTCTATTTGAGGCTCTTCCATCTCATAATCTTCTCCAGTCTCGGCATCAAATCCAGTAGCAATGACGGTAATTCTGATTTCTCCGTCCATACTTTCATCGATCACCGCACCAAAGATAATATTGGCATCCTCATCTACTACCTCATAGATACTGTCAGCAGCAGCATTAACTTCGTGCAAAGTTAGGTCATAGCCTCCTGTAATGTTAATTACTACGCCTTTTGCCCCATGAATCGAAGCCTCTAGCAGAGGAGAAGAAACCGCAGCGATTGCCGCCTCCCTAGCGCGGGATTTACCCGAACCCATACCAATGCCCATCAGTGCCGAACCAGCATCGGCCATAATTGCTCGAACATCAGCAAAGTCAACATTAATTAAACCAGGAATAGTAATAATATCTGAGATTCCCTGTACGCCCTGGCGCAAGACATCATCGGCAACGCCAAAAGCTTCTTGTACTGGAGTTTCGGGAGATATAACCGATAACAATTGATTGTTGGGAATCACAATTAGAGTATCAACCCGACTGCGAAAAGCTTCAATCCCTTTTTCCGCCTGTTTAGTACGTCTCCTACCTTCAAAAGTAAAAGGACGAGTTACAACTCCGACAGTCAAACAACCCATCTCTTTTGCCACTTCCGCTGCGATCGGGGCTGCACCCGTTCCCGTACCCCCTCCCATACCAGCAGTAATAAATACTAAATCCGTATTCTCTAAAGCATGAGCCAGTTCATCCCGCGATTCTTCCGCTGCTTTCTGTCCAATTGCAGGATTACCACCTGCCCCCAAGCCTCTAGTAATTTTTTGTCCGATTTGCAACTTTTGAGGGGCGTGAGCGCTGTTTAAGGCTTGAGCATCAGTGTTTATTGCCCAAAATTCAATACCTGTTACTTGGCTTTCAATCATGCGGTTGACTGCATTGCAGCCTCCGCCACCCACTCCCATTACCTTGATTTTGGCGACATTACTAGGCACTATTTTATTACTCCTGATTTCTTCTTTGGGAATCTGAGAACTACTGCGATCGGCCCTAAAGGGTATTCCCATTCCATTACCCAATGAATTATTTCCTAGAGCTAAGGGTAACTCAGAATTATAGTTAGTTTCATTACTGAAAGTACGGACGAGTTTTTTCTCTAAAGACATGAGCGTACATCAAAGTTTCCGCGCTTGGTTTTCTTATAGACTATTTAACTTAGAAGCTGGGTTCAACTTATTATCATCTAACGAATTTAATCTGTATAAAATATTAAAGTTTTTGTAATTATTAATCACATAAACATATACTATCCTCCAAGAAATCACTGATTCAATACTAATGAGATAAAAAGCTCTCGGGGCAAATACTTAATTTGTCATTACTTTCTCGCGCTCGCTAGTACCTTTGAATTAAATTAGTCTTAGGATTACTCAAATCCACATAGGCAATTTCCCTACGCTTAATGTGAGCGGGCAGATTTTGCAGTTTTAACATAATTTTAAACTGTTGTTCTAATCGTGACGAATCTGTTCCCAGCAATACCCTTCCTATCTTGGTCTGAACAAATAGATTACCATCATGATTCCATTGAACTTCATTAATTTTTAGTTCTGGATATAAAGATATTAGCTGATAAATCTGAATCCAAGACCGTTTATATTTAGGTAAATAATTAAGTGCGGCTAGTTGTGGCAAGACAAAATCGGAGTCGATATTGGCATAAAACTCTTTAGCGATCCATTCACCATGGACATCGAGAAAGCCAACTTTTCCTTGTGATGTTGCCAAGGCAACAGGCGTTCTTTCTTGAAGATAAACTGTTAACTGGGAAGGAATGATTTGCTTATTAATTCTGGCGACTTCGATCGCAGGAATAGATTCAATTTTTTGAGTTAAATTTGAGCCGTCTACAGTCCAAATGAATTGAGGATAAGCAAAATTTAAAGCAGTATAAATAGTGTCTGCATTTACTAGTTTTTTACCAACGATCTGAATCTGAGACTGATGTTTAATCGTCCAGTGAGTGGAAGTAGCAAGTAATCCTAAACCCACAGCAAAACCAGTTATCAAACAAGAACGCCACAAAGCAATACGGGCTAGACGCTGTTCTTGAATATCAATTACGGCTAATTTATATTTTAGTTTCGGCGGAGGAAAGGGGGACATGGCTGTCAGGCTTTTTGATTTTTAGTCAGCTAGGTTGAACAGAGGAGTTAAACAAGTTGCAAGATCCCTAAAATAGTAAACAAATCATCCCTCATCAATTGCTCGAAGGAGTTTATCTATTTGGTTTGTTGCTAAAAATAAATTAGTCCGCAATTATGTTAACCACTATTACGAGAAGTTGCCAGTGCAAACTACTAAGAAAATTAATCTAGAGATAACTAAGTAAATCCCGATCTTTTGTCAATCCAGCGGTTAAAATCTATTTAGTATTATTGTCTTATCTGTTACCAAAATACTGATATTCTGGCGACAAATTAAAGTTTTGGCACAAATGTTGGGTAATCACCAGTCACAAAAGTCATTTGTGGTAGATTAGACTTTAACTATAAGAATTTGCTGGAGTCTATCTCACTGACAACATTTATTATATTTTTAAGCTTATGGTAACTACAAAAAAAGGACTAGTTCTGGGAACAACTGCGGTAGCATTATCAACAGTAGCAGTCACTGGGACTGGAATTCACCTTTCTCAAAGTCAAGCTTTAATCCAGACTGGCCCTAAAGAAACAGTGGATGAGGTTTGGCAGATTATCAATCATCAGTATGTAGATACTAGTTTTAATAACACGGATTGGCTTAAAGTTCGCCAAGAATTTGTCAAAGATGCTTCTTACAATAGCCAAGAAGATGCCTACGAAGCAATTCGCCAAATGCTGGGTAGGCTAGAAGATCCCTATACGCGCTTTATGAACCCAGAAGAGTTTCAAAATATGCGCATCGATACTTCTGGAGAATTGACTGGGGTAGGCATCCAAATTGCTAAAGATGAGGAAACAGATAGACTGATAGTTATTTCACCAATTGAAGATACTCCCGCTTTTGAAGCAGGAATTTTGGCTCAAGACATAATCGTCAAAATTGATGGTGCTGACACTAAGGGGATGGATGTTAATGATGCAGTCAAACTAATTAGAGGAGAACGCGGTAGTCAAGTTACTCTGACGATCGATCGCAATGGCGAAGAGAGAGACTACAGTATCATTCGCGAAAGAATTGAAATTCATCCCGTCCGAGCGCACATTAGAGACACCTCTATTGGTAAAGTAGGTTATATTCGCCTCACTACTTTCAACGAACACGCTGCCAAAGATATGCAGAAGGCTATAGAGTCCCAAGAGAAAGAAGGTGTAGTGGGTTACGTAATGGATTTGCGTTCTAATCCTGGTGGTTTGCTTTACTCTAGTATTAACATTGCCCGTATGTGGCTGAATGAAGGCACAATCGTTTCTACGGTCAATCGTAAAGGAATTAGCGATCGCGAGGCAGCAAAAAACAAGGCATTAACCGACAAGCCATTAGTAGTATTGGTTAACGAAGGTTCGGCTAGTGCCAGTGAGATTCTTTCAGGTGCTTTACAGGACAATAATCGAGCCACATTATTGGGGACACAAACTTTTGGTAAAGGTTTGGTACAGTCGGTTCGTCCCCTCGGCGATGGTTCGGGTTTAGCAGTTACTATTGCTAAATATTTAACTCCTAGCGGTAGAGACATCAATAAAGAGGGTATTCCCCCAGATGTAGTAGTGGAATTGAGCGACGAGCAACTAGAAGAATTATATAGTGGGGATCGCTCTGATTTGGGAACAGCAGCAGATCCGCAATTTGCTCAAGCCATTGATGTTTTAGCAGAAAATATTCAAGCCCAACAAAATGCTAAACCACAAGCAGCAAAATAAGGCTACTGGGGCTTACACTTACCAGCCCTGATTAAACCAATTTTTTTGGCGATCGCTTCCTGCTCGCTTTTGAATGCACCCCATTGTGATTTTTCTGATAATTGCTCTGGGGTTTTTGCTTGTTGGCTGGCAAAACTAACTACTTCACAAGTACCATTTTCCTGTTTGACCACATACCAAAACTGTTCGTTATTCATAGTATTCTTCGATCGCTATCTCAAACACGGCTAAAAAAAGAGGCTTTTGCCAAAGCCCCATCTTGCTTATTATTAATTAAATAATTGAACCAAATAAAGATTATTCTAAATCCTTACGACCAGGGTTACGGGAGGGATCGCTGGACAAAAAGCCAAAAATAAACAACCCGATAAAGAAAAATACGGTAATATAAACAGCAATTTTGAGAGTAGCCATGTTAATTTTCTCCTAATAAATCTAAAAAATGTTGACCAACGGTCAGAGGAGGACGCGATGGGCGAAGCGTCTTCGCCCATTTCAGCCGTCCGTCAGGCTCCGTCGTCTTACGGCGGAGTAATCTCTGACCTAAATAAATGCTGGGGATCCCTAGCAGATCTGAACCGAGCGGTTGACAGATAAGTTTACTAAATTGATGTACGTTACTTGTTCTTAAAATTAAACTAAGCAAAAATTTTGCCAGTCGTGGTTAACTTAGGGCGATCGCCCAATCGACTAGGTAAAATTTACCCAACTAAATGTTACGTAATTATTAAATCATACTCGAATACCTTACCATAATTCGATTTCTCTCTGGCAAGAAGCATTAAGCTATTAAGTATTAATTTCTCGCTCGATATTTTCAATAAATCTATGACTGACTCCCAATCGTCCGATTTGCTGCGTACTTCTTTATTCGATTTAGCTCGGTTACAAAAGGCAAGATTTACCGCTTTTTCTGGATGGGAAATGCCCGTACAGTATCGAGGCTTAAAACTCGAACACCAGGCAGTACGCTCTAATGTAGGAATGTTTGATATTTCTCATATGGGTAAATTTACTTTTGCGGGAGATGATTTAATTGATGTCTGGCAAATTTTAGTCCCTTCGGATTTAAGTCGCCTAAAACCAGGAGAAGCAATGTATACGGTATTGCTGAATTCTCAAGGAGGAATTATCGACGATATTATCTTTTACTATCAAGGGGAACAAGAGGCAGAGTCAAGAGCAGTCGTTATTGTTAATGCAGGCACAACCGCTAAAGATCGAGCCTGGATCTTAAGCCACTTAGAAAATAGTTCTATTACCATGCAAGATATTTCCACCCAACAAGCCCTTATTGCTCTTCAAGGGCCAAAGGCGATGGCAGTTATGCAAACTTTGGTGACAGAAGATCTCAGTAGCCTCCAAGCTTTTAATCACCGCACTGTGAAGATTAATGGCTACTCAGCTTTTATTGCCCGTACTGGCTACACGGGAGAAGATGGTTTTGAAATTATGCTAGAGTCAGAAGTAGCACCACAGCTATGGCAGTCTTTTCTAGAGGCAGGAGTTGTTCCTTGTGGTTTGGGTGCTAGGGATACTTTACGTTTAGAGGCAGCAATGAGCCTGTATGGACAGGATATAGATGAGACGACTACACCTTTAGAAGCTGGTTTGAGTTGGGTGGTACATCTCAAAGATAAAGGAGATTTTATCGGACGTTCGGTACTAGAACAACAAAAAGCAGCAGGAGTCAAACGCCGTCTGGTAGGAATTGAAATGGCAGGTAGACATATCGCCCGTCATGGTTATCAGGTAATGTATCAGGGAGAAGCAGTAGGAGAAGTCACCAGCGGTACTTTTGCCCCAACAGTCGGCAAAGCGATCGCCCTAGCCTACGTTCCCAAAAATCTGAGCAAAGTAGGACAAGCTTTAGAAATTGAAGTCCGTGGCAAAACCTATCCTGCAACGGTAGTTAAAAAACCTTTTTATCGTTCTCCTCATAAATAGAATTTGTTTTGCCTCAAGTGTCGATCTGGATTTTTAGATCTAACTGTCGTCCAGATGACTTATTTTAACCGCTTAATATAGTATATATATTTTAAGCGCGTAGATATAGATTAGATTTAGATCGGCCATTTTGCCGACGAAATATGATCTACTCAAGATAGATAATCTTAGGTACATTTAACTACGAATAACATTTACTGTATAAATTATCCTTATGAAGACTCAAAGTAACAGCGATCGGGTAGTTCAATTCCTTTGTCAGCCTCAAGGAGGGAGAAATTATCTGCTCAATGCTTTGAATTCTAAATCGGAAAAGGTATTTATGGAAGCATTACACAACATTATCGATGCCATAAGTCAAGATTTAGAAGCTAAATCGGTTTGAAAATAAATCTGGTTTGGGAGATATCGATCTAACGCAAGTCGATGCCAATTTATTTGGCTGCGATCTGAAAACTAATTAGTCATTGGTTGTCGATCGCTAAGGCGAGAAAAATCACTGGTTATCCAATAACACAGTCGATCTTAGAGCTTGTCGCTCGTGTTTGCTGATTCGGTGTTACCTAAATTTAGTCAGGCTGACTGATACAATCTACCCTGGTGTGATGAGGTTGAGATTAAAATAAATTCTCAATCCAGTAGGGGTGGGGTGCGATCGCGTGAAAAATTTTTTGATGGGATTGTTTGGTTCGGTTATTTTGTCGAGCTTTAATATAACCATTGCAGAGGCTCAATCTTTTAACAATTCGCCCCAAAATGAATCAGAACAACCCCAGATAACTTTTACTCCCTTAGCGGAACAATTGTTTACTCAGCCGACAGCCAAACATCTAGGAAAAGGCGAAGTAATTATTAATCTCCATACCCGCACTTTCTTTTTTCCAGACTTAGTTCCTGAAGCCGTTGATAATGACGATAGTGCCGTTAATTTTAATACGGGTTTTAGTTGGGGAATTACCGATAAACTACAGCTAACTTTACAGTTCCAGCACGTAGATAGTAGTTCTCCCATTAAGCAGGGAGAATTTACATCCGAACGCACCGAGGATAACGAGGCTGCAATCGAACTTAAATATAATCTTTGGAATAATAACGCTCAAACCAAGGCATTAAGCGGTGTTGTCGCTGCTTCTTGGGGGACGAGAGGGTTTATGTTTACTAGGGGAGAAGAAGAAACAGAAATTAATAATCGAGATATTTTTGTCTCCTTTGCCGTTCCTTTTACAGCCAATGTGGGCGATCGCTGGCAATTTAACGTCTCTCCTACGTTGGCATTCTTTAGAGATGAGAGTGCTGTTTTTTTTCGTCGTCTTCCCAATGATGATGACAGTTCTTTTGGTACGGTTTTGGGTTTGGGTGGCGGGGTTTCTTATCAAATAAACTCTCGGTTGTTTATTTTTAGCGATCTATTTTTGCCCCTGTTAGGAAACAATAGTATTAATCGGGATTCGGGAAAACCCGACGAAGCGATCGCTTACAATGCGGGATTGCGTTTTTTTACTAATCCACGTCTGGCTTTAGATCTTTACGCTACTAATACCTTTGCTAGTTTTGCCCCTTTATCTTTAACTGCGGATCGAGATTTTATGGGGTTGGGTGCTAATTTGGTATTTATGCCCGATGTTGTAGCAGCTAATCGAAAATATGCCGATCGCTTTCAAGCAGATTCTGTCGATACCAAATTTTTTACTACCGATGGTTTAGCCTTTTTTGACGGTGGTACTATCCCCAGTGGTAGCTTTGCCTTTCACTTACAAAATGGTAGCCAGGGAATTTTAACCGCCCTTCGCTATGGAGTACTTAAAGATTTTGAAGCAGGAATCTTTCTCGATTATGTGCAGGGAGAAGTAGACGAATCAGAACAGGGTATTAGTGCCAAGGTTCGATTTCTCAATCAAGCAGAATCATTGTTTAATCTGAGTGCTGTTGCTACCGCTAGCCTGACAAATGAACCCTTTGTCAACTTTGTCGAAAATGATGCTGATACCTTTGAACGTCGCGGGTTAGATAAAACTATTCCCATTTTTACTCCAGGTGGAGATGACGGCGATCGCGGAAAACTGATAATTGTTACTTTATCGTTGCCGATGCAATATCAGATCGGCGATCGCAATGCGATTTGGTTCACACCAATCTTAGGTTACGCACAACGACAAGGATTAGAAATAGGTGGATTTAATCTTGGTAGTGCGATTTCTCTGAGTAAAGAAGTTAGTGCGATCTTAGAAATTGGGGCGAATTTAGTCGGAGACGGCAATAGCTTAACCGATGGACAACGAGAAAATAGAACTCCTTGGACTATTGGAGTACGGTGGCTGCCGTTGTCTTTGTTTGGCAAAGAAGTCAGCGATAATAACAGCGATCCTTATTTAGAACTATACTTTACCAATCGCGTTGGTTCGTCTACCTGGCATCAATTAAGAGTTAGAGAAGACAGTAATGCTAGTGTTGGGGTTGGTTTGTTTGTGCCTTTTTGATTTTTTTTGCTCTAAGCTTCAATAAAGCAAGTAATAATCAAAACCAAAATTAAGAAAAATATAGTAGACATAATTAATAACATTTATTGATGTTTTGAAACAATAAGTAAGTAAGAAAAAATATTTGTCTAGCCTGGCTCAATTAGGTGCAATACAGTCCGATTTTCTGGTGTGAATAGCCCGAGCGCAAAATAACAGAAGCAGGATATAGGATTCTCTATGACAATGCGGTATATCGCTTCATCTTGGCTTCTGTCGATCGTTATACCGAGTGATAGAAAGGCTATATATTTTATAGGGTTTATCGGTAGTAGCTATGCAGAGATTGGCTTGGTAATAAGCGAATATTTCTCTTTTGTCTTTAAGTAACGTATTGATTAGGTTCGGCGATCGCACTTAGCCAAAGCTTCACGAATTCGCCGTCTGAAAAACTAGTCCCACAATTGACTTCCAGTTCAAATGCGATCGCTTCAGTAATTGAGATCTTGAGCAAATTTAGTGATGTATTCATAGCAGGTAAAAGATAAGAGGTAATTCCGAAGTTTGAATTGTTCGTTCCCTACATATAGAGACTCATCAAAGTTTCCATTGTAAAACTTGGGGTAGAAGTAAGTCTTCTCCTCCCTTTTTTCTATTCGAGTTTTTTGCTTCTGCTTGATAAATCCTTTATTTAAACTTCATAATAACTTTATAACCGCAAAAACTTTAAATGCCCAGTGAAAATACGTAGATTTTTGCTTTCGAGTTGAACAGTCCGAAGGCAAAATAACCGTATAATCACTGATATTGGGTGTTTTCGATTAAGTCAGATGCTGACGCTTAATCGTACAAAGTTAAATTAAGATGCAAAAACTACACGCTCGTAAGATTGGTAAAAATACGAGTGATACCAAATCTGATCGATCGAGTATTCGGTTACTACTATTCTTGGTTTTGGGATGTTCAATACCTGTCGTTTGAATACTGATACCACTTTTTCTGGACTCAGATCGTATTTATACCCCGAACAAGGTGCTGAGTGGTTTACCTCAATTACTACTAATTGAGTCAGGAGCATCCTCGCGCCAAAATACAATAGTGTCATCTAAAGGTTTGATTTGGGTTTGAGGATAATAAAAAGCCAAGATCTCCTTTGCCGACCAACCCAAGTTGGCTAAATTATAAGAACCATACTGACTCAAGCCGACACCATGACCAAAACCTCCGCCGACAAAAGCGTAACCCGATAATTTTTGATTTTCGTTATGGATGGGTTGAAGATAGAAAAAAGTGCTGCGGGGTGGTTCTAAAGCACTACGAATTTCGTTTTTCTCTAGCTGAAGTTTGCCGATGTCAGTTTCTATAGCCAGAGTGAGAATTCTACCAGAGCGCGATCGCCTGTGAACCCGCATTGATTTAATCGTATTAAAATCCGCTAGGGGATGATGGACTTTCTGGAGATATTTCCGTAAATCTTGGTTGAGATTAGCGATACTTCTAGTTTTGCGCCAGCGAAATACACCCTTTCTTTCGGTTTCATTAAAACCTTTGTTTAAGTCAATAAAGCGACGAAAGGTTGGTTCATTATCGAGGGGATATTTAACTAAATCCCAAATCGGACGAGGGGCATCAATTACAGGTTGTAGATAAGGACGCTCTGCACCATCCCACGTATCTGCAAAACCTGCGGTAACGCCTCCTGTAGTAGACGAATAAAGCGCGTCAATCAATTCGTTTTCATGGGTTAGAACTAATCCTGCGGTATTGGCGATCGCGCGATCGCTCGTAGGATTGGTATCATTTAAGCCTTTATACATCTGACAGTGAACCGTAGCACAGAGTTGATAGTCATCTACCTCAAAACGTCGCAGATTGCGTAGGGCGTAAGTACGAGCGATAATAGTTTGGGCTGCAACAGCTTGAAAGGGAGCATTGGGGCCAATTTCGTAGGGAACAACGCCTCTGAGATAAGTTTCTAAGGGTACATGATTGACTAGAGAAAATTCTCCATGAGCATTAGGCTGCAATCTCAAACTACCACCATAAATTCTGGCAGCTTGGGGTCGATCGGTAGTATTAACCTCAACTAAATTCTTACTACTGGTGATTTCTACTTCATCGTGATTATATTCTCGACCATCAATTTCTAAAATAATATCTGGTTGATGATAAAGAACTTCAGTATCGAGATAGGGGCGATCGTAACCATTAGCTTGCAGACTGTGAAGCAGCCAACGACGCACCAAAGGAGTACCGTAGACATCCCGTTTCGCCCAGACTTGCCATCGCCCTGGTTGAGCTACTTCTACCTCAATACCCAGTTTCTTCCAGGAATTAGCACTATTTTCGGCGGTTTCAAAAGTAGCGCGATCGCTCAAGATTAACTTCTCTGACAATTTAGGTTGAGTCAATTTAACAGCATCGACCTTCAACACTACTTCGTCTGTTTCAATAGAGGGAGATTGAGGACGATTGAGAAAACGAACCTGGAGAGAGTCTTCAGGAACACTACTTATAGTAACCCGATCGATCTCTGGCTCTCGGTCTTCTGTAAGTTTACCTAGACGCTGGATAATACCTACTTCCAATTCAATTTCCTGGGTTTTAGTTTCAGCAGCTATAGTCGATTGCATTCCCCACAAGCTACTCAACCACAAAACACCAAAACAGATCGTTGTTCTAATCATATCAAGCCTAGTTTGCTCCAAATAAAGATCGAGTCTTCCCTTAATTAAGAAGACTAGAATCAACCAAGATAATTAAGGCAACAGACAAAATTTACTCCGATTAAGTTTCATTTTCCCTTCTTGAGCCTGGTTAAATTATTCTTCATTAGCAGTTTCAATCAGCATTTCACCGTTCATCATTCTTGCTGCTGCTTTTAATAGTTCATCTTCCACATAGGGTTTGACAAAGTAGCCATTTGCCCCACGAGAAGCAGCTATATTACGCATTTTCTGCGCGCCACGAGAAGTTAACATAGCGATCGGTAACTGAGACAGTTTTTCGTCTTTTTGTAACTGAGATAAAAGTTCTAGACCATTCATACGGGGCATTTCGATATCACAAAAAGCAAGATCGCATTCTAAACCATCGCTGAGTTTTTCCCAAGCCTCTTGACCGTCTCTAGCTTGTTCTACCCGATAACCAGCTTTCCTAAAGCTCATCGATAATAATTCCCTAACTGTTACCGAATCATCAATAATCAACACTAAGGGAGCATTTTTAACTTCTGAGTCGGACTGATTATTTTTAATCTTCTTAACGTTAACCGTAATAGATTCCGCCTCTTTATTTGCCCGATTAATTTCGATCAGATGTTGAGCTACATCCATTAAATCTTTTTCAGTATAGGGCTTAGTCAGATAAGCTTTTGCTCCTAGATCGTTGGCAATTTGTTTGTGTTTATCAGCACCGCGAGAAGTCAACATTGCCACGGGTATGGATTTAAGCTTGTCATCCTTATGAAGATTAGATAAGAGTTCCAAACCATTCATCCGAGGCATCTCGATATCGCTAAAGATCATATCGCAGACCAAACCACCCCGTAGTTTATCCCAAGCTTCCTGACCATCCCTAGCCTGCTCTACACGATAGCCTAACTTATTAAAGCTCATCGATAGTAGTTCTCGAACGGTGATAGAGTCATCAACCACTAATACCATTGGCTCTTGTTGGATACTTTCAACCTGAGCCTGTTTCGCACTCTGTTGGTTTTCGAGAATATTAAAGCCAATTTCGATTGTTCTTTTACCTTGAGCAATTTCAATTAACTCTAGTACGTCCCCGATAGGCATAATCGTACCATCACCTAAAACTGTCGCCCCAGCAATACCTGGTGGCTTGGGAATTGGGCCATCAATTTGTTTGATTACGATTTCTTGTTCGGCTCTAACTTCATCTACCTCTACCGCCAGTAAGTTATCCAAACTCCGAAGAATAATTACAGAAATAGTGTCGTCGTTGTTTTGGTTGGCGTTATAAATTCCCGCTCGGCGAATTTGACGATTGTAGTTTAATAAACTGTTGAGCGGTCTTAGGGGTAAGAGGGTATTTTTCCAGGCAATACAGCGAACCCCATTAGCATTGGTTTGAATATCGCTGGGCAAATATTCTTTAGTATCTTCTACCCCGTCGATGGGAAAAGCAATTTTAGTATTGTCGTCCACACAAGTTAGAGCTTTACAGATACTCAGTACTAAAGGTAGACGAATAGTAAAGGTCGTTCCCTTACCTACTTCCGACTCGGTACTGATTGTGCCACGAATTTTTTTCAGGTCGGTATTGACTACATCCATACCAACACCACGACCAGCATAATCATCTGCCCGATCTTTGGTGCTAAAGCCTGGATGGAACAAAAGTTCATAAACCTGTTGTTCGGTTAAATTTTGAGCGGTAGCCCAGGTAATTATATTTTTTTCGATCGCTTTTTGTTTGACTTTTTCAGGATTAATTCCCGCACCATCGTCTGTGACTGTAATTACGGTCTGATTACCTTGAAGGAATGCTCTTATGTCAATGTTTCCTGCTTCGGGTTTACCTAGTTTAATTCTTTCTTCTGGCGTTTCAATTCCATGGGAAATAGCATTGTTTACTAGGTGAGTCATTGGGTTATAAAGATGCTCTACGATCATTTTGTCGATCAGTACATCTTTACCTTCTACATGAAGCGAAGTTTGTTTATTTTGCTTGCGGGAAATATCGCGAATCGCCCTAGGTAAGCGGTCTGCGGTTTGCCCGAATGCCACCATACGAGAAGCGTTCATCCCGTCTTGTAGCTGGCTTGTTACCTGACGGAAGGTTTGAGCAACTTTATCGGTTTCGTCTACTACAAACTGAATATCCGATGCAGCTTCTCGAACTCTAACAATTAGCTCAATAATCTCTTGGGAGAGTAAATGGAAACCCGTAAAACGATCCATCTCCAATGCATCGAGTCCTTCTTCTTGTGACTCCTGGACACCAAAACCAGAATTAGACCCCGCAGCTACCGCTGAATTTGTCCGCGACTGACGGCTAGCAATTAACGCCCCTTCTAAAAGCGACCGCTCGTACATATCGTGCATTTTCGCGCCTGCTTCTCCCAAAGACTGGACGTGACCTAATAGGTTATCAAGGAAGCGACGCAATCTTTCTTGGTCATCTTCTAGACGATTGCGTTTTACTACCAATTCTCCGATCAGATTGTTGAGGTCATCAAGTTTTCTAACCGAAACCCTCATAGTTTGCTCGTAAGCTTGAGCTTTGACGGGAGTGGAAGCCGAAGGCTGAGAAGCTACCTTTGCTACTGGTTTCGGTGACTTGACTGAAGCTGCTGGAGCAGCTTTTGGTTTCTCGTCTTCCAACAAAGAGTCTAGGTCTCCTAATTCCCCATCAGCTTCTAGTACGTTTTCTAGAGCCTCTAGATCGGTATTTGATTCTGTTAGCAATGAATCCAATGAATCTGGTGTGGAGTCAAGGTCTAGTAGACCATCAAGATCTTCGCTGTCTAAACTATCTAGTGTTTCTACTGTCAAAGAATCTAGATCGCTGTCTAGATCGCTCAATCGATCTAATTCTGTTAGTTCGTCTAGTTCTGAATCTTCGCTATCTAAATTAATTTCCTCCAGGTTATTCTCCTCTGGAGTCTCTTCGGTCAGAGCCACTAATGATTCAAATTCTCCCAACTCATCTAGTTCTGAATCTTCGCTATCTAAATTAATTTCCTCCAGGTTATTCTCCTCTGGAGTCTCTTCGGTCAGAGCCACTAATGATTCAAATTCTCCCAACTCATCTAGTTCTGAATCTTCGCTATCTAA
>JASJEI010000414.1 GCA_030064795.1 Pleurocapsa sp. MO_226.B13 | reverse complement strand
TTGACACGCTTACCCCTCACAATTGGGGCGGTCGGCGGGCAATAACCTCTGGCTAAAACTTATCCATTTGAATAAGGCTGACCAACTTTGACTAACTTTTTTGTAGCCCATTCGACATCTATTGATGATTCGCTTTCTAGGGGAATCAGTTGACAGCTTCTTTCAAAACAACAAGCAATACAGACCATTTGGTAAAAGTCCTTGGCTGTGTCTCAATGCAGCAGCAGATCATTATCTTCAGCCAATAATTACTGATCTAGAAATTAGTCATTGTTTGGAGAGTAAGAAGCCATTGGGAACTTTCAGTTGTGATTGTGGGATGGTTTATTCTCGTAGTGGAGAGGATAAGACGGAGGAAGATAAGTTAAGGATTGGCAGAGTCATAACTTATGGTCGAATTTGGGAGGACAAGCTGAAGGAATTAGTTGAAGTTAAGAAGTTGGGATTGAGGGCTACTGCCAGGGAATTACGAGTCGATCCTAATACGATTAATCGGTATGTGGCTTTGCTGGATTTAACCCCTTCTTGGACGAAAAATAAGCCACAGATAAATTCCAAGAGAATGACATTAATAGATACAGAAGAGATTAAGATTAAAGAGCAAAAAAGGGATATTTGGCTCAAATTACAGCAGGAGAATCCAGAATTATCGAAAACTGAACTCAGGAAGCTTGTGCCTGATGTTTATGCTTGGCTTTATCGGTGCGATCGAAATTGGCTTAATACCAACTCTCCAAAATTAAAGCAACCGAAATCGTCAGTCGATCAAGTTGATTGGAATACTAGGGATAAAGAGATATTCATCAAAGCTCAAAGTGCAGTTGAGCAACTGCTTAACAAAGATAAGCCTATCAGAATTACAGTTGGTAGAGTTGGGACTTGTGTGGGGTTGAAAGCTTTACTGGAAAAGCATTTGGATAAGTTACCTCGGACTCAAGCTTATTTGAATTCAGTAACAGAAACTGTTGAGGATTTTCAAATTAGAAGAGTTGAATGGGCGATCGCGGAATTAGATCGCCAAGGAAAAGAGATTAAGGAGTGGAGGATACTGAGATTTGCAGGTTTGAGAGAAGATTTATCTGATAAGGTAAGAAAGTTTCTAGAGCAAAAATTACATCCTATCAGCCAGAAAACACCTCCGATGCCTTTCAATATCTATCCGAAAAAGCAGTCTGGAAATAAGTGCAGAGATAAGGTGCGGTCGTTCCCGATTTGATAGCGATTTTAAGTAGGGAATATTAGGAGAAAAACCTGACAAATAATTCGTAGGGGGAAAATAACCCTAAATCGCTGTAGTATACACTGTGTAGTGCTCTCAAGCTCTTGTATAATCGCTAGAACCCTATATATTACAAGAATTTTGAGCGTCGGCTATAAGGAGACGTGAATTCGATGAAGACATAAATATTGGCAGTGTCAGAGGTCAGGGGTCAGAAGTGTTGAAAAATCGTTTGAGCTCCGAGTCCTCGGTATCCATAATTTGACTCGTCGAACTCAGGTTAAGGAGAATGCTGCCCTCTTAAGTCATTTGTCGCGCCATAATTCGAGCAAATAGCCCTTCAGCAGAAGCCAACTCTTCAAAACTGCCCTGTTGCACTATTCTACCTGCTTCGATGACATAGATCCGGTCAGCGTGACGAATAGTGCTGAGGCGGTGGGCGATCGCGATGCGAGTCACCTGTAATTGCTCAATACTCTGACTGACAATTGCCTGAGTGCGGTTATCTAAAGCACTGGTGGCTTCATCAAAGATTAAAATTCTCGGCTTCAACGCTAGAGCGCGAGCAATTAACAGTCGCTGTCGCTGTCCTCCGGAAATATTGGTGCCCCCTTCAGAAATGATGGTGTGCATGCCCATAGGCATGGCTTCAATCTCTGGGGCTAAACCTGCCATCCGTGCTGCCGACCAGGCTTCATCGAGAGTGAGCAAAGCCCCACTGGAGATATTCTCGAAGATAGAAGCACTCAAGAGTCGACTATTTTGCAGTACTACTCCCAACTGTCGTCGCACGGCAGAGATATCTAGCTCGGCTAAGTCCTGCCCATCGTAGTAAATTGTTCCCGATTCGGGGGTTTCAAATCCCAACAATAAGCGGATAATCGTTGACTTCCCACTACCAGAAGGACCCACCAAGGCAATAAACTCACCGGCTTGCGCCTCAAGAGTGATCTGTTCTAAGGTCAAAGCACCATGGGGACGATAGCGAAAGCTAACCCGCTCTAACTTGACCTGCCCTAAAAGCTTACCTGGAGAAGCCTGACTTAAATTCCGTTCTGGTTGAGCCTCCAGAATGGGCTGAACGCGCTCCCATAAAACCCCCACCTCTAAAACTTCGAGCAGGGTGTTACTTAAATTAGTTAGCCCAGCCAGCAAGGTGCCAAAAGCTGTGTTAAAAGCCAGGAATGTTCCCGTACTCAATTCGCTCCGGGATTGAGCGATCGCGCTTGCTGCCAAGATAAAAATGAAAATTCGGCTGACGGTGGGCAATACGGTATTGAAAGCGTTTACTCGATCGGCAATAAGCTGAACACTCCGAACCAGATGCATTTGTTGGGTATATTCTTTAGCCCAGTGAGCAAAAGCCCGATTTTGGGCCCCTGCTACCCGCAGTTTAGAAACGCCGTCGATTAGCTGCACTGTGAGACCAAAGATTTCTCCTTTTCGCTGTTGAAGGGGACGGAGCTTCTGGCGAGTGATGATGCTGACAACAGTAGTAACGAACATCGCCACCAAAATTACTGCTAGAGCTACCAACGCTAATTGAGCATTGTAGAAGAACAGTAAAGCCAAATTGAGTAAGGAGAAAAAACTAGTGAAGATGGTTCGCATCACTGAACTATTGATTTGGCGTCGAATTTGAGTGATGGCTGAGACACGGGCTTGAAGGTCTCCGGTGGTATACTGGCGGAAAAAAGAGATTCTCTGGTTTAATAATCGGTCCCAGATGGCGGCTTGACTGGTGGATTCGCTCAAAGTTTGCCATCTGACAATGGCAAATCCTTGGGCAAGTTGAAAAATAGCACTGCCCAAGCTAGCAGCCAATAGTCCTAACCCTACTTGTAACAATAACTTCTGCTCGGAATTGGGGATAGCATGGTCGATGAGAATGGCGGTTGCTTGGGGAACGACCATTCCCAGAAGGGTGGCAGCAATTCCCGTCCAAACTAGGGTGAGTAACTCTCGACGACGACCTTTAAGGGCAAACTGGAGCAAGTCCAGGGCTTGGAGAGATTTATCGGGCAGTGACCGATAAAACATGTAAGCGACTGAGTCGAGTAACTGGGCATTGCCGGAGTTAACTGGGGTGCGGGTTTTCAAGGCGGGGTCAAAAAGTTGGTATTTTCCCCTCTTCGTTAGCAGCAGTGCCACAGGTCGGTTTTCTTCTCTGGTATAGGCGAGGAGGGGACCGCAGTCCTTTTTCCACCAGTAGTCTCGGAGAGTGACTCGGCGAACACGGACACCAGAGGCGCGGGCGATCGCTTCGATGGGAGCTTGCAGTTGGTTGAAGTCTTCTGGGGGTGCGGGAGGATAAATTACTATCCCCATTGCCCTTCCTACTGCTCCAGCAGCAATTAGCAGTGGATTGTCCTGTGGAAAACTTTCCTGTGGCTGTGGCTTGATGAGAGAGGCGAGTTCGCCAATAGCTTCTGCGGTTACCTGCCGAGCGAGGCGTTCTCTGGCTTGGAACCGAGCAATTTTTTGGGCATTTTCCTCCTGTTCTCGTCGCTCGAGGTAGCGACTGAAATTGCCGTGTAGGTGGGCGAGATGGGACTGAAGGGTCGCTCCCGTCTGTACGGTTGAGGGGTCTAAGTGGGTAGAGGGGGGAACTACGTCAGGGAAGATAGCAAAGTGCTTAATCCAGTTCTGGACGAGAGTTATTGGAGGTTTGATTGTGGATAGTTGATGGTGGATGGTCGAGCGGATATTTTCCCCGTCTCCCCTGCTTCCCTGCTCCCCTGCTCCCCAGTTCAACTGACGAACTATAGCAGTTTCTACGGATGTGGCTAGAAGGCTGTAGGGATGACCCTCTAGCTCTAGATTGGCAGCCATGCCGAACAGTGCTTCTCCTGTCTCCAGACTGAATAAATAGTGGCGAAAACCATCTGGGATGCCGTCTTTAATCTTGACGGCAAATAGGGCAATAGAGCCAGACTCAATCAGCCATACTTTCTGAGGGTCATCTAAAAGTAGTGGCTGATTGCCTTTAATTATTAATTGGAGATGCTGATTTTCCGTCCTGTCCACTAGTTATTAAAGATAAGCTTTGTTAAATTTGTTGCTTGCTGATGGTTAAATAAATAAACCAGGCTCAACGTGAAAGAATTCTCCTCAAGCCAAGGCTTGAGCTTTGCTAATTTCTCGCTTGCCGTTAATGACTTCAGAAATAACTCCTTTAGACCCAATAACCCTATAGACGGAGGACTCTACAAAAAGATGCATTTAGGATCGCTCGCTTCGGCAACTCCTCAGTTTGAGATCAAATCCGAGTCTAAAAACCGTGAAATTCCCCCAAAGGGATCGCCCTTGATACCTATCTAGAGCAATCGAGCGACCGCGAGTGGCAAAGATTTTGAAACACTGTCATTGCCATAGCTAAGCTACCCGATAAGAGAAGCTTGGGTGAATGTCGTCAGGTTGATGTCGTCGAACCAAAGCGTTTTGGAAATAGCGACATGCCAGGGCTGGAGAATGGGGTAATAGAGATGAAACGTTTCCAGAGGCTCGAGGTAAACATGGAGAGTCGCAGCCCATTGCTGGCTTGGGTTGGTCATCTGATGTAACTGCATAACTTTGCCTGGCAAGATTGAACTCACGCTCGAAGGTTTTAGATGATGTCGCCTATTGGGCTTGAGAGCGCAATATTTGCCGATTTTAATCAGCTGTTGATATCGGGTTTCAATCATCTCGCCCAGGAGGGTTGTCACGACACCGATAGTTTCATGATGGTCGTGAATTGGACTTTTCTTTCCTGGTTCCCATGCAACCAGAATAATCTGAAAATCATCCCTGGGATGACTCAGGCGATATCGTCGGTAGAGTCCTTGAGACACCGTTGACTGAATCAGTTGGGACAAGGAATGGTGCCGAACGAATGTTCGTACTAGTTCTCCTAGCCGTTCCGCAGCGATCGCCGGGGCAGGATGTTTCGATTTTAGTTGGCGGATATTACTCCTGAGAGATTGAATGTTCATAAGCGGTTAGCGGGTAAGTAGGTAGACATAATTAAATACTCAATCGAATTAAGAGCTTCTTGTTGCTTATTTGAACGTGAGTGTCCAACGAACTTAATTCGTTAGCTTGGAGAGAAACAAGTTCCAACTCGCTTTCAGGGTGTATATGGAATGTGGGAGCTAAAAATCCGAAGTTAATTTTGGACGACTTCTTACCCGATCGAGTTATAGCAATAACTAAAAACGATGAAATTCTACCAAAGGCGATCGCCCTTGATACCTATCCAGAGCAATCGAGCGACCACGAGTTTGGCAAAGATGCTCAAAGACGATCATTGCCATCCCATTAAATAACTTTTGCATCGTTTCCCTGCCCGCCTCACTATCGGCATTAGCCTGCTCAAACCAAGTCATTATTTTGGATTGGGAAAACAGGCTATCCCCAGTCGCTAAATATTTTTCCCGAAAAGGGGGAAAGATTGCTGCTAGAATTTTTTTCCGCAATTGATGTAAGCTGTTGGGTGGTCTTCTGTGAGATTTGCGGCGAGCAACATAATCATCGGGCAGCCATTGCCTTGCCATTTCTCGGAGAATGGTTTTGTCCCAAAAGAGTTGGGCGTGAAACTGAGGAGGAATAGCAGCTAAGTATTCTACTAGCCGACGATCTAAAAAGGGAATGCTGACCTCAATGCCTTGAGATGAGGAACTTCTATCTTCGTGCCACAGATTGTATCCCTGTAAAGAAGCAATCCTGCTTAACATTTCCCCTTGAAAGGGAGTACGACCAGTGGCTTGAGATTGATGCTGCTGCCAAAAACTAGCAAGATAGGTTCTAGCTTGGGGGTTACTCATCAGTATTTGGGCTTCATCGGACGATAAAGGTTGCTCGGGTTCAATCCTTTTTTCGCTATAATCTTCCCAACTTTGACTGGGGTCATCAAAGGGATTGGAGTAACCGCCAGTAAATTCATCTGCACCCTGTCCTAATAGCATTATCTTGAGGTCAGGAAATAGGGTTCTAGCATAACGGTGGAGTTCGTGTTTGAACAGCCACTCTAGCTCAAATCTGGGAATGTCGAATAACCAAATAAAGTATTCAAAACTCTCCAAGGAAAAATCAATTTGTGCTAAAAATTTTTCTCGGTCAAAGAAAACAGGATGAAACGGTAGATTTAAATAATCGCATAACTGGCGAGCTTTCTCAGCATCACCAACCTCTAGAGAGTAGGACTGTTCTAAGATACTGAAGCAGTGTAGATCTTTGCGCTCAACACTGGCAGCAGCAACAACGATACCAGAGTCGAGACCACCGCTTAAGAAAGCTCCTACTGGAATATCATTACTCAGGCGTTTTTTGATACTGTCGGTAAATAAAGCTCTATATTCCCGAATATAATCTTGAGAAGTGCGATCGCCCTTGCTCGGTTCGGTGACCAAATAGTTGCCGAGCTCCCAATAACATTGGGGTGTCACGGTTGATTCCGTTGCCGAGTAGGTGAAATAATGTCCGCCAGGCAATCGCTCGATCCCTTTAACATAAGAAGATCTAGGGTTAAAAACTGTCAGATCTAACCATTGGGGTTGGTTGGGTGCATCGGGATGGACTAAGAGAGATTTTAAGTTAGAGCCAAAGAGCAGTTGGGAGCCTACTTGAGAGTAATATAAAGGTTTAACGCCCAGGCGATCGCGTGCCAAGAATAATTCTTGTTTTTGGACATCCCAAATGACCATGGCAAAGATGCCATTCAAATAGTTGAGGGCTTCTGCGCCGAATTTTTCATACAGTTGCAGGACAGTTTCTGCGTCTGAATTGGTACGGAATTGATGCTGGGACTGTAGTTGAGAGTGTAATTCAAGGTGGTTATAAATTCTCCCATCTAGAAGACAAAATCGAGTTTTATCTTTGTTCCAAATTAGTTGCTGTTTTTCTTGGGTTACTCCAATTGACAAAGGTCTGAAAACTAAGGACAATTGACCGTCATCAAAATACTGT
>JASJEI010000413.1 GCA_030064795.1 Pleurocapsa sp. MO_226.B13 | reverse complement strand
TTACATAGAATACTTATCGGTTAAATCGTTAAACCCTGTAGAGACGTAATATATTACGTCTCTACGATCGATTTTTTGGTACTTTTTGGTAATCGGATTTCGTATAATTTATTGTTTATGCTCGATTCTTGCTACTAATATAATTCATTTCGAGCTCAATCTTCAATCCCCAATATATTTGATGAAATCCAAAGAGATTCATATTGTTTTTGACGGTAACGAGATAAACGTCGGCGAGATTTTAGAGTTTCTCTAGTCACATATCCAAACCACTTGTTAACATCAGCACCAGATTGATAGGGATCGAGTAAAGCTTCTTCGGCAATATCTAGTAACATCTGGACTAAATCTGAAGCGGAAATTTCTAGATAACGATGAGATAAATTTGATTCTTCCTGCCAGTGGGGTAAAGTTTCATCTCCTACTCCCATATTTCTCGCTAACTCAATCAGATCGTAATGATCGGTATACCAAACATTTTGATAATCCATATCAGGAAAGATACTAGCTTTGCTAGCAAGAATATCTATGATGCGAATTACAACAACATTGATTTTATTTTCTTCTGCTGAGGTGTAGTGTTCTTTGATGACTGCTCGCAGCATTTGTGCCAATTCTGTATATCTATACTGAGCAATAATCCTAGCTTCTTGAAAATTTTGGTTGGCTAGTTTATAGAATTTATCGTGTTTGGTTTTGGGTAAATTATTATGTCTTTGACGTGCTTTATGTAGTTGGGGATTATGAGTTGTTTCAGATGTAAAGGAACGAAATAATTTGAGTAAGAACATAATAAAATACTGCTGATAAATACCTCAAGAAGTTCAAAATAAAAACCTGATTTTTTGGCGTTTATTTGGTTGTATTTTCAAATCATTACTTAAATTAGCGGGATGATAAATGATTTCGATCGCTTTATTTGTAGATCTATATCTTGGAGTTGAGAAAACAAGTTAGGCTTGAGGCTTAATTTACGGATAATGTTAATTGTTTTATAGAGCGTTTTCCTTTTAAAATCAGAGGAACACCGTTATGAGGAGCGACAGTAGCACCACGACGTTTGGGAACTACAGGGCGATCGCTAGCTAAATCTAGATCCCATTTAGTTAGTATTGTTGCCAAAATCAATTTCATTTCTAATAAAGCCAGAGCATAACCAATACAACGTCGATTACCGCCACCAAAGGGCAAAAATTCATAGGGAGAATAATTCCGCTCTAGAAATCTTTCTGGTTTAAAAAGGACTCCATTCTCCCAAGTCCGTTGCAAAAAAGGTAAAAAGATCAAACTAGCCTTAAGAGGCGAACCAGTAAGGTCTAGTAGCTCGATTAATAACGGTTTAATTTGTTGATAGCGACCGCCTTCGCTTAACCCAAAAACAACGTGCAAAATTGTTTCTAAAGTAATACTCTGCATCGCCTTTTGAGCGGGAAAAGCTTGTTTTGTCTGCCATCGACTAGCTTCTTTTTGGGCAAGATTACAAATAGTCTGAGCGTAGGACTTAACCTTTTCTCCATGAAAGGGAGGCATCATTAATTTGCGCTGTCGGCGATGTTCTGTACCATCCAACAAAACTAGAGAATTTTCGCCTAGTAAGCTACTTGCTAGTCCATTCGTACGCCCCACATCAAATTTTTGAGCATCGACAGCAAATATTTCTTGAATTCCTTGAGGATCGCTGACTACCGCAAAAGACGGTATTCCCATTAAGTTTAATTTAAAGATGTCTCCGTATTTTCGACGACATTCTGCTTGATAATCTAGAGGTCTAAAAATCCAGTTTATCAATTGAACTAGTGAAGAACTGCGTGGGCCGTTTAAGGTCATAACTAGTATTTACACTGAAAATACCTACTCCAATCTGATTTCAGTTTAAAGGCAATCGCAATTGAAAATGAACGCGATCGGCAAATCTTATTAAAAATCATTGTCGCCTAAAGCTTGTCTCACATAGCCTAAAACTAACAAAAAAGTCAAAGGTGATTAACGTTTATTTTGAGTTCGTTATAAAACTACGCAATTATAACTAGAATATTTGTAACCAGACCCAAGGCAGAGGTATCCTGAATAAATAGTAAGTCTAATAATCAATTGGAGATTGGCATTTTGGATACACACGAATTTGATGTTGTCATTATTGGAGGGGGGCCAGCGGGCTGTACTTGCGCGCTGTATACATCAAGAGCCAATCTCAAAACCGTTATTCTAGACAAGAATCCTGCGGTGGGCGCATTGGCTATTACTCATAAAATTGCTAACTACCCAGGAGTTTCTGGGGAAATGAGTGGTGATGAATTACTCAAGCTGATGAGAGACCAAGCAGTTGAATATGGTACGACCTATCAACGCGCTCAGGTTTTTGGCATTGATGTCAGTGGCGAGATGAAAAAAGTATATACCCCCGAAGGAACTTTTGCCGGTAGGGCATTAGTACTCGCTACGGGAGCGATGGGACGTAGTGGAGCTTCTTTCAAAGGAGAATCGGAATATTTAGGTCGTGGAGTTAGCTATTGTGCAACTTGTGATGGAGCATTTTATCGCGATCGCGAAGTAGCAGTAGTTGGTTTAAATCAAGAAGCAGTAGAAGAAGCTCAATTTTTGACTAAATTTGCTTCTAAGGTACATTGGATTACTTTTAAAGATCCTAAAGAGGAAGACCATCATGCTCATGACTTGCTGGCTATGTCCAATGTTAAACATTGGCGACGTACCCGTTTAGCATCTGTTGAAGGTGATGATGCGGGAGTAAAGGGCATCATGGTGAAAACCAAAGATGCAGATGAGCCACAACCTTTGAATGTAGAAGGTGTTTTTATCTATCAAAATGGTTCTAAACCGATTACGGATTTTATTGGCGAGCAAGTTGAATATAATCCCGATGGTGGAGTAAAAGTAAACGAGGATATGTCTACAAGTGTCCCTGGGGTTTGGGCAATTGGCGATATTCGGAATACTCCTTACAAACAAGCAGTTGTAGCTGCTGGAGATGGCTGTATTGCTGCTATGGCGATCGATCGCTATCTCAATCATCGTAAATCTATCAAGCCCGACTGGGATCACTCTTAGAAGGGACGAAGAACGAGAAAAAAAGAAAAGCAGTGTTTGGTGGTTGACTTTTTTTAGTTAAAACCAAGATAAAAAATAATTTTGATATAAAAATTTATTAGGCATTGGACTGGACTAGTTGAGTCTTCAGTCCAATGTTTTTTTGTTGATGATTAATTCTGAATTGCGATTTTGAGTTGGCTCTCGGTCGAATAGTATTTGTTGTTGAGGGATCGGAATAGAAATTCCCGCTCGGTCGAGGGCAATTTTGACCCGACGACGAAATTCTCTGGCAACATCCCATTGCTTGAGAGGTTCGGTTTTGATCCAGACGCGAATCATAACTCCGCGATCGCTAAATCGATCTACCCCTAAGATATTAGGAAACTCCCAAATCTGCTCTTGCCATTCTGGATCTTTAGTCATCGTTTCTGCTACTTGATGAATTACAGAAATCGCGCTGTCGATATCCGACTGATAGGCGACTGGAATACTTAAATCGGCTCTAGACCATTGACTAGAGCGGTTTGCCACAATATCTACCGCACTATTAGGTACGGTAATTAATCTGCCTTCGGCATCTCTCAACTGAGTAATTCGCAGGTTGATATTTTCTACCAGACCACTAACGTCACCGATATCAACAATGTCTCCTACAGCATAGCGATCGTCCCAAATGATAATAAACCCATTAATCGCATCTTTAATTAGATTTTGCGAGGCTAAAGATAAACCCAGACCAAAAATACCAGCACCCGCCAAGATCGGCCCAAGATTAACTCCATTGATCTGAAACGCTACTAAGATACCAATAATTAGCCAGATAATAGTAACGACACTGCGCAAAATTCTGGTGGTAGTATTAATTCTTAATTTACCTCGTTGATTGATTTTAAAATCAACAGAGGGTCTTTTAATTGCTGGTTTACTGAGTTTGGCAATTAAAAAATAATTCAAACGAATCAATATATAAGTAACTAATCCTACAAATATAATACGCACGGGAACTGTGGCAGCAGCAATCAATAAAAAGGCAATAATTCTTGTCTGAGGAAATAAATCAAGAATAAATAATGTTCCACCACACCAAGTAATTATCTGGAGTATTTGTAGTAAACGATATTTAATTTCTACTAAATTCCATTGTTGACGGCGAGCTAACTGTTCTACTAAGGGTAAAGTTTTTAAACTGGGAGAAGGAGCGAGTTTACGAGCCTTGGCTCGCAATTGTCTAATTCCCCAGGTAAGAGGAAAATTAGCCAGCCAAATCAGTGCAAAAGTGCCAATGGCAAAAATAATCTGTTTTCTTTGGTATTGAGAAGAGTGTTCTAAGATCGATACCGCTAGACCTTCTTCGATGATACTTTTAAGATCCTGCGCTCTAATCTCAACGTTAACATCATTAGCTCTAGCATCGGGATATGTAACGGTAAATAATCGTTCTTTTTTTTCCCCGACAGTTAAATAAATATCCTTTAGTTTATTGTTAGTTTGGACAGTTACCTTACCGCGATTTTCCTGATTGGCAAAGTAATTCGCTGTCACCTCATTAAAGCGTTTTTGGATTTCATAGATTCTGTCGGTCAAAGCTTGCGAATCTGTTCCTGAAAGCTTAAACAAACAACGCCCATCTAAACGAATACAGGCAGAATTGAGAGTCTTGTCCTGCCCTGGGCGCAACAATCGCGAGTAGATTGTCAAATCTTGAATATAAGGAAATTGTGCTAAGGCTGGAGGAACAATCCAGAAGGTAATTATGATGACAAAGATAGACAAACTAACTAAGAACTGTTTGCTTCTGGACATAATAACTAAGACATTGGCGATCTAGAGGACGGGTAAAGTCTTGGGTTCAGTTGCCGACAAATACCTACTTCTACTCATTCCTACTTTATCGCATCAATTGTTGAGCTTCGGGTAATATGCCCACTTTTACCCGAACATCTTGGGATTTACCATGGCGTTGCAAGCCTAGGACAAGTTCGCTACCTACCTCCGATTGAGATACTGCTTTTTGAACTTCATCGGTCTTAGCAATGGCTTTTTCGGCAACTTCTAAAATTACATCCCCCGATTGTAATCCTGCCTTATCTGCGGGAGAATCAGGAACAACATCAACGATTAAAACACCTTTATTCCTGTCTATATTTAAGTTGCTTCTACTTTTTAGCTGCTGTTTTAGTTCGGGGGTAATTCCCGCCATCTGAATACCGAGATAGGGATGATCTACCTTGCCTTTAGCAATTAATGCTTCGGCGACATCTCTAGCGGTGTTAATCGGAATGGCAAAACCAATTCCTTGAGCATTTTGAATAATTGCCGTGTTGATCCCAATCACTTCACCCCTAGCATCTAGTAAAGGCCCTCCAGAGTTACCAGGATTGATCGCAGCATCGGTTTGAATAAAGCTGACTCGTTTATCTGCTACTCCTATCTGCGCGCTAGATCTGCCTGTGGCACTAACAATACCAGTAGTGACGGTGTTATCTAAACCTAGGGGATTACCGATCGCGATCGCCCAGTCTCCCGGTTGTAACTGTTCGGAATTGGCAAAAGTAAGTATAGGTAAATTTTCAGCTTCGATTTTGATTACCGCCATATCGGTTAAGGAATCTGTTCCCATAACCCTACCTTCATAGGTACTACCATCTTTTAGGGTGACAGTAACGCGATCGCTACCATCAACTACGTGAGCATTAGTTAAAATCAAACCATCGGAACTGACAACAAAGCCCGAACCAAAACCTCTTTGCACTCTTTCTTGAGGAATATTGGGAATCTCGGAACCAAAAAACTGACGCAAGAAAGGATCGTTTAACATCCTAGAGGTATCGGTAGAAACAGTACGGGAAGCATCAATACGCACCACCGCACTTCCTGTCTTATTAACTACATCACTAACGTAGTTTCTCGGAACGGCGATCGTACCTTCGTCATCTAGATCTAGGGGTGCTTGTGCTACTATATCTCCTTTCTTGAGATTATCAGCAAAGCTTTGAGGACTATTGATAAGATAGTTTCCCCCCAAAGCGATTCCACCACCGAGTATTAGTAGAGATAGAGAAGTTCTTGCCTTTTTCCAAGCTGTATATTTATTCATTATATTTGCTTTAATAATTTACCTGAGAATAGTTAGCTAGCGAACTATCATTCGTCTCGATCGGACGTGTCAAGTTCATTCTTTTATTCGATGGAAGTTAATCAAGTTAATTTAGGAGTAAGTAATCAATAAGCGGAAAGTTGCTGTAGTTTCACCAACGGTCAGAGCGCAAAGCGCGTGGGCTACGGTCGGGTTTCCCGACCATGTAGAACCACGTAAGACGGCAATTCGGTTTGCCGCACGCGTTCGTCGTCAAGGGCGCGGAGTCCCGTCAAGCGGGATCGAGATAATCTCTGACTTTTTCTCCTGACTCTACCGATCATAGATAATAGATATGACTTTCTCGTGACAATCGTTTGAATTTTCGTTTGAATTTTAGATGGCAAGTCTATAAACAGACTCTGTTTGACCATTCACAGCAACTTCCAATGAGGTGTCAATAGACAAAATAGAGTAGAGACGAACTTAATAGGAAAAACTTATATTCAATATAAATATTAATAATGTAACAAAACTTGATAAATATTTAAAAATTGATTAGTATAAACACATAGACAACAGAAACACATTATTTTTCATCCCGTTTCTGGTCTCGTTCTAAATCTAGAACCTAGACAAATCAATAACACGCAATAATAAACACATGACAACTACTTTACAAACACGCGAAACTCGCGGTGCTTGGGAGAATTTCTGTCAGTGGATCACTAGCACCAACAACCGCATCTACGTCGGTTGGTTCGGTGTCCTCATGATCCCCACACTCCTGGCAGCAACTACTTGTTTTCTAATCGCTTTCGTCGCAGCACCCCCTGTAGACATCGACGGAATCCGCGAACCCGTAGCCGGTTCCTTACTTTACGGTAACAACATCATCTCTGGTGCAGTAGTACCAAGCTCCAACGCGATCGGTCTACACTTCTATCCCATCTGGGAAGCAGCATCCTTAGATGAGTGGTTATACAACGGTGGTCCTTACCAGTTGATTATCTTCCACTTCCTAATTGGTGTATTCTCTTACCTCGGTCG
>JASJEI010000412.1 GCA_030064795.1 Pleurocapsa sp. MO_226.B13 | reverse complement strand
ACAGTTTATGTGCTAGTTTGAATTGGTAATCCTTACGCTTGAATGCGATGCGGTTATGTTGTTTGGCTACTTTGATTCTTGCTTTTTCATAGTTTTTTCTTCTTTTCATTTTTCTTGACAGACGCTTTTGTAGTACTTTCAACCGACTGTAGGCTGTCTTGAAAAATAAGGGTCGCCCTTCGATATATCCGTCGCTTGTTGCCACGTAAGATAACAAACCGACATCTATACCGATAGCGCGACCATGAGGAACTGGACTTGGAAGAACAACATCCGATTCTATAGCAATCACAGCAAACCAACCCACAGCTTTTTTGACTACCCTAATTTGCTTGACTATGAATCCATCTGGTATTGGTCGAGTTTCTGTCTCAGTTATTGATAGTGGTGTTCAACCCAATCATCCCGATTTACAAAATAACTACGATTATAGCAATCAGTTTGATGCTCAAACAGGTCAGCAAGGAATGATTCTATTGGAGGATGGAGAACCCACCAACTCTGGTGCAGACACAATTGAAAACTTTGAAAGACCTCATGGTACTGCTGTTGCTGGTTTGATTGCTGCCGAACATAATGATGTAGGTATTGTTGGTGTTGCTTACGAATCAACCATTGTACCGATTGTCGGATTTGTTGGAGAGCCTAATGTGACAGGTGAACCTAGTGTGGCATTGGAAGACTCGCCCCCTATTATTGCTAATAGCTTTGCCCATGCAGCACAATTTGACATATCAAATAATAGTTGGGGTATAGCCGATCTATTTCCTGGCTCTAACGGAGCATTCATCGATAATTTCCAAGATGCAGAGTTGGCTGCTGTTGTTACCGAGCTAGAACAAGCTGTCTCTAATGGGCGTGAGGGACTTGGTACTATCTTTGTTTTTGCAGCAGGTAACGATCGTCAATTTGGAGATGACGTTAACTTACACAACTTCCAAAATAGTCGTTATACCGTAACAGTTGCAGCAACTTCTAGGCGAGGTACAATTTATGACTATAGTACTCCTGGGGCTGCTGTCACTGTTTCTGCCCCCAGTGGTGACATATCGCCAAACCTGGTTACAACCGACCTTGTTGGTGAGGATGGCTATAATCCTATTGGAGATTACGCTTTAAGCAATGGAACTTCCTTATCTGCCCCTATAGTTAGTGGTGTAACCACATTAATGCTAGAAGCTAACCCCGATTTAGGCTGGCGAGATGTTCAAGAAATTCTCTTCTACAGTGCGGTTAACTCCGATCCTACTAGTGAATCTTGGCAAACCAACGGTGCTAATAACTGGAATGGAGGCGGTTTGACTGTCAGTCACGATTTTGGTGCTGGTTTAGTTGATGCATATGGAGCAGTGCGTTTAGCAGAAACTTGGCAGACACAACGTACTAGTGCTAACGAAGAGGTAGTTACTGTAACTTCTACAGATTCTTCTCCTTTGGTAATTCCCGATAATGATTCTACAGGAATATCTAGCAGCATTATGGTGGATTCTGGTTTAGATATAGACTATGTAGAACTGAAATTAGATATCGACCATAATTTTCTTGGTGATTTAGAAGTTACTTTAACTTCCCCAGATGGTACAGTTAGCAAACTGGTAAATCGTCCTGGTGTGGGAGAAAGTAGTGATGTTGGTAACAATCAAGACAATATTAACTTTGTGTTTGGCTCAACTCAGCATTGGGGAGAAACAGGGGAAGGAGAATGGATTGTTACGGTCAAAGACTTGAAAACTGGGGATTTAGGTCAGTTAAATAATTATACTTTAAGTTTTTACGGTGATGCTATTAATGGTAATGATACTTACATCTATACCAATGAATTTGCTTCCGTGGGTAGCGATGTGACTCGGCAAATATTAAATGATGATACTGGTGTTGATACTATTAATGCTGCTGCGGTAACTACTGACAGTTTAATCGATCTAAACTCAGGTAATCTGAGTACCATCGCTGGTGTCAATACTCAAATTGCTACTGACACAATTATCGAGAATGTATTTTCTGGGGATGGTAATGATACCCTGATTGGTAATTCCAGTGACAATATCCTTGTAGGTGGTAGAGGCGAAGATATCTTGACTGGTAGCAGTGGTGCTGATACTTTCGTCTTTAACTCGCTCACACAAGGAATCGATGTAATTACTGATTTTGATGGTGCTGATAATGACATCATTCAAATTAATTCTCCACGCTTTGGCGAAATTTCCCTGGAGCAATTTAGCTTTAATAGTACTACTGGCTCTCTTTCCTTTGACGGGGAACAGTTTGCTACTTTAGAAAATATCGACGATACTGATGGTTTGATCTTGGCTCAAGATATTGTCATTACACAAGAATTTTAATTGCTGAAGAAGCAACAGGTAAATCTTTTGAGCAAATTTTAGTCGGAGAAATTCTTGAATCATTAGGGCTAAACAATATTTTTTTCAATATCTGAGACTTTTGATCGATAAAGTTTAGATCTAGTAAAAGCCTGTGCAAAGAAATGCTTTCCAAGACACTCTTTGCTATTTATTCTAAATCGTTTCTTTTTCTCAAATGTTCTGTCCATTTGTTGTTACACTATTTAAAATCCAATAATTTACCAATTTTTTGGCATTACCCATTCACGCCTTGTCTAAAAAAGGACTTGTTACGGGGCTTAAAAAGTAAGAATTTTACATCTCTAGATAGTCTCTCTCGCACGTACCCGTAATATTATGTATTTAATCCCTGGCAATTATGGGTGAGTTTACTAATTACTGACGATCGATAATAATGCAAATCAGAAGAAGAAATCCCAGTCCAAAAGTAAATACAGGAGAAGTAGTCTATCAATCCAAGATTCCTGACTCCCAACCAAACAATATCTTAGAAGAAATTGTCTGGCATAAAGAGGCAGAAGTAGACAAAATGCGCGATCGCCTGCCTTTGCTGAAGTTACGCCAGCAGGTACAAGATGTTGCTCCTCCCATAGACTTTTTGGCTGCATTACGCCACGGTAAAACCAATCCTGCTTTGATTGCCGAAGTTAAAAAGGCATCTCCCTCTAAAGGAGTAATTCGAGCTGATTTTAACCCCGTGGCGATCGCTAAAGCTTACGAGAATGCTGGTGCAAGCTGTTTATCAGTGTTAACGGATGAAAAATTCTTTCAGGGAAGCTTTGACAACTTAAGTCTTGTCAGACAAGAGGTAAAATTACCCCTGCTATGTAAAGAGTTCATTATTTATCCCTATCAGATATATTTTGCCCGTGCTAAAGGTGCGGATGCGGTATTATTAATTGCTGCAATTTTAGAAACTAAAGATTTAAATTATTTCGTTAAGATCGCTAAAGCCTTGGGGATGACTCCTTTAATTGAAGTTCACACTCTCGAAGAACTAGACCGAGTACTGGCGATCGAGGGTGTAGAATTAATCGGGATTAATAATCGAAATTTAGAAGATTTTTCGGTTAGCTTACAAACTACTTGTGAGATATTTGCTGCTAGAAAAGAAATATTAGAACAGCGTAATATTTTGGTTGTCAGTGAATCTGGTTTACATACTCCAGAAGATATCAATACTGTCAGAGAAGCGGGGGCAAAAGCAGTTTTAATTGGGGAATCTTTAGTTAAGCAAGAGAATATCGAACAAGCGGTAACTAGTCTATTTATTGTCTGAAAAGAAAAAAACTGACAAGTGGGATTTGAATTTACGGTGGCTTTGTGCCAGTAGCAACTTAATGACTAAAACAGTACTGCCAGAAACTTGGCTCTGGCAGTACTAGCTGTCGATCGATTACAGCAGACCTAACTGAGACAGAATGCCTTGACCAGTCAACAATTCGGTAGCGATGCCGATAACAAAGCCGAGCATAGCCAGGCGACCGTTCCAGTTCTCTGCAAATTGAGTAAAGCCGAACTTATTGTCTTGGTTTTCCATGAGATTACTCCTTGGTAATTTTAATTGGGCTTTTGTGAAATTCGAGGGAGAGGTATAACTTTGTCTGTTAATTAACAAGACAGGATTAATCGGTTTTTTCAAGATTTAGCCAACTACAGCCATGTTTCCATCAATCGGAAAACTATTTGCCTTCCAAGCGGCCAAACCACCTTTAACTTCTGCCACATTTTGATATCCAGCAGTACGGAGTTGAGCTGCTGCATCAGCAGTTTGCTCATCAGTAGAGCCGTAGACATAAAGATCGCGATCCAGTTCGAGATTATTTAAAGCACGATTGACTAGCTCGTTCATTGGCAGAGAAACAGCTCCTGAGATATGGCTAGTGTTGAAAGCTTCTCGATCTCTTACGTCAATAATGGTGAGAGCTGGTTCTCCCCAGTCAAGGCGTTTTTTCAAATCGTAAACCAGGGATTGAGCTTTAAGAGGTTCTGGAAAGGGAATGAAACTAAGAGGATTACTCATGATTTGTGTTAATGAAATGACTAGACTGAAACTTGCTATTGATAGTGTAACAATAATTTAAGTTTTAGCAACTTTTATGAAAAATATTTGACAAAAGTCTGGGTTTGGATATGGTTTGAGTTTTGAAAAACAAACTCACCATAATCAGCCAGACTATCTAACCCAATAACCGTTAGGTAGATTTCAGCAAATAACCCAACTACGATTTTGAGAAGTAGCTGTGACTACTTTACTTTCATGATTGTGTTTTTGAATAAATAGCTGCCAAGCACTCAACTGATTCAACAACGCTCAAAGTGAGTGCTTCTGCGATCTTGACTCTAAATAAGTCCTTCTAAAGTTGCACCAACAACTCGATAATCAGAATCCTGTCGCAGATTCATTAGAGCAGCTTTTGCCTTCGGGTCTTCAAAATGTTTCAAAACTCTTGCTACCTGAGCGCGGATTTCTCCTAGCTCTGATGTAGCTGCTGAGAATAGAAGCTCTAAAGCTTTGGGAGCTTCGGATGTATTGGCTAATTGTCCTAAACTGGCGAGTGCTGTTTGCTGGACAACTGTATCGTCTCCCCTGAGTGCTAAAGTACAAAATTCCAGAAGAATTTCAGGATGTTGTCTTAAATCGATAGCGGCAAAAATACTATACCTTACCAGCCAATGAGAGTCTTGTCGGAATAATTTCACCAGATGGGGAATGGCACTCTCACCATATTTGGCCAGAGAATTAGCAGCTTCAGCTCTGACATTATAATCGCGATCGTTCTCGATTAAATCCAGTAACAACTCAAAGCCTTCTTTTGTTCGTTTATGTCCCAAACCCGTAGCGACAAAAGAACGAATAATAAATTCTTGGTCATACATTCTTCGCTTTAGTAAAGGAACAACTAAATTAGGTTCATAGTTCCTTAACTCGGTAATCGCTTTCATACGATTTTGAGGATTAGGGTTATCGAGATAAGTTTCAATCTGATGCAGTTCCATGAGAATATCTAAAAATTTGAGTAATTTAAATTGATTGATTGTTTAACTCGTTTTTGGGTGATGAATGCTAAGAGTTGAAGCAACCTTAACTCAACATGAGAATTTTAAGCAGACGTAGGGAATGAGCTAGTATCCCAATAATCTCGTAATAACTCCTGGTATAAGTTATCTTTAAGCATCATTCGTCGATAAAGTTCAATCGACAAACCCTGCGCTTCCTCAGAAGAAAGAGTTTGCACTAGATCGGCAAATGTTCTTAAATTGAATTTTTGTTCCAAAGATAGTTGTTCGGAATCTTTCATAACTGACTCACGGCTTTTTGTATGAGAAGATTTTTAAGTATTCATAATTTATGTTAATTATTGTCAAGATAGCCTGGCATCAGTCGGAAGATTGATCTTAAGAAAGTTAAACTGTGTCAGTTGGACGGATTTGTTCTGCTGAGCTGGTTTAGAATCCCTAGCCAAGCCCAGATGTACACGATCAGAAGGATTAAATTCATCATGGTTTTTTGGCTGTGCAAACTTTTGTAAAGTCGATCATTCATACTCTATCTCTCCCGACTGTGACTATGGAGGGGAGGATAACCGTACAAGTATTAATACTTTCTTTTTCAAAAACTACATTCACAACTCAGTTCCTTGGTGAAAATATTCTAGTGGGCAGAATATGTGGCAGGTGATGCTTGTCAGCTTTCTATTATTGCTCTTTATACATATGTCGCAACGCCAAATAGATAAGTTGATAGCATAAGGTTAAATAATGGAAAATTTTTAAAATGTCTAGAGCGGAAAAGTTTTGGGACAAAACAGCAAATAGTTATGAAAAGCAAGCCATTAAAAATAAAAAGGCTTACAATGAGACTCTTGAAAACACTAAAAAACATCTCAACATAAACGATATTGTTTTCGAGTTTGGATGTGGGACGGGAACGATTGCCTTGGAATTAGCCGATCGCGTTCAGGAGATTTATGCTACCGATATATCGTCAAAAATGATTGAAATTGCCAAAAGAAAAGCAGAAGAGAGCAAGATTAAAAATGTCAAATTCGCCCGCTCGACCATATTTGATGAGACTATTAAAAAAGAATCATTTGACGTAATTTTAGCTTTCAACGTTTTACATTTATTAGAAGATCCCCACAAGGTCATGCAAAGAATAAACGAATTACTCAAGACGGGAGGATTATTTATTTCTGGAACAGTATGCCTGGCAGAGAAAAATAAATTTTGGAGTATTGTCGCGTTCATACTCGGTAAATTAAGATTAATTCCATACGTTAAGTGTTTCAAAATATCTGAATTAGAAGATTTTATAGTTAATGCAAATTTTCAACTCGTTGAAACTGAAATATTTTTTCCCTCACCACCAAGACGTTTTATTGTAGCAAAGAAGATATAAGGTTCTGAGTGAATCTATCCCACTAATATCCAAAACATGATAATTTACTCTTGATGAGACAGAGAGTAGAATGGCAGGACGTTTTGAAGGTTTAAGCGATACAGAGATGGAAATTGTTTGAGGATATTTTCCCTCCTCCAAAGAAGCGAACACGGGGAATGCCTCATACTCCATTTCGTCATGTTTTAAATAGCCTAATGTATATCCTCATTACTGGATGTCGCTGGTGTGACTTGCCACGAGGAGAGATTTGGGCATCAAAGAGTGCAACTCATCGTTGGTTACAACGATGGCAAGAAGATGGGACATTTGAATATTTACAAGGGCTACAAAAAAGTTAGTCAAAGTTGGTCAGCCTTATTCAAATGGATAAGTTTTAGCCAGAGGTTATTGCCCGCCGACCGCCCCAATTGTGAGG
>JASJEI010000098.1 GCA_030064795.1 Pleurocapsa sp. MO_226.B13 | reverse complement strand
AGTTGTCTGACTCACCGTTCGCTCAAATTTCTGAGTCTTTCAGAATTATAATGGCGTAAAAGCTTACTGCATAAGGCTTCAAAAAGATATAGAGAATGTAAACCAGAGAAAATTCAGAAAGAGCGATCGCCTTCTAAAATTCTTCAAACCGCGATCGCTATGTCAACGAAGCGATCGCCTTAAATTTCCCCTCTGTTTCCTGTCAATAGGCTGAAACCCTTGTCTAGAATATTGTTTGCCTCATTTATTAAGCAACTCAATTTTAAAATGAGCGAACGGTGAGTTACAACTTACGACTTAAAAGAGCGATCGCCCCCAGAGCAGTTAATCTACAAAGGCGATCGCACCCTATCTTAACAAGCGCGATCGGCTTTTGTCCCGCATTGCGTCACTCTTAAAATTAAGAGAAACAAGGGTTTGATTTTAAGCTACAATTGGCAAAAACGCTTTTTTTAGATGATCTTGATCAGCCAAAAAAGACAACTAGTCGAACGCTTAATTAAGCACAATAACTTTAATCGCGTCAAGATCGAAAAGATGGTCTTTTTCTCTACTACCAAGACGATAGAAAGTCTGGATGAAGACGAGTTGGATGAGTTGATCGAGTATCTCAAGAAGGCTGCAATAGCCTTGGAAATAGGAAATAGGAAATAGGAAATAGAAAATAAGAAGTGGTTTCAAAGAAATCTTTGATAATCATTAGCAAAAATATCTGCCCAGATAAAAGTAACGCCTGCATTCAGAGCAGCTTGTTCGTCTTCAGGGCGATCGCCTACAAAAATCACGCGGAATGCGTCAGCCCGCAAGCCCTGGAGGTCACCTCCAGGGAACGGGCTGACTTTTTTCGCACCTAGAAACTGGGAAATTATATATTGGATCATTCCCGCTCCTGGCTTGCGAAAACTATCAAATTGAGAAACACCTTTTCCAGATTGTTCTATATTAGAAAGATCGAAGTCCTGGTGTGTATATCGCTTATAAGAACCCAGTCCATTGGAGGCTGCGATCGTACCAATGACATTCCCATCATCGGGACAGAAAACAGACAAATCTATCTCGGGGTATAAAACGTGCAGACAATTGAATTCTTTAAGGGTATCTCTTTCTGTTTTGAATCCCGCTTTTACTCCTCCTTGATTGCTAGCCACAGCAATTTTATAACCCAGCTTCTTGGCTAAAATTAAAGCCTCATTCATACCTGGAATTATTTTTTGGTCTATAGGACTTTGTACGAATTTTTCACCTGAGACGGTATTGGTTAATGTCCCATCTTTATCGAGAATAAGTATTTTGTTCACTTCTTATTTCTTATAGTAGCAATCAGTCCAAGTCAACTCGTTGCAAAAATTCAAATGTTTTTTTATTCCACCGAGCATCCTCCAAGGCATTGTGTTTACCGTCTAGTTGTGGTGGCAATTGTAAAAGAATAATTCGGTTAAACAATTTTGATAATTTCAACACTATTAAAGTCGTAAATTAAATAATAATACGATTAAACAATTTACCCTGATCGCGATCGCTTTAAATATAAATAGCTTTAAAAATATGATAATACGGTCGAACAATTTTTGTAATGGTTGATATATACCTGTTTTAAGCGTCAACCCCAAATACATTTTTAGAGTTTTTATAGAATTTAAAAAACTTGAGCAATCCCCTATGTCAGTTATTTTATCCTCTGGTAATTCTCAATTTGGCAGTTGGTACGATCGCCAATCAGCGATCAGTCTAACGTCATAGCTTTGCTACTATAGGTACACTTGACAATCTAATAAAACGAGCGCGCCTCCTCCAGAAGTCTTTGGATTGCATGGCAGCCCACAAATAACTGGCAAACTTTTAAAGCTAAAATAAACAGTAGGAAAAACAATCCGAAGCAAAATGAAGACAAATAAAGTTTCCCATCAACAGTCTGAAACAAAACAAGCGAGCGATAATCTTTTGGCGGATATCGCTGGTAAGTTTGGAGGGGAATTTTGGCACTTAACGCAGTCAGAAATAGAACGTTCTCGCAAAACAGATAGAAGAAGAAACAAATAAGCTTTTAGATACTAAATCGGACAAGCAAGATTAATGTATCTTCTCGATACCAGTGTTGTTAGTAATTTCTTAGATGAAAGACTTTACTATCCTCAACTAACAGCTAGAATTTTAAGCCAACCACCCAAACAAATCTTCATCAGCATCATTACTATTGAAGAGATATTACAGGGTGCTTTAGCTTATGTGCAAAAAGCAAAACGAAAGTCATCTGTGACAGAAGCCTATCGCTATTTTGAGGACTTATTTTCTGCTCTCCATCGCTTTCAGATTTTGTCTTACACTCTAGAAGCCGAAAGTATCTATCAATCTCTTCCTGCCAAAATAAAAAGAATTGGGACAGAAGATTGTCGTATTGCTGCAATTGCCCGCACTAATGAATTTACTATAGTTCCAGAGTAAAGTCAAGACCGCAGCTACCATCAATGGTAAATTCAGTATTCTGTCTCGCAGTCCTAGTTGCCGATAATAATTTTCTTGAGAGGTAATAGCTGGTGTCAATAATGCTTCTAGTTGATTAGCTATCACCTCATCTTCCGCCATCGGGCGTTGGGTTTTCTTGGCATGGTCTCGGTTGAGTTTTTTGCTCTTACTCATGGAGAAACTGAATCGCATGGGTTACTTGTTAATTCTAAGTTTCACTCAATTCCTGATTCCTCTTGACTTTCTTCCCAATTCCTTAACTTGTGACCAATGTTGTACATCCAGTAATAAATTGATGAGAAGATGGCAAACACGAAGAGAGAAATACAAAGGAGCTTAGCAGTTAAAGGAATCAGTAGAAAAGAACTAACCAACTCAATTAAGATCAGACCAATAAGTATCCTGACAATGGTTTTTCGTTTCATCAAATTACACAAAATAGCACCTGTTGGGGCACCGACTACAACTACTGGTACTGTTGCTAGCCAATAATTAGTTACAGGCTCGACAAAATCACCAACAAAGTATAAATGAAGGATAAAACCAACCACAGAATTGATCGCCATCAGAATAACTGAGGTCGGGGTGCTTACCTTTTCGCACAAGCCGAACAGTAACACCATGATGGAAAAACCAACAATATCTATACCACTGCCGACTAAACCGCTAACGATTCCTCCCCAAAGTCCTGCTAATAGCGATAAGATCCGTTCTCTTTTTCCCCAAGCAGGGATAGCTAAATTTCGATTCCTTCTCGTACGATTTAAAGTGAACAAAACGATACCAAAGCTGCAGATGATCATCGTGAAAGAAAACCTGATTACAGGTGGGGGCAGAACTGGGGCTAAAAAGACTGAGCTGAGGATGATGCCAGGAGTACCTCCAAGAGAAGCCCAACGGATGAACCGCCACTCTACCCTGGTTTTCATTGCCACAATGGTCAATGAAGCCGCAGTCATACCGACACTTTGAATGCCTAGAGAAAATACTTTTGCCTCGTGGGGAGGAACGTGAAGCACTTTGGTAAAAACTGGAAAAGCAACTGCTCCCCCACCCATGCTGGTAGCGCCTGCAATCATAGAACCAAAAATCATAGTTACGGCAGTCTCCCAGTTGGCAATCAGATTAGAAAGGGCGCGACTAGGACCAGTTAGAGTTAACCATACAGTCCAGACAGTGACCGCAACTAGTATGCTGATGCCAATAAAGGGTCTTGAAAACACAGTCTTGGCAGCAAGGTAGAAAAATTTGGAGATAAATTGGCTCTGGCTGTTTAGGTTGCCTTTTTTGCTGGTTCGAGCTAGTTTTTGCTTGAGCATACTTATTCTCACATTAGTTGAGGTTGTTGATTAGCAAAGACGGTTGTGTCGCAAAAATTAAGGGAAGACAGCAATAATTCCAGAATAAGAAGAAATTTAGATAGTTATTCCGAAGATTTGATTGATAAAAGATATCTATCCTCTAACATCCCCTTTTTTTACATTGTTAATCTGTCCCTTACGGATCATATTCATTGCTTCGTAGCCTTGGATAGTTCTTCGGGCTGAATTAAATGAACCAAAGCTCATGCCAGGATTAATCAGATGTTTTATTCCACGATGATCCTGCTCCACCATATTATTCAAGTACTTAACCTGTCTGAGTTTAGTCCTTGGAGGCAACATGGTAGACTTCTTGAGCTGCTCAATCGCTGGCGGATCAGATGGATTTTTATCTACATTGATGGCGATTACTCTAGGATTTTGAGTATGAGTCGCTTTAAGTGCTTTGATGAAGAAGCGTTTGGCAGCTTCAGGATCTCGTTTAGCTGTCAGCAGAAAGTCTATGGTATTACCTTGACTATCCACTGCCCGATAGAGATACTTCCACTGTTTCTTAACTTTCACATAAGTTTCGTCTACTTTCCACGAATCATTACTAGGCTTAAGATGGTTTCGACAACGCCGATCTAGTTCTGGAGCATAATGAAGAACCCATCGATTTATAGTGCTATAGTCAACATTTAATCCTCTTTCAGACATCATTTCTTCTAAGTTCCTGTAGCTGAGGGGATAACGGCAATACCAACGCACGTTGAGTAAAATAATTTCACTTGAGCACCTCAAAATTCAATCCCTTCAAGGACTTTGAACTTATCTGCCGTAGCAGATGGAGCCGGTTCTTTGACCAGGTTCTGAAAGTTGGCCGAGCGCGTGGTCATCTGGGAGACCACATTCATCAATTCTTGCTCCAGAGAGCTTTCAAATTGCACAGAACGCTGTGCCAGGTGGCTGGTCTGTTCTCCAGCCTGATAGCGAGGCAAAGCCAGTGACCGGGAAACCTCTAACCGTCCCATCAACTGGCGGCTAAAAAAGTCTTGATGCTGGTGAGTCCGATCGGGAGACTTAAAGCTGCGGTCAATGGTCCAAGCGGCCAGATAAGCGGAATACATACCCAACACCACCCCCACCGAAAAAATTGGATCGATGAACCCAGCAGCATCGCCAATCAGGAAATAACCGGGGCCAGCCACATGGGTTGAACGATAGGAGTAGTCAGCGATCTTGCCAAAGCGATCGGCTCGAAACCTTGCCCCCGCTAAGAGCTGATTGAGGATGGGGAGCGTCGCACACTTTTGCTGAAAGTATTCTTCCCAGGAGGTTTCGGTTGATTTAGCTGTTTTCATAAATTCAATCGGCAAGACCAACCCAACGCTAGTTTGCTGCCGTAGGGGAATGTGCCAGACCCAACCCCAATCGCCAGTTTCCGCAATCGACGAGACCAAGGTGGTCGGTGGTACTTGAGATAACGATTCAGGGTCGTAAGCTCGCCCGTCTGGGCCGATGTACTTTGACCCCGTAAAATAGCCCCATAGGCTCATAAATCGAAAGCTGTTGTCCAGTTCTCGAATACCCAACTGGCGCGCCACAATCGACTGCTGGCCACTGGCATCGACCACAAAGCGACAGGTAATTTGTCCTTCGCCTTTCTCCTTGATTCGGCGATAGTTTACGGTTTGCTGCTGTTGGGTTTGGTTAAATGCCACCTCAGTGACTAACACTTCTTCAAAGACCTGGGCTCCCTGTCGTTGAGCATTGCGCAGCAAAATCTCGTCAAAGCGATCGCGCTCGGTATGGTACGCAGGGCGGGTATAGCCAAAGTCCTTAAACGCCATCTGGCGGATCACCCCATCCCAGACCACGGTACCCCCTGCCTTTTGGATAAATCCTTCGGCGGCGATAGTGTCACTGACCTGGGCCAGGTCAGCATATTTCCAGAAATGGGGAATGATGTTTTCGCCGACGTGGGGGCGAGGATGTTTTTGACGCTCTAGGAGGACCACGTCATAGCCCTTTTGGACCAAAAAGGTACTGGCCAAACTACCGGCAGGGCCACCGCCGATCACAACAACGTCACACTGATGGGGAATATCTAACATGAGGAGGTTCTCTGGGGAATTTGTTCTGAGGGGGATTTGTGAGGAAAGCTTTGTTTTTCTAATAACAAGACCGATAGACCGGCGCGGGTCAAGTAGGTTGCGAGGGTTGCACCACCAGGACCAGCGCCGATAGTTACCACATCAAATTTTTCGATGTCAGGGGAGAGGATCATGGGAGGAAAGGAGTTAAGGTTAAAGCGTTGATTAGTCCAACGTTTGCAGAAAGGTCTGTATCAGATACAGCAGTTCTTCCGGTTGTTCTGTCGGAGGAAAATGACCGCAACGGGCGAGCCATTCAATCGTGGCTCCGGGGATGCGGCTCGCGGCGGCGGTGACGGCGGCGGGGGGGATGATTTGGTCTTCTTGACCGGCTACAAAGAGGGTGGGTACGGTCAGGCGCTCGAAGGTGGTGGTCATAGCTTCAAATCCACCGTCTTGCAGAAAGCTGCGATAGGCTGGGCGACTGATTACATCGTTAATCAGTGTTTGTAGGGTCGGAGTTAGTTTGGGAGGACGATGGTAGGCGGCCTGGAGAAACTGTTCGGGATGGTCGACCAGGTGCATCAGCCGTTGCCACCAGGCAGGTACGTCTTCAATTAGCCCAAAGCCGATAATTACCAGCGCTTTAACCCAGTCAGGATGGCGACGCGCAATTTCTGTGGCTAGCATCGCTCCGGCTGAACTGCCTACCAGCACGTAGGGCGGTGGGGTCAGGGTCTGAAGCAGTGCCAGGGTGTAGTTGAGGTGGTTCTGGTAAGTGGGCTGCATCTGGTCGGTAATGGAGAGACCAAAGCCTGCCAGGTCAATGGCGATTGCCGCCTGTTCATCCATCAGCGATCGCAACAGGGGTGCCCAGGTAGTAGACGGGCTGCCTCCGGGCAGGAAGACCCAGGTGGGCTGCTCACCGGATACGCTCAAGGTATGCATCTGTTGGGTAGCACCATCCTGTTGCAAGATTGTTGTTCGCCGCTGAATGCCCCCTGCTTCCAGGACGCGTAAGGTTTCGTCCAAAGGGTGGGACTTGGTGGCGATCGCCACCGCCGTCTCTTGTCGATCTTGGAGTTGGCTAATTAGCTGCGCAATATTCGTTAAACTTTCGAGGTTCTCAGGTGTCACCGCCTCATTGGGGACCATCACCCCAAACTTAGTTTCAATGAAGCTCAACAACGACACCATTGTCAGCGAATCAATAATGCCCAGCTGCAGTAGGGGGGTGGAGGACTCTAGGCTAATCTCCTCATCTTCTAAAATCTCTTGACTTAGAAAAGTCGCGAGGTCGTCAATAATGGTATCGAGTGGGTGGGGCTTGGCAGGTGTCGGGGTAGTCATAGAAATCTCCTGGGGGCTCTGCATGGGTGCATAATTGGTTGGGATTGGGCATTAGGATGCCTGTTGGTTCAGGGTGACCGTGAGTCGACAGGTCGTCTTCGCGGTACAGTTGCCAAGGTCGCTAGCTGACGGCGATCGACCTTGCCGTTGCCCGTGCGCGGTAAAGCGGGGAGGTGGTGCACCCCATCCACAATCATGTACCGAGGCAGGTGTTTGGCACAGTGTTGCTTGACTTGCAGCACATTCAACTTTGCCTGATGGGGCTGGGTCACCAGAAAGGCGACCAGCCGAGCCTGGATGCCCTCGCCGATTACAATGACCGCCGCTGCCTCAATGGCAGGATGGAGCAATAGTGTGGCTTCAATGTCTCCTGGCTCAACCCGGTGACCTCGCACCTTGACCAGACGATCGCGGCGATCGATGTAGACGTAGTTGCCGTCCGGCTGTAGTCGCACAAGATCGCCAGTGGCATAGGCCTGTTTGCCCTGGGGTGGTCGTCCCCAGTAGCCCAGCATCACCGTGGGGCCAGCCACCATTAGTTCGCCTTCTTCCCCAGCCTGGGCAACCGTGCCGTCGACCTTCATGGCCCAGACTCGATTTCCACTACAGGCTTTGCCAATGGGGACAGGTTCTTTTCTATCCGGTGAGAGACGCTTGACCTCAAAATACGTACAGACATTGGTTTCGGTCGGACCATAGAAGTTGAGAAACCTCACCCCACGCCATTGCACGAGCGAGCGCAAGTATTTGACTGGGAACGGTTCTCCGGCAAAAATTACGGCTCTCAGGGCCAGCCCCCGTGCCGTCAATAGATTGCCCTGTTGCATCATCATTATTAGAGCCGACGGCACCGAGTACCAAACGGTGATTTGCTGGTCCACGAGAAAGTTAACCAGCTGGTGGGGCAGGTAGGCCGCTCCCTGGGGAATCAGATAGACACAGGCCCCCGACCAAAAGGCGACATAGAGATCTAAAACGGACAGGTCAAAGTGGAAGGGAGCATGGTTGCTAAACCGATCGCTGGGCTGGATATCTAGCGTCTGAGCCGCCCACTCAATGAAAGCGAGAGCATTGCCGTGGCTAATGCAGACGCCCTTGGGTCGCCCGGTCGAGCCAGAGGTGTAAAGGATGTAGGCCAGCTCATGGTTGTCTGGTTCCGTCAAGGCTAACGACTGAGCCGAAAAGCAAGGCAAATCTTGCCAGCTCAAAGACTGCCAGGGGGCATCCACGGTAAAGCAGGGTAGACCAGCCAGCTCGGTCTGGGCAATCTGTTCGGCTCGCTGCTGCTGCGTAACCAGGACTCCTAGGTCGCAGTCTTGGATAATTTGGCTCACTCGCACCAGAGGGCTGAGGGGATCCAGGGGTACGTAGGCCGCGCCTAACCGCAGGATGGCTTGCATAGCCACGACTGCTTTGGCGGATTTATCAACCCAAATGCCGACGCGATCGCCTCTTGCCACCCCCATCTGAGCGAGGGCTCTCGCCAGTTGATTGGCCAGCCTATCGAGCTCGCCATAGGTCAGGGTTTGGTCGGGACCGCTGACGGCTAAAGCCTTTGGAGTGCGGGCAGCACTGCGGCGTACTAAGCTTGCTAATGTCATAGTCCTAACCTGCTTGCTATAAGATCTCGCTGAATTTCTGACGTGCCTGAAAAAATGGTGGATGGAATGGCATCGCGCACAGATTGTTCAATACCGGTCTGGCTCAAATAGCCGAGTCCTCCATGAATGTGCAGGGCATCTAGGCTGGACTGAATCGCCGCTTCGCTAATGGCCAGCTTCGCCATGGAAACCGCCATGGTCGCATCAGCCTGTCGCTCCATCTGCCAGCAAGCCTGGTATAATAACAGTCGAGCAGCTTCCAGCCGTAGCTTCATATCGGCAATGCGATGGGAGACCGCTTGCTTTTTGCCAATGGGACGGCGATATTGCTTGCGCTGGGTTGCATGGGCAATGGTCTGCTCTAGCTGGCGCTCCATACTGCCCAGGTAGGTGGCAAAGAGGCAGGTGCGCTCCCACTGCATAGAGCGAGCAAAAATGGCGCTGCCCTGACCGGGCTCCCCCAGTAAATTGATTGCTGGGACGCGACAGCGATCGAAGTGCACCTGACTAATGGGGGCCGAGTTCAGTCCCATGGTTTTGAAGGGCTCTCCCGTGGTCACCCCCGGTTGGTCACGTTCGACCACAAAGGCACTAATACCCAGGGCTCCATGGGCCGGATTGGTGGCAGCATAGACCACCAAGAGATTGGCAATGGGACCATTTGACACGTAGCTTTTAGTCCCCGTTAGCACGTAGCGATCGCCATCTGGGACGGCTTGGGTGGCTAGTTGAGAAATGTCAGAACCAGCTTTGGCTTCGGTCATGGCGTTGGCCCCAATCCACTCCCCAGAAACCAATCGAGGCAGCAGGCGAGACCTCAGGCGGTCGCTGCCAAACTCGACGATAGGCATCACACAGGCGCACAGGTGAGCCGCCGCTGAAAATAACAACCCCCCGTCCTGACAGCCTTTGCCAAAAGCCTCTGCCGTGTGGGCGGTTGATAGAGCATCGAGTCCCTTGCCGCCATACTGTTCAGGTACCGACAAGCCTAACAGCCCCATTTGACCACATTTTTGCCATTGCGCCCTAGGGAAGTAGGCAGCTTGTCTATTGGGTTTAGGGGTATTTAAATGCGCTTGAGCAAACGATAGTGTTTGCTCATAAAGCGCTGTTTGTTCTGGAGTCCAACTAAAATCCATATCAGTTAAACGAGTCTTGGGTGACTTATTCTTGACTTTCAGTATGCTAGAAATCTCCAGCAGAAAAAATCACGAAAAGTTCAGGAAAGTTCAGTAATAAACTTCAGAAAAGTTCAGTAATAACTCATCATTGGCGTAATTAGGTTGTGTTGCAAAAAATTAGAGGGTGGTGCATCAAATAACTGTGGGATAGCTGACGAGATCGTTCCAACTCCATTTTCTTGAGGTTAATCCCGCTCTTTGTGATGCTGTTGTTCCCCATCGAATATTGCACCAAATCCAATTGAAATAACTGACGACGGGTGTGGTCGTTATTTCTGTTTGCGACCAAGCTTTGCCAAATTTATTTTGTCGTCGATGCCATCTACCCGTTTGTTGTCGAATAATTCCATTTGTACGTTCGAGACGTTGAGTTTGATCTTTGCCGACGTAATGATTTATTTCTTCTGGCAATACTCGTTCATAACCACCCCAAGCATCTGTATTCCAATATTGACAGTCTGTTTTCCCTTCTGTACTAAACACCAACTCTGACAGGAACTCATCAGTATGTTTTCCAACACGTGCAGCGATAATCAGCCCACTGTCAGAAGCTAAACTAATTCCAATCCAACAGTCTCCCGTTTCTAAATCTTCTGGTTGGCAATTTTTGGTTTTTTTCGGACAAAAGACCACATTTCATCCCCAATAATTTCATCGGTTTTGACTTCTTGTACTTCAGCATTATGAACCATCTGGGATTTTTGAGCAGCATCTCTAACGAGAGATACTACTGTGCCGTAAGCTCTTCCACTCTTCCACTTATTCGACTTACTCCCCTCAGACTACTCCCCTCTGCATGGGACTGAAGGATTGTATGAACGTATTTTGGACTAAGATGCCGATTGTAATACAGAGTTCCTATATTTTCGGGAAATGTTTGAGCACAGTTAGGGCATTTATATCTCTGGATTCCTTTAGTTGTTTTTCCGTGTTTGTGAACTTTCTCATGACCACAAAGAAGACATTCCATCTGGATTTTTCTAATTTACTATCTTGTATCCAGACTCATCCCACAGATTTTTGTTTCACTACCAATATTTCCTTCAAGGTGCGAAATGCCCGTTACAAAGTATTAAATTGGCAACATATTACCGATACTTATTTGTATATTTTTAGTAAAGCTACTTACAAATAAAAAATCTATTTCTCAAGAAAAATTTACCTCTGTAATGGGATTAAAAAGAAATTAACGCATTATCAAAAGTCGATTTAAAGTTAGAGTATCTCTCACCAGACGAAAAGTAACTCTGAAGACATTGTCCAACAAGAGTTTCAATCATCACTTTTTCAAAGTCAATCATCCTCAGAGAGTTTTCAGGGAAACAATACTGGTGTCTGTTGAGAACAAAACAATAAGGTTTAAGCTTCGTTAGCAAAAGACTTAGGAGCAAGACAAATGGAAGTTTCAAAAATCACACCAGAAATCACGTTAGCAGTGCAGGCACCACAGCTAAGAACTCCAGATGATATGAACAAGAGTGATCTTAATGCCCGAGTAGTAAAAAGGTTCAGCACAGCTTCTTTCGGATAACGGATTTCAACTTTATTATCCATCAGTCTTCTATCTTTCTTGCCAATATATGTCTAGACATATAATAAGATATTCCTAGAGATCTAATAATGTTTTCGCTGTATTCCTCTCTGTGTCTAGCTTTCAGGCTATTTTCCTCCATTCCTTTCTTATATCTTCCCAAAATCAATCTGGAGTAATCTTTATGAACAAACACAAGATGGGATTGAAAGAACAAAATTTTAGATAAACAGAGGCAAAAAATGAGTGTTAATAGCAATGGCTATCGGTGGATTGCCACCCCAGCACAACTTGCCGGTCGCTATGATGATATCTTTTTCATCAGTCCTGGTGTCGGCTGGGCTGTTAATGGCAATGGTCAGATTCTGAAAACTGAAAACGGTGGTTGCAGTTGGAAACAGCAAGCGCAATTTCCTCGGATTTACTTTCGCTGTATCAATATGGCGAACGAGCAAGTCGGCTGGGTTGGCTGTACAACACCAAAACGGCAGCTTTTCCATACGACTGATGGAGGCAATAACTGGGAGCAGGTGACAAATTTGCCCCAGCAAAATTCAGGTCGTCACAATGCAGATGCACCATCAGCTGTCTGCGGATTGTGGGTACTCGACGAACAGCATATGTTTGCTGCAGGGACAAATTACCCCGAACGACCAGCAAGATTCCTCAAGACGGAAAATGGGGGGAAGTCTTGGTATGCGAGGGATATGGAAGACCTTGCCACACTCTTAGTTGACATTTACTTTAAAAACGAGAATGTCGGCTGGGTGGTTGGAGGCCGTGCGACGAAGCCCAACCCTCGGCGCTCCGACGTAGTGCCGACCGTACTCAAAACCTCAGATGGCGGTCGTACTTGGACAGATATGTTAGGGGAAAACATCAATGCACCACTTGGCGAATGGGGCTGGAAGATTCAGTTTCTCGACGATGATTTCGGTGTCATTGCCTGCGAAAACCTCAAGGCAGGAGCTATCCTCATCACTGAGGATGGTGGCAATTCGTGGCGGCGACAAGAAATTCGCAATGCTGATGGCAAAACGATCAACGAAAATCTAGAAGGGATCGGCTTCCTAGATCGTCAAACTGGTTGGGTTGGTGGTTGGGGTGACAAAGTCTTCTCTAGCGGACGCACCAGTGGTACTACAGATGGCGGTCGAACCTGGAGCGACTTAACCCATACCTGGCCTCGACCCCTCGAAGGTCTCGACAATCCCTGTCCACCATACGAGACTAGCGGTCAGTACATTAACCGTTTTCGCTTGATTGGCAACGTAGCTTATGCCTCTGGCAACACAGTTTACAAATATACTAACCAGAAAATTTATGAACCGACGGAGACAGAAGTAGCGTCTTGCTCTGTCTTAACTTCGAGAGAGGATATTCTTTACACCGATCGTGTGGACATTTCTATTACAGTGCCTACTGGTGCCAAATCACTGTCTGTTGTAATATACGATCGCTTTGCTGGGAAAGTACGCACGTTAGTGGAGGAAAATGAGCCAGCTGCGGGTCAACGGTCGCTGACTTGGGATCTACAGGATGATGCCGGCGAAAAACTGAACCCTGCCCAATTCATGGTACGCGCGAGCTGTGACGATTTATCTGAAAGTCGTTTGATTTTACGCAAGCCCACTCCAGCGATCGAGACAAGAACACCACATTTGCTCAGGGAGGACTGAAGTCATGAAGAAGTATTATGAAATCCCGTTAGAATCTCTTGTCTGCAGGCCTCTAGCCACTGTCGCTCGGACTACCGCTACTTCCTTAGAGCTGGAGGAGAGTTCGCTTTGCTTGGAACCCCCGCGCCAACCTCGAGATGAAGCCGCCCTCTTACTCACCGTTGCTGCAGAAGTAGAGCACGCCTTGATGGTGCAGTACCTCTATGGAGCCTATTCCGTTCGCTACGATCTCGAGGACTATGAACTGCAGGGTCGAGTGCGTAGTTTGTACCAGGTTATAGCTCAGATGGCCCGTGAGGAGATGGGGCATTTGATGACCGTGCAGAACTTGCTGCAATCGCTCGGCGCACCGCTGAATTTCGAGCGGGAGCATTCACCTTTCGAGAGCGAACTATATCCATTTCGCTTCAAACTAGAACCACTCTCCGAGCAATCTCTGGCCAAGTATATCACTGCCGAGAGGCCCGCCCACAAGCCACCGCACATGAGTGATGCTAAATGGAGGCGACTGGAGAAGATCGCTCGAGTAGCACAATGCGCCAATGACGGTCATCCCGTGCAACACGTCGGGCCTATCTACAAACGGCTGATCGAGTTGTTTGAAGGCGAACTTAAAGATGAGGACTTCCGAACCGATCTCATGGACGGACAACAAGCTACGTGGCAGGATTGGGGATATGATGGAGATCTAAGAAATAATGAGTCGCGAAAGGTTCACGTAGACAGCTTTGAAAGCTGCGATCCTAATACCTTGAGAAAGCAAGCGGTGGAGGCACTTAAGAAAATTGCCGAACAGGGTGAAGGATACGGAGACCGTGTTGACTCACACTTTGAACGATTCCTTCAGCTTTATGAGGACTTCCAGGTCTTGGAGTCGGAACTCGAACCTAAGAACGTGGACTTCATCTGGCCAGTCGCGACAAATCCAAGTACATCGCTGACACGCCCCCGGCAAAGATGCGATTTTGACCTGGTTGATAATGCACGGTTAGCTTTCGAGGAGCGTGGCTACATCACCAATTCCCGCACGCGCGCTTGGGGTCACTTGTTCAATCTCCGCTATCGGTTGTTGCTTGCTTATCTAATGCACTTTTTGCGCATCGAGGGTGCCCGTTACATAGCAGATGGACCCGACAAGGGAGATCGAACGCCGCGCGGCTTGCTGTTACTCTGGACCTTCGACGAAATGCGTCACATTAAGAAGATTGCTGAAAAGATGGTGCAACTTCCGCTTCGAGACCCCGATGACGGCATCAACGCTGGTCCAACTTTTCAGCTTCCCTACACCCTGATGCTTGCCGACCTCGATCGGCTGCGTTGGCGCGGGCATTTGGATGTGGTGCGTAACTCCCTGACACTCGTGGGCGACTCTCTACAGGCAATGAGTTCTCCCGACAAAAAAGATCCATTCCTGGAAGACCTGCAGGCGGCAGATGAACGGCAGGTAGTAATCCTAGAAGCGTTAGCCAATGGAAAATCCATACCATCTAGCTCTCTGCCTCGGGCTTTTCAGAAGGTCGCACGCATTCTGGAAGAAGCAGTGCGAGGATTTGGGATTGATGGTCACACCAACTTCTGGACTGGCATTAATCGCGATCGATTCGTCGGCCTGCACATGTTTAATACACCCTTGCTTGCCAAGGATCCACAGAACGATTGTAAACTGGTCGCAAAAGACTCGCAGCTGGTCTCGCGACTAGAAAGCGAAAGCAAGACTGGGACTATGCCACGCTACCGACCTCGTATCAATGTCTCCCGGCAGCAGTTCGTCCGCGAGTGGATCGATGCTCAAGCACCTGATAACGAGCCACCAGGACAAATTGGCATCAAGAGTGAGAGGAACCCAAGCCTCGAGCCAGTAAAGGAACTTCCTTGTCAAGCATCAGTGAGTACCTTAAGCTACATGACTGACATTCGACCGTTGTTTCGGGACTTTGACCTAGTGACGCTCAAACAGTTTGACAGTGTCGATCTCAACGATCCCAACAGCATACGCGCCAACGCCCAGATGCTCCGACAGCGGCTGGAGGCAGGCACACTTCCTTACGATGCCTGCTGGTCGTCTAAGCAAATCGCTCTTTTTGGCCGTTGGGTCGATGGCGGTATGAGAAATTAGTTGACCCAAAAAAATCAGTATCCTACAACATTACCCACCATAAGGAGTCAAAACCATGTCTCTTTTCCCTATTACTGATGTTTCTGAATTCTTCTCTTCCCTTACTGACGAGGTTAAGGAAGATATACTCTCAAAGATTCCGAAGAAAAAGGAGTTAGCCCTAAGTCATCTTGGCAAATTACTTCCTACCGCTTTTGACCTTGATTATATCAAGTATGCGATCTTACCTTCTTTGGTTACAAGCGTTTATCAAGGAGAGAGGCTATCTCTTCCCATGCTCGATGAGGAAAAATTCAGCAAGGAGAACGCCCTTCCGTATTACTTATGGGGACTATTATATGACAACTGGGAACCGAATCAAGAAGAGGATGGGCTCTCGGTATTTATCCAAGGTTACGAAAAACGTGGCAACCATAATCGTCGAAAAAGGATCTACTATTCGGCCGTTACCCCCGATCTATATCGCCTCATGTATGGAGACAAGGTAGTTAAGTTTTTCGACCAGCTATTTGACCAAAAGAATGCTGGTAAACCCCTGATGCGCCAGTACCTAGATAGCTATTTCGACCTGTACTGGGACTTACATCTCGGTGTCAAAGGTGATGCTATTCCGCCGGAAGTTCGCGAGATAGGGGAAAGTTTCAACACAGTCCTTGCCTATCTGGATCCGACCAAGGAGATTGTCTACGATAATTACATGAGGGTACGCGCTCTCCGCAAGTTGTTGAAAGACTGGATAGAAGAAAGAGTCAATGAAGTGAAAAACAAAAAAGTAGAAGCTCCAGAGAAAACGTTCGTGTACTATTGGCTCTTGAATGGTGAAGAGGGAGAGGATTTCAGGCGCAAAGATATTGTGTTCGAGTGCTTCCATAATTTCGTGGCCTTCAGTCAGTGGGGCAATACTATTTACAACATCATGAAAATACTGAGCAAGGATACAGGAGACCCTGATGTCCGGGCATGGTTGAAAAAGACGATGGAAGGTGATTACGATCGGCCCCTCGCCCCCTCCCCATTTACCCCCCTCGAGCAATTCGTGATGGAGTTATTCCGCACGATTTCGCCCAACGCTGGAAGCGTCTCTACCATCGAGGAAACGAGAAAACCACTTTACGAAAGATATGGCTACATTTTTAGCCCGCATAAGGCCACCAGTGAAGAACCACGACACTGGGAGAACCCAAAGGAATCGACCCCGAGCGCTACAAAGATGCACCGACCAGCGACAAAATTGACGAAGCCAGAGCTAAAGAAATCGGGTTTGCCCAATGTCCCTTCCACAAACAGACCTTCCCAGTAAAGGATGGAACGAGAAACACCGAACTGACCAATAGTGCATTTGGTAATGTCTACCCCCTTACCGACGGCAAGCCTTTTCCCGTATGTGACTATGCTGGCTACGCGCCCTTTGGTTTCGGATACCGTCGCTGCCCTGGCGAGTTGTTAACGATTAAAGTGATTGAGGATTTTTTGAGAAAGGTCTGGAACGACAAAATCGAGTTTGAGCAACTGAACATACCAGAACCTGCTCAGCTACCAGTGGGCCCAGGAACTGTAGTTCCTGACAAAATCGGGTTTACTAAGCCGATTTTGTAAAGAGCGATTGTTGTCAGGGTTTTCGTAACTCTCTAATCCCTACGATCAGTAGATCACAAAGTCACGGAATCATGGGCATTTGAGAGGAGACAGGAGACAGAATCCAGGAGCCAGTCGAGAAGAATTTGGCTACAAGTTAAAGACTTTAGCCAGTAAGGTGTTAGCCAATTATCATTCTGACTCCTGACTCCTGACTCCTCCAACTCCAAAGAGTTTTTGCTCTTTTTCGATCTACTGATGATTGTTACTTTGAGGGGAGAAAAATCCTGAAAGCATTTTTCCATCTTGAATACAGTAATTTTGTCGTCAGAGTTGGTTCGATAAATGCTTCTAAACTACAACCTGATAATTCATTTTTCCTCAATCGTAGGAGTCAAGACCTCATGTTGAAAAAATTATGGATTTATCCACCCTTGGCTTTTGCTAGGTTAGGTGCTTCTGATACTCCTTTAGCGAGTTTTCACTGGTCAGAAAATGATGAAAGTCCGAGGGGGACTGGAAAAACGACTATTAAGCCAGCCCTGACTTTAAATGTAGACTCACAAGGAAATATTACTTCTTATCTTCCCGAAGAGATTGTTTTTAAAGACCGAGCAACTCCAAAATCAAGTCCATCTTTATTCCGTCCTGTTTGTCCGTTTTTTGAAATACATGGTGAATGGGAAATAGATGGGACTAATAAGACTGGAGCAATTACCACCTCTGTTTTAGGACAGTTAGGATTAACTGCTCGAGATATTACCTGGACAGTAAAAATTGGCAATTATAAACCCTATCACTACACCCTGGAAGAAGGAGACAAGATTGAAGGAGAAGTAGTTGTTACAGGAGATGATACTAGCCCTAAACCTCTGGTCGGTTGTAGTCTACCAGGAACTTCTCAACCTCTAATCCCACAAGGAAAATCAATTCTGCTAGGTAGTATTCAATTAACCAAACCAAACGACGAGTTTCCCGAGTTTCGCCTCAGACTAACTCCTGCGAAGGGTTATGTTTATGGTCCTACTAATTTATTAGATCGATCGCAACAATATCAATTACCTCAAGAACATTTAATTCTCAATCCTGATGCTGCTTGGTGTAACTGGAATCCTACTAGTGCCAAGGGAACTGATTCTCGCACCAATCCTCCGAGTCTTTACGCTCAAGATAGCAATAGTACGAGTTTAGGATTGGTTGATGATGTGGGAGATGGTTTAATTAGCTGTCAAATCTCAGATGTAGTAGCCTATGCCCGATTTACCGTAGGACCCCCTGATTTTCAACCCGATCGCCGTCATGTAGTTTCCATCGCTGATGGACTGGCCGATCGCGTTAAGCGTTTAGAAGTCCTAGAACCAAGCTATATGGATAGCCATGAGGCTTGGTCATCAACCGAATTAGAAATTCGCGATTTGATGGAAAAAGTCTACGAAACTATGGGGGGGATGAATCTAGACATCCAGAATGAGCGCTCGCAAGTTGCTAATACCAGGTCGGGTTTGCCAGAAGAAACCGCAGAGAAACTTCTCTTCTCAAAAATGGAGCCTCGTCCAGGACACGACTTACCCTTAACTGAGTTAGGAAGACAGAATCATCGTCGTTTTATCGCTTACGAAGTATTTAAGGATCGTTTGCGAGAAATGCCAGAGTTATTTGACAAATGGATTCGCAATCCTTATGGTGATTATCCTTATTACACTCGTCAAATGCCGGCTTTGATGAGAGGTTCTGATGCCTATCCCCTCAGCCTTACTCGCCGACAATACGATCTCCTGAAAGCTTGGTTAAAACTTCTCCGACAAGAGGTGGAAGATGGGGAATAGTACTAAATTACAGACGAATTTAGATTTAGCCACAAAATTACGAGTTTTACGTAGTGGAGTTGGCGAACATCTGTTTGTAGTTGATGGTAGTCGTTTGTTTGATATTTCTTCAGAATTAGCCACGCAAATTACCAGGTGGATGGAAGCAGAAAATCATTCAGACTCAGACAAAAGCGATCTTGCAGATCTCTTATCAACTTTAAGTCCTAATCGTGAGTTTCAATTCATCGACGGAACACCTCTAACCCCACCTCCTCTATTTTCTCTGTCTCTTAATGTTGCCCAAACTTGTAATATGGGTTGTTCCTATTGCTATGCGGATGAAGGAAAATTTGGCGGACGCGATCGCTTAATGAGTTTGGAAGTTGCCCGACAAGCAGTAGATCGACTCATAGCAGAATCGGAACCAGGGGCGGAAATTGTCGTCGGTTACATGGGAGGCGAACCTCTAATCAATCGTCAACTAATCCATAAGATTACCCATTATGCGACTCAAGCAGCGACTCAAGCTAATCGGCGAGTTCGTTTTTCCTTAACCACCAACGCTACTCTTATCCAACCAGAAGATGCTCAATTGTTTGCCGAATTTCCCTTTACCATAGCAGTTAGCATTGATGGCGATCGCCAAACTAATGATGCACTCAGAAAAATGCGAGATGGTTCGGGAAGTTACGATCGCCTTATAGCTGGATTAAACATCCTCAAAAAATATGGCAGACCGCGACATCTTTCCGCACGAGTTACTGTTACCCCCAAAACAGGAGAATTATTACCAATTCTCGACCATCTCATTGAATTGGGCTTTAACGAAGTCGGTTTTGCTGCAGTTTTAGTCTCCCCAGATCCCTCTCTAGCTTTTAGCGCAGAAGATTTCCGTTTGTTTACTCAGAGGATGATTCGCTGTGGAGAAAAAGCCAAAACCGAACTGCTGGCGGGAAGACTTTATCCTTTTGGCAACTTTGAAGTCGCTTTAAACGAAATTCATCGCGGAAGTCATCGTCCCTATCCCTGCGGTGCTGGCGCTGCCTATCTCAGCGTCAATGCAGAAGGAAAACTATATGCTTGTCACCGTTTAGTGGACGATCCTGCCTATTTCATGGGGGATATTCAAACTGGTTCTAATTTTGCCTTACGAACAGAACATTTAACTCGCAATCATGTAGATCTTCAAGAACCCTGTAGTAGTTGCTGGGCAAGATATCTCTGTGGTGGTGGTTGTTATCACGAAGTATCGCGACGAGGTAGAGTCGGCTGCGACTACATCCGTAGTTGGCTAGATTTTTGTTTGCGTACCTACGGGGAAATTTCAACTCTCAAACCAGAATATTTTATCTCCCCTAAAAACTACTGGCAAAACCATACTAGTAACCCATCTACTGTAGCAATGTAAGAGAATATTATGAGCAACGAACAACCACAAGATCCTCGACAGTGGAAAATTTTTCCTCGCAATCTTACTGCTAATGCCACCTATTATGTGGTAGGCAACCCCACAGTGTCCCGACCAGAAGATGGGGTGGATAATTCTTATCCTGGTTTAGAATGTGACACCCGCAATCTCGATAAGTTTTTCTTTCCCGGTCTTTATGTGGAATTTTATCGCGGTTCTGGGGCAATGCCGATCGAAGTCATACAAGGCAGTCTTCCTTACCAAGCAGGATTAAGACAAGAAGACCTAACGCCCAATAGTAAACTTAATCCGGTCGTTTTTGTCTGGGCAATAATGGGTCGTACTCAAGCAGAAGAATCTGCTACAGAACCTCCTCTAAAAGTTATGGTAGGCAAGCAAGGTTTAGCAGTATATCGCTATGCCCATGGTTTATTACCTGGGAAAATTGCCTTGTTAATTGGTCGGGAACAACCCTCTGAGAAGGTATTAGCAGAAGCTATCGAAACCCTAAAAGTAAAATTCTGCCAAGGAGAAAGCTTTATCTGCCGCCGCGATCGAGGTTCTTTTAGCTGGGCAATATTAGTGGGAGAAAGGGCACGCTATTTGGATGAAAATGGGGTTATCGATCCAGAAGTTTACCAACCAGGACAACTGACTCAAAGCCTTTGCGCACCTTGGATGTACGATTTCCGTGACTGCTCTTGTTTTTATTGGGCATCAAATAAACCCGATGTGGTTACTAGCGAAGATGGAGACTATCCCTATTTGAATTTCCTGCGCAAAAACTGGCAAGTAGAACCCCCAACAACTGATATAGCAGGTACTGCTCAAGCCCGTCGGCAAAGGGAACTCGATTACGGCGAATTAGTAACTGATTGGGAACAACTGCGAGCGGTAGTTAACGATCGTGAGAGTGGTGAATCCTATGTTCCGTCTCCAGGACCCACGCTGGTTAATCCCCTCAAAAGCAAAGAGGATTTGATTAATGAACTAAACTACTTAGCATCTGTCGAACATGCTTTAGCGGTAGAGTATCTCTATGCTTATTATTCTCTCAATACACCAGAGAATCTAGCTGAAGATAATAATGACTGGCGCACTAAAACTATCTGGACTGCGGCTCAAGAAATTTTAAAGATAGCCGTTGATGAAATGCGACATTTACGCTGGGCTAACGAATGTCTAACTCTGCTAGACGCAGATGTATCCGTTGGTAGGGCAGCCTTACTAGGTCGCAACTTTAACGAACCTTTTGTTTTACGCCAGCTTACTCCTCAAACTCTCCAGTGGTTTATCGATGTAGAAAGACCCAGTCGCGTTACTACACGTGGTCTTGACGGGATGTACGTTCGTATTTTAGATGCGATCGAACAAAATCCTGACTGGTTTACTCCAGAAGTCGCTGAAAATTTACTCCGCATTGTTAAGCTCATTATCGATGAAGGGGAAGAGCATTATGTTCGCTTTAGCAATGTTCAGCGTAATCTTGGTCGTCTCAATGATTCTTATCTAAGATCTGCTTATGGCATAGGGACAAACGGTGAACCTTTTGAAGCTCCTCCCGAAACTCCCCTAGTAAGACTGCAACAGATGAGCGATCACTACTACGCTACCATTTTGCGACTAATTCAAGTCAGTTTTGCTCTAAAAGATAAAGCTTCGGGTAAAACCATCAGAGAAGCAATTAAGATCATGTTTAGTTTAAATGGGGTCAACTTCCAATTAGCCGAACAGGGTATGACTCCTCTGTTTACCTTACCTGACGAATGGCCAACGCCGACAAAACCCGAAGAAACTTGTCAATTTCTGGAAAAAATCAAAGAGGAAGCCGAGAAAGTACACGCACTAGCGCTCAAGGTTGGCGATGCTATTGAAAGAGCCATGGCTCGACAAAATCTCGACGTAGAGTTGGCTGTTTTGAGGAACATTCAAGCATTAATAGAACAATAGTCTCGATCGCCATTTTCGATTCTATGGGATACCAAAAAATATCCTAATTTGTCGTTGTTTGCTATTTGGGGATCTGAATATGAGTAAAAGAGTTCTAATTGTGGGAACAGGTGTAACTGGTTTAACCTGCGCCCAAATATTATCTCGTCAGGGATGGCAAATTGACATCTTAAGCACGATAGCCAACAGCAAACCACCACTGCTTCTGAATTATTTGACCTGTCAGTTGCTACAAAATATTTGGGACGATCGAGAGCTAATTTTAGCTGAAGGTCATATTCTAGAAGAACGAGGCGTAAGTTGGGGATCTCGGTCTAGTCTTAAGATTAATCCAGAACCTGCGATCGCAATTAAGGGCGATCTTTTGGTTTCTCGTTTACTGGAAAAACTCAGACAAACAAACTCTTCGATCGGGTTTCTCGATCTACCTCAACAACTAGATTGGCATCATCTTAGTAGTGAATATGATTGGGTAATCGATGCTGGAGGTCGAAAAGCAAACTGTGGATTGAGTCTTGGAAAAGGTCGGCGGTGGAATTTTGGTCAACGTCAGGTTATCAGTACTGATGCAGTTCTCAATGGTAATGTTAAACTGAATCGCTACTGGATAGAGTCGATCGAGGAGATAGGTTGGCTGTTTCTTGCTTCTTTTGGAGAGCGCAAGGGCATATTACAAGGGATGATTCCAGAAACTTACAACAACTCTGTTGCCAAGCTAGAAAGTTTTTTAACTCATTCTCAATATATAAGTCCTCTGATTAAATCCTGGTCGGATAATTTGCAAGTTTTTGCAGCCTTTCCTTCTCTAAGTTTGCCTTTTTGTGGCAACGGTTGGCTTGCTGTTGGTGATGCGGCAATTAGTCTAGATCCTTTAAGTGGTGATGGTACTGGATATGGTCTGCGAGGAGCAATCTTAGCCACAAGTATCCTTAATGCTGTTATGGAAGGAGAAAAACTCGATGATTGTTTGAACCATTATAAACAACGTCTAGCTAGGACTTTTACCATCCATCTTCATACTTGTTTTAATTATTATCAAGAGATGTTTGCTAACATAAGCTATCAGTGGCAAATAGAAATTAATCTTATGAGACAATCTATCCTTGTTGATGTTATTGAACTTATTAAAAGTAATGAGTACAAGTTTCATCTAGAAGGTTTTCATCTCACCAGAAAGGTGAATCTTTAAGAGCTAATTCATCAAGTAAATCTTAAGCAGCCAATTATCTCACCTCACATTTTGCAGCTTTTAATACCAATTCTGAAAATTATTGCTACACATCTTTCTCCCCGTCTCCCCGTCAATCACCTGTAGCAAATTTAAAAAGATAATTAGGGTTTGCTGAAAAAGTCAGCGGAAAAATTGACAATAATCAGCTTGTTTAAAAGATAAGTTTTTCTGTTGACAACTACGATGTAATATCAATTTTAGCAATAGAAAAATCAA
>JASJEI010000411.1 GCA_030064795.1 Pleurocapsa sp. MO_226.B13 | reverse complement strand
AACTGGAATTAAAGTTACAGATCAACAACTCAATGACATTGCTATTGAGCCAAACAGTTTTCATGGCGAGTGGAACTATATTATCAAACCCCAAGTTGCCATCTAATTGTTCAAGTTATTTTTACATAATCCCTTAGTTTCACATTTCAGCTATTTTTAACTGGCTGAATTGTTTTCTGATGATTTTTTTAGTCTAAACCACAGATTTAAAGTTGACTTAATAAAGCCAGAGCAATCTGTTGTCGCTCTTGAGATAAACTTAACTTTGATTCTGGTTTACCACTAAGTCGATACCAATAACGAGCATTGCTTAAATCTCCCTCTTTGCGATGTAAATAGGCATGAACCCAAGCACTATCGCGATCGCTGCAAAATCAATGGTTTTATGGGATCTGTGCCAATCATCTTGATAGTCATACCATAATGCTTGCAATGCCAGGGGATAATTTTTGATTTGTTGGCGGTTTTGTTGTCTGAATTCTTCAACTGTCATAGTTAGTAGCTAATATCTCGATGAAGTTTCCAAAGTTAATTCAACCGAGGCGATCGCTTGCAAGCGATCGTCAATACTTTTATCTTAGCGACTGAACTGGGATTGATTGGCAGTTTATTGATTTTGTAGATAAGAACACCAATCACTCCAACCGCCAGGATATAGCTTAGTATTATGAAATCCTGTCAAGTTAAGTGAAAATAAATTCACACAAGCTGTTACTCCCGATCCACAGTAGACAATTATTTCGTCTGCGGGTTGAAAATTTTCCCACAGCTGTCGTTGTGTTTCTAAAGGTTGGAGATATCCCGCTTCGTTGCTTACCTGTTTCCAGGGAGAATTAACCGCACCTGGGATGCTTCCTGCTATGGGATCTATTGGTTCTCTTTCTCCCAGATAGCGATCGCGATCGCGAGAATCGATTATAATTACTTCATCCCGATTTTGAGCTGATTTGACTGTATTTATATCTACTAACCAATCTAAATTTGGTTGAGGGGTAAAACTTCCCGCTTTAGCTTCAGGAACGATATTACTTACAGGATAATCGTGTTTTAGCCAGTCATTCCAACCTCCGTCTAGTAAAACTACAGCATCATGACCTAAATAGCGCAGTAGCCACCACAGACGCGCTGCAAAAGCAAACCGAGAATCATCATAAGCAACAACTAGGGTTTCATTTTTAACAATTCCCAGATCGGCAAACTTTTGAGCTAACAGATTAAGATCTGGTAGAGGATGTCTGCCTCCATGAGTTTGTACTTGACTGGATAAATCCCGATCTAAATTGAGGTAATAAGCACCTTTGATATGAGAGGTACGATATTCCGCTTCTCCCCAGTCAGGATCGGCTAAACGAAATCGACAATCTACGATAACTATTTGGGGGTTATCTAACTGTTGCAGCAACCATTGGCGATCTACTATGTTACCCAGGCGGTTTTTTTCATGAATCATTTGCTGGCAATTGGCTCTGGTTAATTGAGGCAAATTATACAATAGTAAGATTTATTATTGTAGGGCGATCGCTATTGGTAAATGTTTTGATTTATATTTTCAAACAATAAATAACTGAAATTTACTATCATTCTATTTCCTCAGATTGAATGTATTTTAATTAACATCAACTCTATGCCAAACTAGACATACTGGTTGACTGACAAAACTTATGAAATATTATAAGAATGGGTTTGAACCTTAAACTCCAACTGATAGAGGCGTTGTTCATGTTGTTTGAGCGATGAGATTGCAGGAGTTGGATCTTGATTGCTGGTAAAGATAACTCGGTTAAGTAATTTCCAACCATTGAGCAGTGCAGATTTGACCCAATCCCAACCAATACGATTCGGGCGGTCAACATTCTGGAGAGTCACTGATCAGTCTCAAAGGAGCCTCTGGGGATACAGGCACAGCTTCAACAAGCTTTACAGGTTCATCAGGCTTATACGATATTGTGGTGGGCTACTTCGATGAGTCAGATGGGGAAGGGTTGATGAGGTTCCGAGTAAACGACGACCTCGTAGATAACTGGAACCTCAACCAAAATACACTCTCTAATGCCCCTAACGATGAAACCTTCCAGCAGCACACGATTAGCGGAGTAGAGCTAGCGACAGGTGACACCCTCGCCATCGAGGGCATTAGCGATCTCGAAGAATTCGCCAGAGTAGACTTTCTCACTTTGTCGCCCCAAAGTTTATTTGACGTTGATTCAGATCTCACGACCGCTGTTTCAGGGACTGAAACATTCATGTAAGGTGATGACAGTAAATTCTACCCAATTATCTAATAATTGGGATTATGGACATACCGTAAGCTAGAGAGTCAACTAAAAGCTGAGGAACAAGATAAATCGAGTCAGGAATTTTCCTCAAAAGTAAAACAAAATTAGAAACTAAAGACAAAACCGAATCAAGTGCTGATTCTTCCACTCTTAAAATAGATAATTTAATTTTCAATTTCAGGGCAATTGCAGTTATTTTGTATCAAATGTACTTGACAGAACAGCTTTAATGAGTGGGAATATCTGGTAGGCAATATTCCCTCAATCAATGACACTATATAATGTTGTGTCATTACCAATTTATTCTCATGGCTAAGGGTTTCGCTCCAGTTCCTCCAACGACTGTATCTGCTTCCGTCAAAAAGTTTAAGGGCACGATTCTGGATGAACTCAAGGGCTTAGATGACCCCAGAAACAAACGAAAACCAAACCATTTATTGAGCGATATTATCACCATTGCCATCCTGGCCACCCTTAGTGGAGCCGATAATATGGTGGCGGTGGAAACCTATGGTCGAGAGAAACAGAAGTGGTTGGCTACCTTTTTGGAGTTGCCCTACGGGATTCCCTCTCATGATACCTTTAGTCGGGTTTTTGCTCAGATTAACCCAGAACAGTTTCACGGCTTTTTCCTACGCTGGGTGCAACAATTGACAGTCCAGCTTGACATTAAAATCATCAATCTGGATGGGAAAACCACTCGTGGTTCCTATGACCGTGAAGCCAAGCTCAAGGCACGACCTAGTGTGAGTGCTTGGGCCGCAGAGCATCATTTGGTCTTGGCGCAACAGCGGGTGGATGGCAAATCCAATGAGATTACGGCGATTCCTGAGTTACTCGAACTCCTGGAGCTTGAAGACACCATCATCACTATTGATGCCATGGGCACTCAAACCAAGATTGCCGACCAAATTATCCGCAATGGAGGAGATTACATCCTTGCAGTCAAAGGTAATCAAGGTAATCTGCATCAAGGGGTTAAAACCTTTTTTGAGCAGGCGATTGCACAGAACTGGTCGGGTATTCAAGTCAGCTACTCCGAAACAACTGAGGCAGGCCATCATCGGATTGAACATCGTCAAGTTTGGGTGGTTCCCATTAGCCAAGTACCGCATTTACCTAACCACCAAAAGTGGAAAGGTTTAGCTAGCATTGTCATGGTTCGTCGGCGACGCCTTCTCTGGAATAAAGAAACGGAGCGGGTCTGCTTCTACATCACCAGTCTAGACGCTAATGCTGCCTCAGAAGCTCAAGTGATTCGCTCCCATTGGGGCATTGAAAATAGTCTCCATTGGGTCTTAGATGTGACCTTCAAAGAAGACCGCAGCCGTATTCGCATGGGCCATGGACCAGAGAATATGACCTTGTTACGGCGACTCTGCGTCAATTTAATCAAACGGGACAAGACCAAAGGCAGTATCAAGATGAAACGCAACCCGTGCGGCCATGAATAATGATTACGCCTTGACTTTGCTCGGGGTTCACAACGCTGAATCCTAACAGCTATTTCTCTCCATCCACTCTCAGCCGATTCTGAGCTGGCATCATCCCCGTCATCATATCTTGTTGAGATTCCATCTACTATCAACTAATTGGAATTCATTTTCGACTGTTTTATTTTCAAAAATCGGGCTGGAAATGCCCCTTTCTTTTGCTTCTTATGTCAAGCTAATTTAGCTGCAATTACCCTGAACAATACTGCGATTGCTATAAAAAAAAAGAGTTTTATCTAAAAAATATGAATTGCCTATCGATTCTATTTATTTTAAATTTTAGGTAATTATCAAGAGTGAATATACATTGAGTTATTTGTAATAGAAACAAAAACCCTAATTACAGTATTCAAATGAAAAATATTCCTGAACAATACAATTTCATCATTCAGTAGAACTCAAATTAGTTTTCTTTAGCATTGAATTGAGACTTTAACTATGTTTTCAAGCACAAATATCGACAGCAAAATTCTCAAAGTTTGCCTAGCTTCAGAACATAGTCTGCACCCTAGAATATTTTGTCGACGTTGGTTTGGATTAGAAGATGTCAGAGAAAATGGCAGACCACGCTATACAGAAGACCAAATTTTGTTACTAGAATCTGAGCATGGCTATCGAGAAAAATGTATTAATCTGATTGCCAAAGTATTAAAAATCAAGCCGAATACGGTTCAACGTTGGGGAAAAGGAGTTAAATTCGACAAAATTCCGCCAGATAAGCGACAGCAGTATGAAACATATCTTGGTTATGCTGATTTGATGCGATTACTGGCAATGGGAATGGCTAGGCAAAATCGGAATTTGTTACTAGACCTTTTACCAAGTTCCAAGTCTATTTTTTCGGCAAGGGAATCACAAAATAGATTTCGATCGCAAAAGTCTTACGGTATATCCTTTGAGCGACATTCAAGCGATCGCCAAAATTTTGCTCTAAATTAAGTCCAACTTACTAAGTAAAAAAACACATTAACTAACATGAAAATTCATCTTATTGGTCATGCCTCTCTTTTTGTGGAAACACAAGACTGCAAAGTTTTGATGGACCCTGTTTTATGGGACTCACATTGCGAAGATATTGAAGATATTTGTCCTAAAAGAGAAGTAATCTTCGATCGCCTACCTGAATTTGATACCTTAGTTATCTCTCATCAACATACAGATCATTTTGATATTCGTTCTTTGGCTTATCTACCAAAACATGTTGATGTTTTGATTCCCAGAGATAAGTGTCTAGAAAGTTGCCTGCGTAAATTAGGCTATCAGCAGATCTACTTTCTAGGAGATTGGACTGAAGTGCGAATAGGCTCGACTCGTCTACTAACGACTCGTTCGGAAAACCGCGTTCCTGAATTCGGTATGGTTTTTGCTGACAATGATGGGGTATTTTGGAATCAAGTTGACTCTGTAGTCAGTCCAGAAACAGTAGGCAAAGTTAAGTCTCGCTATTCTCAGATTGACTTTTTATTAGCTGGTTGGCAACCAATGTTAGAGACTCAATATCAACATCATCAGAGTACATCTTTTCCCTACTCAGATTATGGTCAATTGTTGAAATTAGTCAATTTAGTTCAACCTCATGCGATCGCACCAGGAGCAAATGGTTTTAAATTTATCAAAGGTTCATCTTGGTTAAACCAAATTGTTTTTCCCGTAACGCGAGAACAATTCTGTCGAGATGTGCAGCAAACTTGTCCCGAAATTGCCAAGCAGGTATTTGCTTTTAATCCAGGAGATATTGTTACCATCCAGCAGGGGGAATGCAATCATTTACCTCAACAGTCTGAGTTTGTAAACATGGTAGAAGACGATCGCGAAAGCTTATCTTTTTGTCCAGTAAATGTCGATAGCCGACTGATTGATGATAATTTGGAGGGATATGACCTCGATGAACTAAAGACAGGGATCGAGCAAGAAGTGTGCATCGATCTACTTGAGTTTTTTAACCAGAACAAGAACTCTTTATTCTTAGAATTTTGCCACTGGGGAGTAATTTATCAGTTAGAAGTAGTATTTCCCGATGGTTCTCGGACTTGGCATTTTGATTTTAGTCAAGAGCAAATTCAATGTCGAGTTGGACGCAATCCTTTGGCTAATGTTTTTACAGCGATCGCCGCCTCTAGATTCTATAGCCTAATCCAAGGATTTAAAGGCTGGGATTATGTACAGATGGGTGGCTACTATCGTCGTTTTCATAAGCTATATCAAGCAACTCCCTACGGTATTGTTCAGCCTCATTATAGCTCCAGTCTTTTGGGAAATGAACCTCTACAAGCAAAATTTCCCTACAAAGAAGTATACCAAAAGGCTCGCGACTATGAAATTGCAAAATGGAATCAAGTTAATCAAACTCAGACAGTTCAACCAGCCAGCAGAACAACCATGATCGCTATTGGCAAAACCCTCACTAGAGTTACCAAAACCAATTTTACAGATACCCCTGTCGATACTCTTCCCTGTCTAGCAACTAGCGGTGTCAAATAAATGGAAATAACTCAAAATAAATATTATTCTCTTCGCTCAAAAACCTTCAATCCTAATTACTTGAGTTCTCTCGAACAAGAAATACTTGCTTCTCCTTATCTAGCAGAGAGTACATTAAGCCAGCATTTTGCAGGAACGAAAGGGTTTTCGATTGTGTTCTGGCGATCGGAAATTGAGATGGTTGCACGGCAATTTCCTTTTCTTCAGTCCTATTTAAAGACGGCATTAATGCCCCAATGTAATGTCTTTTATCTCAATCCTTTAATTGTCCAGTCAAGGGGATGCGTCCAGTCTCACGTTGATTGTAGTATTACTGAATATTGTCACCAAACTATTATTCCTAAAGTTGTGAGTGTCCTCTACATTCGAGTTCCATCAGATATGGAAGGGGGAGAATTGATCTTGACGGAAAAAGGAAGTCAGATCGGGAAAATTCAACCTCAGGAGAATACCCTACTATATTTTCATGGCAGTTTAACTCATTCAGTTAATCGAGTTAGAACTTCACAGTCTCGAATTAGTTTAGTTTGCGAACAGTATGTTTGCGATTCAACTCAATATCACCAGATTCCCAAATTTAAGATTGAGTCTAAAGCCTATGCAGTTCAGTAAGCAATAGAGACTCAAATTAATCTCCTCACAGGAAAATAACTAAATCGCATTGAATTTGAAACCAGACGGACAACTCACGGGCTTGACTTCAATTCAAGCTTCGTGTCCTTTAGTTTTTAAGATATCTGTCCGAGAAAGTAGCAAGTAGCCCTATAGGATTCTCTTTAGTCACAAATAGCAAGTATGAAATTAAAGTTATTCCTTAGTCTCTTGATTGGATCGTTATCTAACAATGCTGGTTGACTGACAAAAGATCCAGAGCAAAACGCTCAAGTGCTTGCTAGTCAAGAATTACAGCGATGGAAAATACGGACTTTTTTTACTAGTTGTTTTG
>JASJEI010000410.1 GCA_030064795.1 Pleurocapsa sp. MO_226.B13 | reverse complement strand
AAGGAAGCTGCGATAAGTGCCAAATGGGATTAATATCCTTGCTATAATTAGCTTTCAGCGATTAATATCCTAGTAAAGCGATCGCGCTTTTATACTGAGCAAATAGTTCTGTTTTGAAGTAGTGTCAGAACTTTTGATGTAAAAATCAGCTAAATTTATGATGTTTTAACATCGTTTTTGAGCAAAAACCCAATAAGTTCTTATTCTAAAATCAAATCTAGAACTTTATATTTTTAAGTTGGCACTTATAGTAGCTTCTTTAGCTTTAGGCCTAGATAAAGATCCAAACATTGCTGCTTTTGCTCGACCGAATAATCTTTGGCACTCTTATAAATGCCTTCTTCTTTAAGCCAATGTCTTAATTTAACAGCGTCGCTAACTCCAGTAAATTGCTTGATTTGAGTTAGAGAATAGCCTAACTGATACATCGACACACATCTTCGTTTGACTGACTCTGAATAGGGTAAAGAGCGTTGAGGGGGATAAATCTGAGTCATTTTCAATTCCCCCTCTGGGTCAATTTTTGATTGAATTTTTTGAATAAACTCGATCGCAAAAGGACAAGTTATACACTTCCTCTCAAGTCCTGGCTTAATACAACCACAATGATTCTGCCAAAAATCCTTAACTTCATGGTTGTAGGCATTAATATACTTCTCGCCAGTATGGGAGATTTGAGCGATTGTAGACTTAGAAACCATAATTAATTCCTCGGTAATATTTATCGATAAGGTAAAAAATAGTAATCAAGCTTTAAAACTTCATTCCACTACTCCTCAAGTTTTTGCTGCTCTCTATATCGTTTGTGCCATTTGCGAATCGTATCGGCAGCAACTCCTTTTAGTTCTGCCACTTGTGATGGCTTTAAACCTTGAGCTAACAAATCAAAACACTCTTGTTTAAACTCCATTGAGTAAGTAGCAGCTTTTCCTTTTCTCTTCCTTTTCGCCCCAGCTTTTGTGGCAAACTTCCGAACCATTCTGTGCGGAACTCCAGTTGCTGCCTCAATTTCTGCATAGGGAACGTTCTTGGCATACATCTCAACTGCTTGTTGCTGCTGTTCTTGGGTGTAATGATTTTTCGAGCGAGAAATTCCCGCACGAGATGCCCAACTTCTAATTACATTCCCCGAAATTCTGGTAATCTCTTCAATTTCTTTAGGAGTTTTACCTGATTGATACAAATCCAAACACTGTTGCTTTTCCTTTTGAGAATACTCAAGAGCTTTCTTATACAGACCTTCTTTCTCCAGCCATCGCCTGAGAGTAGTTAAGCTATTAACTCCCGTAAGTTCCTTAATGCGACTAACACTGTAACCAAATTGGAACATTGATAAACATCCTCGTCTAAATTCTGATGAATAAGGCTGAGAAACTTCGTTTGGCAATAACACTGCCAAATCTTCTTTACCGTCAGGGTCAACGATGAATTGAAGCTGCTGTATATAGTCAATAAAATAAGGACAGGTTTGACATTTAACTTCTCCTCCAGGTATCTGGCAACCACAATGGTTGCGCCACGAACTCATAACAGACTCCGAAGCCTCAATATATCGTTCTCCTGCGTTTTCAACTCGGTTTATAGTCGAACGGTCAGCCATAATGCTAATGCCTCCATGAATACTTACTCTTGTTCGCTTCAAACATTAAGCTCGATCTCGACAACTTTTCCATCGAGAATATTGACTCGCTTAATCAATTTTTCGTAGACAATTTCTCTCTCAGTTATTGAGAGAACGTACCAAAATCCCAAATGTTTGGCATGGGGATAAGCCAAAATATTCTTCGCCGTCGCATTAACAAAATTCTCCTGTTCCGAACTATTCGTCAAAGACTCAATTTCCCGTTCTAAGGCATATTTAGCCCGTTTGAGATTGTCGTCGTCTTGAATCTCCAACAGCTTCTCCAACCCTGCTAATTGTTCCTTCAGTTTGATTAATTTTGGCGATTCAAACAGAACTTGTTCGATTTCGGGCTGAGATTCAATTGAGTTGGCTTTCTCAAATAATTTGGCAATAACTGCACTTTCAAGTTTCTCCATGCGAACGTTTTTACGGTTGTCGCAGCCAGTCCCAGAATGACGACAGCCGTAATAGGAAAGTTTAGTACCCCGTTTGAGGACGCATTTATGCCCACACTCATGACAAAAAACCAAACCCGTTAAGTAACACTTACTTCCAGGAGTACCTACCTTGCGAGTATTAGACTTGAGATAATCTTTAATTTCAATTAATTCCGATTCCTTAACTAAAACTTGGTCTGGATGGGTATTTGGATGGAGTTGCCATTGGTCAACGGGTTTTAACCTTCTCCCTTCATACTTCAGATAGGCAGTATGACCTCGCAGCACGGGATTTTTCATCCAGTCGGCAAAATGTTGCCCTGCATTCCAAAATAGTAATTCTTCAGTTAAAGCTAAATTGGTATAACTTTTACGACGCGCGCCATATTTTTCATAGAGATAGCTTAAAACCTTACGAGGTCTTCTGACTTGAAGAAAATAATCGACTGCTTCTCTAGCAATTTGAGCTTTACTAACTCCAGGTAAGTTAGGCGAATCATCGGCTTCTTCATATAGTTCTAGATAGTTATCGGGTCGATCTTCTAAGGCGCAAACAATAGGTTTTGTATCCAAGACATATTTTTCATCAAGAGTCACATATCCCCAAGGTGCTCTACCACAGGCTGCTCTTCTTTTTCTTCTATATTCATTGCCTTTCTTGACTCGTTCTCGGAGCATATTTCGCTCGTGAAAAGCAAGCAAGCCCTGAATATCGGCAAATAGTTCGCCACTGGCAGTACTAAAATCTACTTCTCCTTGATCTAAAAGCTGCAAAGAAATATTAGACGAGCGTAATGTTTCTTTGAGATGTAAAAAAATTAGTTGGTTTCTGGTTAATCTATCCCAACGAGTAGCAAAGATAGTGGTTATTTTTCCCTGTTCAACTAGATTAAGCATTCGATTATATTGCTTTCTAGCTGCACTATTGCCCGATTCAATATCAAAAAAGATTTCAAATTCTTTCCCTGGATATAACCGAGCAATTGCATCTTTTAAACGAGCTATTTGCTGTTCTAGAGCATATTGATTCTCTGCCTGTTCGCGAGTTGAAACTCTAGCATAGCCAGCAATACCAAATCCTTTTAGTTTCATATTTCTATCAATAAATATCTAGTAATTAATAATACTATGTTGTGCGGGAGTAAGCCATTTAACTCCTGCACAAATAAGCTAATAAAAAGAAAGCTTATCTATTATTAAAAACTTAGTTTTATTGATAACAATTCCTTGGGATATTTGGGGTTTTTTGCGAATATATAAAGTTAAGTTAAGCTAATTGAAATGGAACCAAAAAAAGACTCTTATGAGTCATTTAAAGATAGACTTAGTTGGGAATCGGCTTGTTCGCAGTTAAACTCAAGCCCAAACCCAATGAATATAGCCACGACAATCTATCTGGGCTTTAACTTGCTGTCTGTTATTAGTGGTGCGAGATTGATTCGGAGATCCTGCCAACCAATCGAATTCATCAATGAATATATTCTTATGCTTCTTGTAGATTTTGAGGTAGTCTCTCCAAAGCATGTAGACGTAACCTTCTAGATGTTCTGGGGGAATTTCCGAAACGAATCGATCTGACCACTGGTTTTCTTCGGCTAATCGAGCGTAATGTTTTCTTTGCTCGTTTAAGCGATCTACCGAGCCATTATTTCTTGACCGTAGTTGTTTGTGTAAGTCATAGAAGATATAAAGCCAGTAACTAGACCAATCATTTGTTTTTAAGTATTCAAGGTATTGGGGTGTAGCTTCGGAGTTAAAGGGAAGTTCTTTGAGGCGAAAAAAGTTAAACTGACCTCTGGTTGTAATGTTGTCTGTTTCCCATTCTTTACCTTCGAGGATGCGTATTTTAGCGGTTAGATTCTCAATTTGGGTTTTTTTGGTTGCACACTGATAATCGTCGTTGAGAGGATTGGATAGCCAGGCGGTTTTGAATTCGTCTCGAAGGATTTTCAGGAATAATTCGGTGTGGTTGGGAAAATTAAATGAAAGTTTCTCTGCTTCTGCTTTAGTTTTGAGTATGGAGAATCCTGCTTCAATTAGGCGATAGCGAGCTAGATTAATTTCAGTGCTGCGAATTAGATTTCTGACGGATTTATAGGGTAAATGGCGACAGAAAAGTCCTCTTCGGTCAAATTTGTCTAGTGATGCTAGAAATTGTTGGCGACATTCAGGAGTTAATTGAAGAGATTTTAGAAGTTTCTCAATCTCTTTCTCTTTTGCTTCTGCTGAATCTAAAAGTCTTTCGATGCAGTTGGGTTTGAGTTTTAGGGAATCGGCAATTTCTTGGCGATATTTCTCGTCTAATTCCAGGGAATCTAATACGTACTCAAAGTATTTGGATTCGGGATTTAAGAGGATATCTAGAGGATGAAAGGGATTATAAAGACATCGGGGATAAAGCTTTTGGGCTATGGCTATTCCCAATGCCTGTTGGGAATATTTGAGAGTGAGATACCAGCAAGCTTGGTCGTAGTTCGACGGAAGAATTTTTGGTTGGGCTGTTTCTCCAATCGCTTTTGCCAGATTAAAACATTTTTCGCTGTCTTCATGAGCCATGATGGATATGGGCAAACAAGGAATCATGCTTCGTTTAATTCCGATTAGCTTGTCAACAGCTTGAGCCTTTTGCATCCAGTCTTGGATCTGAGTTTTTGATGTGTCGGTAGATGATTTTAGATCTTCTAGTATGAGGGGAATTTCTTGTAGCGACTTGAGTGAGCCATTGGAGAAAAAATGTCTTCGTCTTGGAGTTTTATAGATTTGTTCTACCATTTTTTGCGGTTATGAATCTCTGTAGTGTTCAACTTTGCCACCACAAATCGTAGCAAAAGCAAAAAAATATTAACTTTGTGGGCATTGCTTGAAAAGCTTGTTTATCCTGGCGAACATGATTGATACAAGCATAATTTCCAAAGGACTTTCTTTTCTCTCGAACCCGCATCCAACTACATAGGTAGACAAATAGTAGGTGAAGAAATACTCAAGCGTCGTCAATTTTGGAAAGCAGCGTTTAAAAAATAGATTAATTTGCTAACTATTGCTAAGAATATACGAGGCTTTATATTTAATAATTGTAGTTATTATCTTAATTTTAGTGATAGTCAAGTTAACTTTGTATTCAAAAACAGAAACCCTGTAAAATCCACTTGGCAATACTTACAAATTTCGCTTAAGCGAAATTCATATTATTTTAACTGCTTGTATTTCAAATAATATGAATTTAATATAAACCAATTATTTATTTTCTTGCCGTTTTAATATTTTGCAGGTATAAATATAGTTGCTTAAAACCATTTATTAATCAATTATTGATTTAATAAGTTATGATAATTTCCCTGGCGGCAATTAAAGGCGGTGTAGGCAAAACCACGACAGGCATACATTTGGCAGCATTTCTTAACGAAGCTAATCCCACATTATTAGTTGATGCTGATGGCAACCGCACGGCATTGAAATGGGCTGCTCAAGATAAATTACCGTTTAAGACTGTTAGTCTTAATGCTTTTCCCAACCACGCAAAGAACTATCAAAATTTTGTTATAGACACTAAAGGTCATCCAGATCCAGAAACGCTTCAAGAATTATGCGATGAATGCGATGTGCTGATTTTGCCTACATCGCCTAACTTTGCTGATGTAACGGCTGTAATCGATACTTTCAAAAAAGTCCAACAGGCAAAAGCCAAGTCGAAGGTTTTATTTACCAAAGTAAAGCCAGGAAGAGGGGGGTTAGTTAATAGTGATTTGACTAATGCTCAAGAAGCTTTAGATGACGAAGGAATTCCTTATTTTAAAACTTCTATTCCCGAACTAGTTTGTCTTGCCAGATGTATTGGTGCGGGAGTAATTGTCCGCGATTACAAAGATGGGAAATCCCCTGATGCTTGGTTGGCACACTGCAATTTAGGAGAGGAAATAATCAATGGCTAGAAAAAAAAGTAATCCTCTAAAACAAGGTTTAAAAGCTGCAAGAAATATTAATATTGTAGATAATCCAGCTACAGAAGAAGTAGAAACTACAGTCGATGAATCGAAGAGCGAACAAAAAGCGAGCGATACTCAATACGAAAAGTCACCAAAGCCTTCAGTTGATCAAAAGAATTCCACAAATCTAACTCAGAAAAATAATACTGTCAAAAGAGGTCGCGGTCGTCCTCCAGGAAAGAAAAGCGATCCTAAAACTACTCAAGCTGGTGGTTATGTGGATGAGGATTTGTATCTCGACGTGCAAATTACCCTGACTCAACTTAAAAGAAAGTTTACTAAGCGATCTGAAGTTAATGTATCCACGCTAATGTCCGCATTGTTTAGTTACTTTCAAAGTTTATCGAAGAGCGAACAAGAGGCTTTCTTACGCCAATACAGCGACATTGATAATGACTAATAAAATATTGATTATTTTGAATTTCGCTTAAGCGAAATTCAAGTTAGCTGATTAATTTATTAAGATAAACTTTTTATACAATTTTACCCTTAAAATCAAAAACTTTTATTTAGGGGTTTGGGTAGCAACGGAACAATAAAGTACGCGCTTGCTGTTCAGTTTTCTGGACGGCAAGCTAAAAGCCTTTCAGGATAGGGCTTTTGACGATGAGATTGAGCGTGTACAGCAAGTCTGTGACAGACAAAAAAATTGGAATCAAAGCTCTGAAAGTCAGTAAGAAGAGCGAACTGCTTGGCGGGAAAAGCCTAGTTTTTCGTCGCTTCAGAGAGGCTGTTCACTAAACTGGACGGCTTAGCGTTGTTAATTGTTCGCTTGCTACGTAAACGCCAACTACTAAGGCTAAAGATGCCCTGAATGAAAGGATTTTGCAAGGAGAAGAGGTCAAGGAATTAATTAATGCAGCTTCTACAGAACGCGATCGCCTGATACTCACTCTCTTATATATTCTCGGTTTGAGAATCTCTGAGTTAGTAGGTTTGAACTGGTCTGATTTTCAATCTACAGGAGAAGCGATCGCTGTAACTATATTCGGCAAGGGTCACAAAACCAGAACCCTACTCAATACTTCTTGTTTAAGCCCAAAATCAAGTAAAGTGAGGATGATTTTCAGAAAAGAAAAAAGTGCAGCTCAAAGAATTCTCATTGATTAACCCGAAGTTGGAAGCATCATTAGTTTTCCAAGCAATTCAAAC
>JASJEI010000421.1 GCA_030064795.1 Pleurocapsa sp. MO_226.B13 | reverse complement strand
TTGGCTTTGAGAACAAAAGTATTATTATAGGAACCTAATTTTTAGGCACGCTGAAAAAGCTCAAACTCCAATAGTTCTAGCCAATGTGGATGTTTTTCGGGTTTTGTTGCAAAAACTGGAGCTAGTCTGTAGCATACAATAAGTGTAAATTACTACCAGGCTAGATGAAGAACCAGCAACCGTTTAAATGGCGACACTTTCAAGGAGAAATAATTTTACGATCGCGTTCGTTGGTATCTTCGCTATGGTTTGAGCTACAGGAATCTAGAAGAAATAATGATGGAAAGAGGATTATCTGTAGACCATACTACAATTTATAGATGGGTGATGACTTATGCACCTCAAATAGAGCAAAAAGCCAGAAAATATCTCAAGTCAACTAATGACTCTTGGAGAGTAGATGAAACTTATATAAAAGTTAAAGGAAAATGGAAATATTTGTATCGACTGCTCGATAGTAATGGCAATACTTTAGACTTTATGCTCAGTGCAAAAAGAGACCATCAAGCAGCGAAAAGATTTCTCAAAAAAGTATTAAAAGGTAGACATAATAAGCAGCCCAGAGTAATTAATGTAGATCAGAATGCTGCTTATCCCATAGCTGTTGAAGAACTCAAACAGGAAAGATTATTATCTAATGACTGTGAATTAAGACAGAAAAAATATCTAAATAATATAATTGAACAAGACCATAGATTCCCGAAAAAGTTAGCAAAATACAAGTCATATTTTCAATTCTTTAACACAGCATGGCGGACATTGAGAGGGTATGAAATTATGAATGCCATTCGTAAAGGTCAAGTGGAAAATATTAACAAAGGTGATATTTTAGGGCAAAGAGATTTTGTTCATTCTCTCTTCGGAATTACTGTCTAAAAAATCAGCTATCCACAGAATATTTCTGTCCGTTTGAATTTTTTGCAACAGAACCCCCAAAAGTCCACACTATACAAAGATCCGATGCGGTGTATGATGTGCCAACTGTTGACAACAAAGAAAAATTTCTAAATGATCTAATGCTCTCACCCTATTGGAAGGTAGAAAAAGAAAAAGCTGACCATTTTCGAGCTCGTGCTCGTGCTCTCTCGTTTGAGTATGGAAATACGCTTTTATTCGATTTTGAAGAAGAAAGGATTTCCAAAATTCCTGATGGATATAAGATTTCTAACAGGTATATGCGTGGAGGTGCCTCAGATTCAATATTTACGGTTGATATTGTTTTTCACGATTCTCCAAGGGTAGCAGATCTGAATATCTATCACAAAGGGGAACCAACAATTCTTGACGTATATGAAAGATATGCCAATGAAATTGGGCTCAACTCATATTCTACACTGATGTTTGAATTATCTAGTAGCCATAATATCTATCTCTTAGTTCGAGAGCAAGGCGATGATTTAGATAGGAAAATCACTTTTGAATATATCCCGAAAATACTAGGAGAAATAGAAAGAATTAATGGATTGCCAGCAGACTATTCGGTCAAACAGACATATAGTGAGTTTTTTCAACTTGTCTTTGATAAAATCGAAGAAGACGAGCTAATCAGGCGACATCGGGGATTACAAGACAGGGATACATTTTTCGGTTATTTTCAAGCTAGTGAAGATGTAACTTATGAAGGAATCAATATAAAAATATCACATCCTGTTTTCTGTGATGGTGAATGCACAAGAGCCTCATCACGTTTAAGAAAGGCTGAATATCTCGGAGTACCGTACCGACCTCAAGATATATTATTTTTTCAGATAGAAGATAATGCAGTGTATCTAGCGAAAGAAGAGTATGATCAAAAGTATGGGACATTTAGTGGGGATGAACGTTTTGAGGGTAATTTGATAGTTACCAATGATCGAGGGATAGTTGTGTACGAGACGACAGACTATTTTAAGGGATGGGAAAGATAAAATTCCCTTTCCGCACGTCTAAATGTATCTGCTTAAAAGCTCTTAGCTCTTAGCTTTTAGCCTTTAGCTTTTAGCTTTTAAGAAATTGGGTTACATATCTTACATTATGTGCCAGAAAATTTCCTCGATTGACTCCTCAACCTTGCACTTGAAGATTTTAATAACGCTTGAAAAGCTTGGTGCTGCTTCTCCAATACTATCATAAAAACACTGTAGTATTTGAAAATCAAAATACTTTATGATTGTCATGCAGCCATCAATTTTTACACAACATTTTTTTGAGCTTGATTTTAGCTGAAAAACAAGTCTCCTGTAACTTTGGTTGTTCAAAATTCACTTCAATTAATTTTTTTTGACGCTCTGTGACTGACTTTTAGTTTTGTTTCTCGGTGGCTTGATATATTTGGGAATATCCAAAGTCGCTTCAGAAATAATTTCAACCACTTTGAAGCGACCGTCTTCAAAAACAGCTCGAACCTGAACAAAATAGCGAGTCATCTGCTCTTTTTGGTTTAGTTCAGGATTATATTGAAACGGTTTAACAGGAGCAGACCAAACCACAGGAAAATCCATTGGTCTGGCAAAAGCCTTTTTAGCCTTAAACGATAGCCTGTGGTAAAACTTCAAATTATCGATATTACGATAGACAGAAATTACAGGGTCACAGCAGTAAGAAACATACTGCCAAATACCGCGAAAGATAAAACCTTCATCTTCAGAAAGAGAGTCCGATCTTTCTAGATTCGCTTTGACTAAAGTAAACCAGTAACGAATTTCTTTATTCTCAGAGTCGTGGATAATGTTCGGGTAAACTCTTAAGCACACTTCTGTTGAGCCATTCTGTTCAATTTCTTCTTTGAGTTGGTCAAAATGTTTATGCGACCATCTTACGCCTCTTTTCAATTCATATTCGCGATCGCCAATAGTGATGAACAGTTTGTCCTCTTTTATTTTGGGAGTACACTTAATCGAACCGACTGCCTGAAAAATATTTGGCTGTTCTACTAACTTCGATTGTGACTCGCCTTGGGATTGATCTAGCTCTTGAACAGGCTCTTTAGTATCGGCTGACAAATCGCTACTTTGGGCTAACTCAGCCATCTCCACGCTTTTAAGATCCGTGGTTGACAATGCTTGCTCGGTTTTCTGTTTCTTCTGCTTTTTCTGTTTACGATTATCCTCCACAGGTTGATCACTCCTTGGGGCTGGGCTGCGAGAACTCAAATTATCTGCACGTTTATCTTCTTCTGACTGTGCAGATTCTTGATGAGCTATCTCTTTTCGAGCCTTATCCAATAGGCACTGGTACATCTTTCGCTGCCTTTGGTTTGTTGCAGATTTAAGTAGGGCTTCTAGTTTCTGAAGATCTGATTTGACGACAGACATATTATGACTTTTTTTTACCTTATATTTGACGACTAATTGGTCTGAGAGAAGTTATGGTTAGGAGAAACATTCTACTTCTTGAATTGCAACAAATCCTTCTTCTGTTGTCGGAAGTGATTCTGGTAAGTATTCGTAATACTTATTAATGACATGATTTGGAACCTTCCTCCATCACGCTTTAAGATTTTCTTCAGATCATCGATTGAATAATCATACTCTAATGCTGCTTTCCATTTTTCCAACAACCTGGATCAACTTTAAGGATCGTTGACATTTTAAGCAATTTGAGCCAGACGATCCCTTAGATCGGTCAGTTGAGCAATCGACATTTCTATTCGATTGGTTACGCCGTAGTGTTTTCTCATGTACGCTATGGCATTTTCTTGTGTCCAGCCGATTCGTTTAGCGTGTTTGGTAATCTGTTCTTTTAACTCCAAAAAAGGATTTTGCTTCAAGATCTTCCCCTGCTGAGTATTTTCAATTTCGGTTAAACGAGCGCATTGGACAGAAGTTAAGTAGTTTTCCCTCAGCCAATCAATCTCTGCTGCGGTAATTTTGCCACAAGCGTACAGTTTGATTAATTCTCCTGAATTATTACAATTAAGTATTCTTTCTCGCACTTTATTCCCTCGATTTTCAATTGTGCGTCGATCTTTACTCGGATGAGGATAATTTGACCATGTTTTAGCCCGATCTATACCTCTTGGCTCAGGTCTAGAATCAGGTGTAGATCCCTCACTTTGCATAGGTTTTACAGGCAGGTTCTGGTTTTCCGACTCAGAGTTTATATTCTCATTATTTACCACTTCAATGGACTTTGAAGTAAAAGTTTCAGAAACAGGTGTAGTAGGTATAGTAGGTATAGATATCTCTTGCTGTGATTGGGTTTTAGGTTGCAATACCTCAACTACACCCCCATTAGGTGTAGTCGCTAATTCCCAAACCACTTGTCTGCGTCCTTGATGCTGGCGTTGACCAATTTTTCGCCAGTTAAGAGTCTGAAGAATATTAGAGACTCGCATCTGCGCCCGTTTATCGATTTTGTTCAGGTCGAACCCAAAAACGTTTAATAGCAATTCAGATATAGAAACTGAGAAGCGATTTTTAACATATTCGAACACGTAGCCTGCCCACTCATCAACAATCTCGAATTTAGAGTTGTTGCCTAAATTTTGTTTCTCCTCTTTTTTATCAAGCCATCATGTTTCACCTTGTTTATAAGCTGCAACTGCTGCTGCCCAGATGCCGTCACGTTCTTGAGCAAGTAAAGCGGTATCAATCTCGGACACTTTAACTGGAATAACCCAGTAGCGACGACTACCTGTAGGATCTGCCAGAAAACTAGAATCGTTAACCGAGCCAACGATAATCGAATGTCGGGGAAAGTCTTTAGTCGCTTTGCCGTAAGGAACTCGGTAAGCATCAGTGCTACGGCTCAAAAAGGCTTTTAAGTCTCCAGCCGGTTCTGTTGCAAAAAATTCAAACGAACAGAAAAACTCTGTGGTTAACTAATTTTTAGACAGTAATCCCAAAGAGAGAGTGGATAAAGTCTCTTTGACTTAAAATGTCACATGAAGCTATATTTTTAACTTGACCTTTCCGAATTACGTTCATAATTTCATATCCTTTCAATGTTCGCCATGCTGTGTGGAAGAATTGAAAATATGACTTGTACTTTGCCAACTTTTTCGGGAATCTATGGTCTTGTTCAATTATATTATTCAGATATTTATTCTGCCTTAGTTCACAGTCAGTAGATAATAATCCTGACTTTTTTAGGTCTTCAATCGCTGGTGGGTAGGCTGGATTCTGGTCTACATTTATTACTCTAGGTTGCTTGTTATGTTTAGCTTTGATCACTTTTGTTAAAAATCTTTTGGCTGCTTGACTATCTCTCTTAGCACTAAACATAAAATCTAAAGTTTCACCATTACTATCTACTGCGCGATACAAATATTTCCATTTCCCCTTCACCTTGATATAAGTTTCATCTACTCGCATTGAATCATTAGTTGGCTTGAGATACTTTCTACTTCTTTTATCTATTTCTGGAGCATAAATCATCACCCATCTGTAAATCGTAGTGTGCTCTACAGATAGACCTCTTTCCATCATTATTTCTTCGAGATTTCTGTAACTGAGGGCATATTTGAGATACCAGCGAACGCGCGCGTAAAATAATTTCTCCCTGAAAATGTTTCCATTTAAATGGCTGTTTTGAGTTCATTAGTTCTACTGGTCGCTTGCAGCTAAAGTATACTACAAGCCTGCCTCAAGTTTTTTGCAACAGAACCGTTTTTTGGGTTGTGTCGCAAAAACCAGGATAGAGTAGCAGAAAGTGTTAGTTTAAGAATTTGCGGACTCTGGCTTAACTCTGGTTAATGGTTTCATCTCAACCCTTTAAATGGCGACATTTTCAATCTGAAATTATCCTACTGAATGTACGCTGGTATTGCCGTTATCCTCTCAGCTACAGGAATTTGGAGTCAATGATGCTAGAGCGAGGACTCGAAGTTGACCATAGCACCATTAATCGCTGGATACTTCGTTATGGTCCAGAACTAGATCGGCGTTGTCGCACTTATCTCAAGCCCACCAATGATTCTTGGCGTGTGGACGAGACTTACGTGAAGGTCAAGAAACAGTGGAAGTATTTGTATCGTGCCGTCGATAGTGAAGGTAATACTCTGGACTTTCTCTTGACAGCGAAACGAGATACAAATGCTGCCAAACGCTTCTTGATCAAAGCACTCAAAGCGACTCATACTCAAGAACCTAGAGTAATCAATGTCGATAAGAATCCTTCTGATCCCCCTGCAACTGAGCAGCTCAAGAAGTCTAGCATTTTACCTGAAGATACCGAACTCAGACAGGTCAAGTACTTGAATAATATGGTTGAGCAGGATCATCGTAGCGTGAAACATCTGATTAATCCTGGGATGAGCTTTGGCTCCTTTAATTCAGCCCGAAGAACGATCAAAGGCTACGAAGCGATGAGCATGATTCGTAAGGGACAAATCCAAGATGTGGAAAAAGGAGATGTCATGGGACAGATATCTTTCATTAATCAAATCTTTGGATTAGCTGCCTAAATCTCTTCTTCTCTTACGATTTTTGCTGTCTTACTCTAATTTTTGCGACACAACCATCTGTTGCGTAGGAACATCAGCTAAGAGTCGAACCGTAAATCAAATCGTATAACCGAATTGCGATCTCCCTCTCATACAATATCTGGTTGATGCTGAATCTTGCTCTGAGCTCAGCATGTCAATATCCACGTGCGATACCAGCAGTGCGGCCAAACGTTGAGCTCAGGGGCGTGCATTAGCGCGTCCCCTGCAGCGACTGGTTATGTGTTTCCTCCAATTGCCGTCTCCAGATGCCTCATGGCAGATTCCTGCAAGCGAGTGGCATCGCTGACTACAGACTCGTTACTTGCATGCAGAAACGACAGTCGCCCCCCAACCGTTATCACGCCTACCATCTTCTCTTCGATGTCCGAGTAGAACAGGGGACCATACACTGCCTCTAGTTCGAGCGGTCCGTAGCTTGTGGGAATGTCGAATCGGCCTACATTGGTCAGTGCATATCCATCTGACTTTTCACGGGATCTTTTTTTCAATAAAGCGATCGCTAAACCACCGATTCCCCAAGGCTTATTTTCCCGTTATCGATTGTCATTAAGCCAAAATTATTGAAAATAAGCCTTGGGAGGAAATCCAGTTCTGGAGG
>JASJEI010000420.1 GCA_030064795.1 Pleurocapsa sp. MO_226.B13 | reverse complement strand
ATCTCCCTATCTCCCTATCTCCCCATCTCCCTATCTCCCCATCTCCCTATCTCCCATCTTTCTATCCCGTCTCCAAGTCGAACAAAAACTGCATAAGCTCTACTTGCTGTTAATTACTTATTCAATAGTTAGTTTATTGCTTAAAACTCATGAATACACCAAGCTTAGAATTTCAGCAGCACAAGACCCAAACCAAAGTATATCAAGACCGTAACCTGCGAGTTATCCTCAGCGTAACGATGGTTGCAATCCTACCAATTTTTAGTATTAATCCCACTCTGGGAACGATCGCCCAAGCTTTAGGAGTTTCTTCACAACAAGTCACATTAATAGTCACGGCTTTCTTAGTACCTGTCGCCATCGGCACGCCCATTTTTGGTTTCTTAGCCGATCGATTTGGTAAAAAGCAGATTTTGATTCCTTCTCTCTTACTATTTGCTTTGGGAGGGCTCTTATGTGCTACCGCTCAAGATTTTCGCAGTCTAGTTGAATGGCGATGTCTGCAAGGATTGGGAGCAGCAAGTTTAGAAGCGATGGTGATTTCCTCGCTTTCGGATTTATACAAGGGAAAAAGAGTCACTACCGCTATGGCTTTAAACGCTAGTGCGATCGGCGTGGGTTCTACCATCTACCCTGCCCTCGGTGGTGGTTTGGCAGATATTAACTGGCGACTGCCCTTTCTACTTTCTTTGTTGGCAATTCCTGTAGCTGTATTTGTATTACTCAAGCTCAAACTGCCGACCCAATCTGTCAAGCTGGAAAATATCAACCTCAAAACCTACGTGCAAAATATTGGTAACAGCATTAAGCACCGCGAGGTAATCGGACTGCTATTTTTGGTAATTGGTCTATTTGCCATTCAGTTTGGTGCGTTCTACACTTTCACTCCCGTGTTGGCAGCATCAGTTATGAAAGCTCCAGCCTCGGCAATTGGCATCATCTTTTCTGGTAATTCTATTTCTCTAGCTTTAGTTGCTCTATTGGTTGGTTTGTTTGCCACCAAGTTATCAGAAATCAAACTGATTAAAATCTCTTTGGTTATCTTTGCCGTTTCGCTATTGCTAATTTTCAACACTCCCCAGTTGAGCCTGCTTTTAATCCCCAGTATGCTCATTGGCGCAGTAGAAGGGATGGCTTATCCTTCGATTCAAGCTTTGTTATCCAAATTTGCGCCAGAGGGCTATCGAGCAGGATTTATGTCCATGAATGTCAGTATCCAAGCATTCGGCAGAGCCTTAGGACCTATTCTAGCGGCGATCGCTTTGCAGTTTGGCGGGATGCCAGCTATTTACTACGGGGGAGCAGCACTAACGCTAGTAATACTAGTGGTATTTCATTTCCTTTTGATTCCCAGACGGACACTTGGCAATAGGTAGTTACAACTAAAACTCACACTTTCAAGATTGACTTGCCCTTGTAGATGTAAAATCCCCGATTTCTGTGATTTATCTCAAATTCATCTTTCGCACCTTTACGCATGACGTTTGTTTATCCAATTTATCGATTTTAAATTTTGAAAATTTCTATGACGATCTTCCAAAAATTTCTAGCTCGTACCTTTACGAACGGCATTTATTCATCTAGTTTATTGTTTTTTGGTGCTAATGTAGTTCACGCCGAGATTCCCAAAGTTAACGATCTGACCTCAAATTCTCCAAATTTGATTCAAGCTCAAAATCAAAACTCTACCCTCGCTCTAAGCCAAATTACTAACGTCAATGAACTTAGAGATGTTAGTCCTAATGACTGGGCTTACGAGGCATTGAGAAATTTAGCCAATCGCTATGGCTGTATCTCAGGCTATCCCGATGGGACTTTTCAGGGCGATCGCGCTTTGACTCGCTGGGAGTTTGCTGCTGCTTTAAATAACTGTATCAAGCGGATCGAACGTTTAATAGTCGAGAATCAAACAGTCGAACCTAACGATCTCAGCCAACTCAATCGACTCGCTCGGGACTTCGAGCCAGAACTAGCTCAATTAAAAGGACGGGTAGAACAACTTGAAGGGCGTACCGCTTCTTTAGAAGACAACCAATTCTCTACGACAACCAAGTTAAGAGGACAGGTTATTATGTCGGCTAATGTTGGAGGGTTTGACGGCGATCGTATTATCGATCCTTCAGGTAGGCAAGAACTTGCTAATTCCGACCCTGAAGTAACCTTTTTGTATCGAGCAGGATTAGACTTTACGACTAGTTTTGTTGGTACTGATTCTTTGTTAATTCGTCTTGAGGGTGCTAGTGGCTCTACCGTAAATAATTTTAGGGGTGTAGACAATGCTGCTGCTACGTTAGAGCCATTTTTTGGCAGTCAGATAGATTATGCTGCCGAACCACCTACAGAAGATGGAGATTTTGGCATAGGCAGATTGGCTTACACTTTTAAACCTATTTCCAGCTTGTCAGTTTCTCTCGGTCCAGACATTCGCTCGACCGATTATGTCGATCGCAATAGTTATGCTAATCTCAGCTTCCTAGACTTTAGCTCTGAGTTATTTGTTAATAATTTGATTCTATTTCCAGTTAATGGTCCTGCTGCTGGGGCAGCAGTTGATTGGAAACCACATAAAGCATTTGCCATCAGGGGATTGTATGCAGCACCAGACGCTAGCAATCCTGGTGGAGAACAAACTAGACCAGTTATTGGTGCCGCACCATTTACCCAAGTCCTATATCCTCAACAAAGCATAGATCCGAATACAGCAGGCGATCGCGGTTTATTTGGAGATACTTATCAAGGGACGGTAGAAGCAGAATACTCGCCTTCTAGAAGTTTTGCTTTACGCCTGCAATACAGCGGAGGTAAATTGTTTGACAATAGCTTTGATGTTGTCGGTACTAATTTAGAATTTAGCTTCACGCCTAAATTTGGTATTTTTGCTCGCTATGGCTATGGTAGCTACGATGAAACAACCTTTGGCGATATTGACGTTCATTATTGGATGGCAGGAATTGGTGCTAGAGATTTATTCCGCGAAGGTGCTTTGGCAGGAATAGCTGTAGGTCAGCCTTTTACGGCTAGCGAGGTTGGCGATGCAACCCAGACTAATTTTGAAATATTTTATAACTACCCATTAGGTCGTCGCCTGCAAATCACCCCATCGGTTCAAGTAATTACTAATCCAGGAAATCAAGACAGTAACGGCACAATTACAACTGGTACGCTGCGTACGGTTTTTTCATTTTAAAGTAAATCAAATCTATAGAGATTACTATGGTAATAGCAAATTTAGATAACAATCTTTTAACCCACAAACCCCTTAACTGCTCTGCTTTATTGCAACAACTACTTGAAGGTCAATCCCTCTCAGTTTCTCAAGCTGCCGATTTAATGACTGGCTGGCTTACAGAAACCATTCCCCCTGTATTGTCGGGGGCGATTTTAGCAGCAATTCAGGCAAAAGGAGTCTCTAGCGACGAATTGCTAGGTATGGTTCGAGTTTTATATTCTCAATCGGTGAAAGCAACATCGCGCGATCGCCTAGTCGATACTGCACCCCTAGTAGATACTTGCGGTACTGGTGGAGATGGAGCGTCAACTTTCAATATCTCTACTGCTGTGGCTTTTGTTACTGCTGCTGTTGGAGTTAAGGTTGCCAAACACGGCAATCGTTCGGCATCGGGAAAAACTGGTTCGGCGGATGTCTTAGAAGCACTAGGTATTAATCTTAAGGCAAGTCCCCAGAAGGCTCAAGAGGCACTCGGAGCAGTGGGAATTACTTTTCTCTTTGCTCCAGATTGGCATCCAACCCTCAAAGCGATCGCTCCCTTGCGTAAAATGCTCAAAGTGCGGACAATTTTTAATCTATTAGGCCCTTTACTCAATCCTTTGCAACCGACAGGGCAGGTTATTGGTGTCAATCATCCCACTTTAGTACCGACTTTTGCTCGGGTTTTAGAACAATTGGGAACTAATCGAGCAGTTGTCCTTCACGGATATGAAGGTTTAGACGAAGCAGGGTTGGGAGATAAAAGCAAACTCTATATTCTCAATCGTCAAAAAATTCACTTACTTATCCTCGACCCTCAAGATTTGGGTTTTTCTAGAACTCCCATCGGTCAACTCAAGGGGGGAAATGTGCAGGAAAACGCAGAAATCCTTCAAGCAGTTCTTCGCGGTCGAGGAACTCAAGCCCAGCAAGATATAGTTATCTTAAATGCAGCTTTAGCATTGTATGTTGGCGAAGTAGTGCCTGAAGAAGATAATTATCTCGATACTTTTGCTCGGACTCTAGTTATAGCTAGAGATATTGTCAAAAGTGGACTAGCCTGGCAAAAGTTGGAGCAACTAGCTAAGTTTTTGAAGGCGTAGTTTGATGATAGAGGATTTTAGACAACGCGGAGAGCGAAAAATTTCAGGGGAGATGGGGCACACAACGCGATAAGATCACCAAATGTCCGCTCTTTCCGAATCCGTTATCTACCAATTAAAGATAGTACTACTTGGCATCAGTCCCATGATCTGGCGACGCATACTTGTCAGCAGCGATAGCACCATAGAAGATTTGCATTACACCGTTCAGCTAGCAATGGCGTATAGCCGACATACGTGCAAAATAGGACACGATGTAAAGTAATGTAACAAATACCCCTCAAACACCCAAAGCCATCATTTCGTCTAAAGCTTTGGGGAAAATATCCAGATCAAGCCAATAATCGCGCCTCTCGTTTGATATGTTCGGTTAAATAAGGGCTTATTGCTTTAATATCTTCTGGGTCGATTAAATATCCTTCTCGCTTCAATTGTTGTAGAATTTCAGTCAAATCCACTGTATTCTGAAAAATAACCGCATTAGACACCAGAGTATTGTACTTGATAATTTTCTCTTGCTCTTCTGGGTCATTGTTGGCAATAATTCCTTCCCCGCCAAAACAAAACCATTTGGAAAAGCCATTGTAAGACTCGACTTTATTGGTAGCTGCTTGGATTTGTCTTCTTAGTTTGGCATCAGAAATATACTCCAAGAGAAAAACCGTTCTTACCACCCGACCTAATTCTCGAAAAGCCTTGTACAAGCGATTCTTTCGACTGTAATTTCCTAATTTTCTTAACAACACTGAAGAAGAAATTTTCCCAGTAGAAATCGATAAAACTACCCGAAACAAGTCCTGCCAGTGGGTTTTAATCAATTTCCAATTAATCGAATCATCCAAGAGAGAATCAATATGTTGATAATGGGGTCGCGCCGAGATCCACGTAAAATCATGCCACATCTCCTTGTAACTCTTGCTGCGTAAGGGTTTGATTTTCTATAGTAAGATCGCGATCGCGTTTTCCTCAGGACATAAATAAGCTTGGAAAGCTTATTTTATAAGGCTTTGAGCAATATTTTTCTGGAAATTATTTTTCTCTAAAGACATTAGCAGACATTAAAAATAGGGCTTATGAGGAACATTAGCAGACGTAAAACCTTAATTTTTCGTTGAGTTATGTCTGCTAATACCATTTATCAGACATCAATAGCTCTTAAAAAATCTGAAATCTGAAACCTTTATAGATCAATGCTTTCAAGTCGATGTGGCACGTTTCAACATGTATCTCGGCACGACCCCAAGTCGCGCTTGTCATAGTTCGCGCTTCGGTGACTTCGAGATACCTGCACGTTAAACAAGCGTGAGTGTACCAGGCGCGTTTATTGAGTTGGATTAGTGGGAGGGCGATCGCTGTTTCAGGAAGCCAAACTAGATCTAAATACAATCACTATTTTAGTAATCTAAATTACATTAGATCTTAATTTATATTAAAGCTTAAATTAGGTGTTTAAATCCGATGTAATCTGAACCTATATTAAGCAGCAAAAAGTACTTTCTTAACAAGAAGAATCCAAGGTTATAAACACTTTCAACTCGCGAAAATTTGATTGAATTTATTTTTGGAAAAATAAATTGAGGCTTGAAATGCAGATTGAATAGGCATATTGTTAGAGGAAGACTACCATGAAATTTTCCAATTCGACATTCGATCCAACTAATCCCTTCGATCCAGGAGTTCCTGGATTTGTTGGTCCCGATGGGCCTGGTCAAGTTACAGAAGATAATTTGATCAATCCAATTTTTGTGGATTTCGCTACGGGGGTAGAGGATTATTCCCCTGCTCCTGGAGTGGCTGCCGAGTTTTCCGACCCAAATAAAGCTTTAGGAGAAGTTACTGCTGAATTTGATGATGTAGTTTCTTTAGGCGAACTCTCGAATGAGCAAATTGATGCTGGAGTAGCACCAGGTCAGATAACATTAACCTTTGATACAACAATTGGCAATGGTTCTGGGGCTGACTTTGCTGTGTTTGAAAACGGCTTCGAGTTTGAAGGCGGAACTTTTGCTGAATTAGCTTATGTAGAAGTTTCTACTGACGGAATTAATTTTGCTCGCTTTCCTAGTATTTCCCTAACGCCCGAACCAGTAGATTCTTTTGGTGTCGTCGATTCTACAAAAATTTTGAACCTAGCAGGCAAGCACGTCAATAATGCTTTTGTAGATGATGCGACAGGAGAACTGACTGGTGAATCTTTTGGCACTCCCTTCGATTTAGAAGATTTAAGTGAAGATCCATTAGTAAAAAATGGTTTGTTAGAGCTAAACGAGATTAACTTCGTCCGACTGGTAGATATTCCAGGCAGTGGCGATTTTCTGGATGCAGAGGAGAATCCTATTTTTGACCCTTTTCCACAATCACCAGGAGGAGGAGGCTTCGACTTGGATGCAATTGGGGTTATTAATGAAACTGCCGAGGGGGAAATTTTAATTGGGGGTAATGGTCGAGATCTTTTAATTGGCGGTGCGGGAGACGATCTACTCAAAGGTGGTAATGGTCAAGATTTTCTAGTTGGCGAAACTGGAGACGACTTTCTCGATGGCGGTGCTGACAATGATAATTTAATTGGCTCTTCTGGTACTGACCAATTTGTGTTGAGAGAGGGCGACGGACGAGACACCATCTTTGACTATCGAGACGGTACGGATTCCTTCTTGCTAGCCGACGGTCTGGCGTTTGAAGACCTGACGATTACCCCTGGCTTCGGTCAGAGTGTAATTAGTGTAACTGAAACCTCAGAAGAGTTAGCTGCTCT
>JASJEI010000419.1 GCA_030064795.1 Pleurocapsa sp. MO_226.B13 | reverse complement strand
ATCAGTTGATTAAATTTAGCCGTATCTTCTGGTTGAATTTCATCGAGGTTGGTGCGAATGGCTGCTACATCTGCCAGAAGGCTGCTTTACTAATTACCGAACGAGCTTGAATTGAATCTAAGCGATCGCGTTCTGCATAATCTGTCAATCCAGCTTGGAGAACATCGGTGACAGTAGTGACAGTAGCCTCAAGGCTTAGTAATTCTAGTTTTGAGGTGTCACCACTGGTGGCAGTGTCACTGGTGACAGTTGATTTTTTTGCAGCATTTTTCTGAGAATTATTATTACTGCGTTTACTAGAATACTTGTTAGCCCAAGTTTTTTGAGTAAAGGGACTTTGCCATCCATCGAGTTTTGCCATGTGCGCTAAAGTTCCCAAAGTTACACCACCCCCCCTGGAAAAAGACCGCCATTTTCGTTCGCATTCACCTGGTTTGTATTTAGCTGATTGGGAAGACCATTTGTCCCATTCACTCAGCAACTCTTCATCGACGCTATGGAGTGCCATCCCTACATTTAGCCATTCGTCATAGTCATCGGCACGGTAAGAAGAAATAGCATTAAGATAAGACAGGGCGAAGTCGAAATCCGTCCATTTAGTGTGCAAGGATGACGGGGTAAAATTAGTGGTTTTTCCCTTTCCTTGCTTCTCTGTTTTCTGCCCAACAGGGTCAATTAGCATCTGTTCGATAATCCAATCGGGGGCGAGTGCGATTTCTGTTTCGTCAATGGCGCAACCATCAACCCAACGATACTCGCCAGTAATGGGATGAACCGAAGGTGGTAAAACAGATTGCAGATTTTTCCAGCGAAATTCTAACTGCTCGGCTTTGCCATCGTCGCCGATTACGCCTGTTTTAATTTTTTTAGTTTTAATCGCATCTTTGTACTGTTCGGGAATCAAAAACAAGTATTGGCAGCGTCCAGGGCGACCGCTGGTGAAGGCTACGGTTTGAGGTAAAGGTTGACCGCCAGAGAGAACGTCGATTCTACGGCACGCAGAAGCCCCATCTTGGTCTAGTGCCATCAGATAATGGGTAAATCCTCGAATGGTGATTTTACGACCCGTAATTAGCCCAAATCCGAAGGGCTGAATTTTTTGGGTCTGATTTTTGATGGGAACGGATACTCCCCCAGAGGCGATCGCTTCGATAAGTTGGGCAGCAGTAAACGGACGCTGTTGCCAGCGATCGCCAATCGGTTGTTTGTTGTTACCTATTGGCACGAGTGGCAGATCGAGGTTAGTCGCGATGATGCGTTTAAGCCCGTCGATGAGTTTTTGTGTTTTAGAAACGGAATGTACTGATTGAAAAGTAGTCATCTAGCATTACGGAGATTCAGTAACGATCGCATCATGCCAGAGATTGAAAATTCGTGTTTTGATTTGGATCTATATTGATCTAAATATCTATATTGATCAGGCTTGTTTTAAAACGCTGAAACTATTGCTATATATGGATCGTAAAAATGAGTTTATGGCAGTACTCGGAGGCAGTTTATGGCAGTACTCGGATGAGTTTATGGCAGTACTCGGAGGCTTTTGTTTTAAAGCTCTAAGCTATATACATCAATGCTTTAAGGTCTATTTTTTCAAGTTTTTTTTTTAAAACAAAAATTTCTTTTCTAAAACACAAGTTCCTCATGAGAAAAATCGCCAAAGACCAATTTAAAAAATACTTCAAGCCCTTATCCTATAAAAGATGTAAGACAATATTTAGTACAGAAAAGTACTAAGAGAAGTAAGTGGCAGCATTCTAGAAAGTTTGTTTTAAAGCTCTAAGCTTTATATAGCAATGCTTTGAATTCGATTTTGAACCCAAAATTGTTTTAAAACATAAATCTTAGATAATAGCGAGTACTAATGGCTAAGTAAAAAAAATACTCTTAGCTCTTGCTATATATAGAATTTGCTCAAAAACTAGATAGCAAAACATAAAAACTTGGTGGCACTACTCTAGAAAGTTGGTGGCAGTACTCGGATGCTCTTGTTTGAAAGCTGTAATTCATATACAGTTTGAATTTAAGCTTGTTGTTGCCGTATTTTAAAAATAAAATCTTGTTTTAAATTTCTAAAAGCTTGTTTATTTTAGTTCTAAGCTTTTTATTGATTGACCGTTTATCTCGTTCAACTAAAGAAACTAAGTTTTGAGATACTCCCAGAAAACCAGCAAGTTGCCTTTGACTCCAGCCTTTTGCTTTTCGAGCATCTTTTATTTGAGTTCCTGTTAGTGTAATGGTTTGCGCTGTTAGCTCTTTTACATTTTTTGGAGGGGGGCTGATTTTTTGGTTAACTTGTTTTAGTTGAGTTTTCGTAGCCAATAACTCTGGAATGGGGGCTGGAGGATGAATAGTAATTTTTGCAGCAAGTAATTGCTTGAAGTAACCTCGTGGTTTTCTTATTTTGCTATTAGGACGTAATTCTTCTGAATAAGTAACTGGGTCAAATTCAATTTGAAATGCTTTTTTCAACTCGGATAAAACTTCTAAAGCGTGATTCCAGCGATTAGTAAGTTTACGAGCTTTATCGCTATTTTCTAAAGCTTCGTTGATAATGGTTTTTGGTAAAAGTGTTTCAAGTAGGGTTTGTACTTTGTAAGTACCACTAGTATGAAATCGACTTTCTACTGTTAAATGAAGTCCCAATCGCAACGCCAAATCATCTTGATAAGGATCGATTTTAAGAATATCTTGAGCTAAGTAACCAAATTGATATAGAGCTTTTTTGGCTTCGCATCCTGCCCTGTTCAGAAAACTATTTGTCCATAACCCTGGATGAACTGTGATAAATCCTTCTTCTGGCTGTTCGACTTTACCTTGCAGATTTTGTTGTCCGATTAAGTGAACTCGAACATTCCACATACGTGAAGTTTCTACACTTGCCATTACTCCACCTTTTCGGTGTCTACCTTCAACCCAAGTAGCTTGAACCGTTAGACAATCTAATGCAAAGGCGTGTTTAGCGATATTTTTAATCTTTTCATACTTAGGATAAGCATTATTGCTGTCCCAACCAATTTCCTCAATTAAATCGCTAATTTTGAGATTAAATTGATTCACCCAAGGCTGCTCTTGTCGCATAGTATGAGCAGCGAAGATCAGGTGTAATTTAGCAGTATTTGTGCCAAATTTATCGATAATTTGTAAGGCTTCATCCCAAGGCAGAAGAGAAATATCTCCAGGGCAGGTAATATGATGTTCAATGATATTGCTGGACTTACCTTTGGCTTGATGCAGAAAATAGCCAAGTCCTGATGGGTCTTTATCCCATAAATCTTTTCTTAATTGGGCGCGTAAACTAGACACTATTGGGGCAGAGGTAGCAGCAGGAGTAAAGTGTTCATTTTGATACAGAGGTGGCTCTACATCATGAGATCTAGGAAGTTGAATCTTCCTTACCTTCATCATACCTACAGAGTCGGCAATTTTTTTAGATTGGATGGAAGTTGATTTCTTTTTTTTCATTTCAACAATCTGAAGCGATCGCGCCTCGCCAATATTATCTCTCTTATCTGAAGTAATATCAGGAAAATATCAAGAGAATTTCCGCTTCAAGCTTATCTTTTAAACTCGGAAAAAATTGAAAGGTAAAGCTTATCTAAACAATTCCACTTTTCAATAATTTAATTTGTTAATTAAAACACTAGAGAATATTCAATAATTATTTCTGTTTTCAGTTAACTATTAGGCACAAATCTATCGATCTAAATATTTTTTCTTCATCGTTTTAATCGTTTTCTCTTGACCAGCCATCAGTCTCATAGTTCTTACTTCACGAGCCTGTTTTAGATAAGCACTTTTGGTACGCTGCGGTAAATTGTCCCAATTGCGGATTGCTACATCTACCAAAATTTCATAGGGAATTCCCGTTTCTGCACGAAGCTGACGTAAGGTTGATGCTGCTTCAACCGAAAGACGCATTGCCACCTTCTTGTATTCTATTAAACCAGATTCTAGTTTACTAGATTCTGGTTTTTGCTCTTGATGCGTAGAATCAAGAATCTGGTTTTCTGGCGTAGCAGAATCAAGTAAACTATTTTCTACTTTACTTGATTCTAGTTTAGCAGAATCTGGTTTTTTATCTGTATTAGCCCTAGGAAGATCGATTCGGATAGGACCAGTTGGGAGTTTCTTTTTAGACATTGGTTCTTGCTTTTAAAATAGTACTAACAACTTCTGTATAAGCAGTCGCTAGAGATTTTTCTCCAGCTTCGGCTAACGACCAACCTGCATAATTGGTCTGCTGTACAATTGTGCTTTGGCGGACTGAACTAAAGATATGAATCTCAGAAAGTGCAGAGGATAAGGCAGTAAGAGCAGCTTTAGACATCCTGGTTTGATTTGCTCCCGACCATTGATCGCGGGTGGGTATAATCCCCATAATTGTGGGAACGATAAAATCTATATCCGATAGTTCCTTGAGGAGAGTAACGGTATTGACCGCTCCCATTACTCCTTTATTAGTGCATTCGGTAGGTATAACTAGATAATCAGCTGCCAGGAGCGCATTGTAAGTCAGAATTCCCTTAGCAGGAGGGGAATCAATAACAATAAAGTCATAGAGACTAAGGACGGGTTTTAAAGCACGTTTGAGAAAGCGTTCGCGCCCAGGTTGGGGGGCAATTATATCTCCCGCACCAGATAGGCTGTAGTCAGCAGGAGCAAGTTCTAACTTTCCTTTCCTATCTTCGTTTTTTGGGGGTTTAATAATTTCTTTGATATCAAGGCGATCGCTCCGTAGCATTAAAGTTTCTGCTATGGTGGCATCTTCTGATAGATCGGTCCATCCCAACCATTGAGAGAGGTTGCCTTGAGGATCGAAATCTACAGCTAAAGTTTTGCCTTTTGATGAAAGCATTGTAGCGAGATTAAGACTGGTAGTAGTTTTCCCCGAACCTCCTGAAAGGCAGGAAATAGTTATTACTGAAGCTGGTTTAGTAGATTCTGGCATTCAAGAAAACTAGATTCAAGTAAAGTAGAAACAAGATTTTATTCTGCTAGATTAGCACAAGATTTTCAATTATTTTTGGCAGTTTGGTTCTTAAAACAGCAGCCAACAACAATTTGGTCATATTTCGACGAAGACTGGGAGTTAATTTTTATTATTTTTGGATCGCACTAAATCTGCTAGTAAATCAGAAATCTCTCCCTGTAAGTCTTGGCGATTGTCATCGTAAATCATTAAAGTGTTGAGGTTGACGTGACGGGAGAGCTTTTGTACCTTCCGTACATCTCCCCCCGTTGCTTCTAAAGCAGCTGTGATACCTGAATGTCGAATGCGATGGGGTGATAGCTTTTTAGTAATTCCAGCTTCAGTTGCTATCTTTTCTACTAGTTTGTAAATTGCCGTCCCCGTTAAGCGATGTCCGTAACTTGCGCGATCGAGGGCAATGAATAGAGGCTGCTTAATATCCTCTTCCTTCCTGGCTTGTAACCAATCTAAAACCGCCTCAACTGTTGGTTGCGATAATGTAACGGCAGTTTTTTGAGAACCTTTTCCCTTACCCAAAATTTGCAATACTCGTCTATCTCGATCTAAATCTTTAATATCAGCTAGGGATATTTCGCTACGGCGCAGGGCATTGTCCCACAACAATCTGAGGATGGCGTAATCTCGCTTTCCTTTTAATTTATTTCGTTTTGGCACCTCCAACATAAGGCGATAGGATAGATGACTAATCCCAGTGGTATCGCGATAGGGAACCACTTTTTCTCCTTTAACATCTTCCAAGGTATAGTCGCACTTACCTAATTTGCGAGCAAAGTTGACCAAAGCTTTAATGGCTGCTAGTCTGCGGTTAACGGTAGCCTCTTTTAAACCACGCTCGTTCAACAGATGAGCCTTGTATCTCAGTACCAAAGCGACTCCGTTACTACGCTCTAACTGTAAAAATTGAGTGACTAATTCTGGGGTGGGTTCGTCAACACCTGCGGCAAAGCGAAAAAAGTCTCTTAAGTCCTTAGCGTAGGCGTTGCGAGTATTAGGCGATCGCTTGTCAGCCAACAAAGATGCCAGTACGTCCGGGTTTTGGCTTGCTAAAAGCAGAGGAGATGAAACTGTTTGAATTTTAGCAATAGAGGTATTTTTACTCACTCTCACTTGGTTAAGATAATATGCATTTGCGTAACCTAAACCATATCATGCAGCGTATAAATTTTTCCAAATGTCGTCAAATTTCATTTTATGTGCATTGAAGGTAGGAAATTTTCACTTTATAAGCAAATAATTTTCATTCATAGGGTGCTTCAAAGAGGGCTAGAAGTATTGAAACCTCGTGAGAAAAATTTCAACTTATACACAAACCAACAGCGGTTTTCTATGGCAACCCCCAAACTTTTGTGCCCAAGAGATTTTTACTAACAACATCATTGACAACCAGCGTGAACCACTCACTTTAAAAATAATATTAACAATGTCAAAAAGATTAACCCTTGTTGTCATTGTCAGGCTTTACATAATATTAACAATATAGCTTGCCATAGTTGTCAACAATGTTATTTATGTTCAAATGCTTAGTATTGAATATTTTATGGGATTAAACCATTAAAAATTTCCAATGTTTTCCTTGATTTCTGACTTAATAAAATTTGGTTATAAAACTCAAGAAACAAAAACTTTCTACAAGACGGGTAAAAAAATAGCTACATAGTAAAAGGATTCAATGACTACAACAATATCTACAAATCAGACTACATCAGTTTCCAATGTTTATCAAGTAGAATCAGGTCGTACACATCCATTAGGAGCCACACCAGACAAAGAAGGTGTAAACTTTGCAATTTTTTCTGAGAGTGCTACTTCTGTCGAACTTTTGTTATTTGAAAAGCATGACGATTTAGAACCCATACAAATTATTGAGTTAAACCCCAAAATTAACAAAACCTTTTTCATCTGGCATGTTTACGTTAAAGGAATAAAGCATGGCAATGCCTATGCTTACCGGATAGATGGTCCTCAAGATTTACATGGAGCTGGACACCGCTTTAACAAAAATAAACTACTGCTCGATCCCTACGGTAAAAGTCATAGTAATGCCCTGTGGAATCGCATGGATGCATTAGGAGATAAAAATAATCTTGCTACTTCTATGCGCAGTGT
>JASJEI010000418.1 GCA_030064795.1 Pleurocapsa sp. MO_226.B13 | reverse complement strand
AAACATAGCGAGAGAGGAACTGAAAAATAAGGAAGGCGACCAATGAATGGAAAAATTAGGGAGGTTTCAAAAATCAAGCAATTGTGGTTAAAAGTTATAAGTTACTATCAAACCTCCCTAATTTTTTTTCTTCTCTCTCGGCTTATTGAGTAAGTTATCGGCTTTGTTGCATAGGTTGTCGTTTTTTGAAGCCTTCCTTATTTTTTTATTCATTGTAGAGCTTCAATGCCACCACGGGATGCAAATATTTTGATAACTTCTTCCTTATTTTCGAGATTAGTGAGTAAATACCAGGGGTTAGGTAATTGTTTATTATTGTATTTTCTTCGCCAATAAACTACTACATTAAATCTCTCTTTCCTTTTCTCTTCTGTGACTAAAACTTTCTCGTATAAAATTTTAGCTCCTGGTTTGATATCTAAAGAATCAAGGGCTTGATATTTTTGATAACGAGGTCTAATTTTAGTACTCTTATTTAACCTGAGAATAAAATAGATCTTCTTTTTGGTCAGCCAAAGAGCAAAGGCTGTACTCCGATCCTCCCGATCGCCTATAATGACTAGCTTGTAATCTTTTAGTAAACGAAGTACTGGTCTAATTGTCGCTACTTGTTCATAGAAATTGCTGCTACCTTTTTTGGCTAAGAGTAACCAATAAATTGGTAAGGCTCTTTTGTTCCAAATCACACTTACCATGGAAATATTATTAGTTTTCCATTGTGTTCTATCGATAGTAATGAATAGCGCGATCGCCTTTTTTAAACTGGCTCTTAAACCACATCCATCTTGAGAACTGGAGTTTTTGAGGAAACTGGGATATTGTCATTAAGGAGGCTGAATCAGGCAAAATTAGGATGCTAAAGGTAAACTATCACCAGTGGAATCAGAGTATAGAGCAGTTAAGAGAAATGTCACTCACGGCAGTTCATCCCCGTACCCGCGAACGCTTTATGGCTCTCTATGAAATCTGTCAGGGCAAAAGCGCGACGAGAGTAGGACAAGAGACAAGCGCGAAACCCACAAACGATCATGGACTGGGTACATCGATATAACCAGAGTGGAGCAGATGCCTTGACCTTTAGACAGACAGGAGGTCATCCCCCCCTTTATCTGTAGATGCAGTTTCGGGTTGGGATGGGTTGATTCGGGAGGCTTTGGCAGTGGCAGCTACCCCACCTCAAAAGCGAGAACAGAAGTCTCATCAACCGAGATGGACTTTAAAAAGACTGGGGAAATGGCTGGAGTCAAAATTTGGATTAAGATGTTGTCGAGAGACGGTGCGTAAAGCTTTGCGAGGTTTAGGCTTTTCGTGGAAAAAGGCACGTAAGCTCTTGAACAAAGCCAATCCCCAGAAGCGAGGCGAATTTCTCGAACAACTAGAGAGCTTATTAGAAGAGACTGTCCGAACTGGACGCTTACTAGTCTACATTGATGAGGCTCATATTTATCTCGATACTGATGAAGGTTATGGTTGGTCGATTGAAGGAGAACGTTTTTGGGGAGCGTTCTGGTTCCCCTGGACTCAAAAAAGTTTCCTTTTATGGAGTGGATCTCTATAATCTCGGACAAGTCAGGTTCTTTCCTTATGACAAAGCCAATGGACTCAATTCTATTGAAGTGCTCAAACAGCTCCGAGCTGAATTTCCAGAGATGGAGATGACCCTCATCTGGGACGGCGCTCCTGATCATCGTTCTGGAGCCGTTAAAACAGCGATCGCTCCCGCTGGAGATTGCTCTCGAACCTTTACCTGCCTACAGTCCTGACTTTATGCCCGTTGAGCATCAAGGCGCAATGGTTGCGGGAGGATGTCACTTATCATACCTGCTATGAGCGAGAAGCGGAGCTGATTGAACAAGTTAAGCAGTTTGAGCATCGCCTTAATGTGAAACCCAATGACATTGCTGATAGATTGTGGGTTACAACTCACCTCAAACCTAAAGTAGAAAAACTACGGGTCTCAACCTAGACGGGGTTTAATTATCTTCTTGATCAAAGGAAACCAGAGCAATGGTAAGCTTAATCTGGGAAGCATCAAAAACCTTTGTATCTTTTTCCTTCGGCTTTCACATTTAATAGGATAAGGAAAGCTAGATGCTAATCTTTCAATCCTAACTTGACGATGAACTTGTAGTAGCCAAACTAGGATTTGCAAGGTTAAGAATTCTGATGATGGTAAATATAGTTGTTTCAAATAAGAATGAAACTTTTTTTAGCTGAAAACTTTTCATAGCCAGAAGAGATTGTCTCACTCTAAATTGAAATGACTATAAGTTTTGAGGTATTCAATATAAAATTCAGGTAGCATTTTTGGAATTTAAACTGTCTCCTATTTGATGAGACAGTTATTCTTAATCATTTCCAGCCCTATAACTGCAAATAAACAAGATATTTTAAGGATTCTGCTAATTTCCCCAATTTTGGCGTTGAAGATTAAGTCAATTTCACTGATATTTTTACTGAATTACTAAATCGGCTAAGTCCCTTGTCCTATATAGATTTTGGCGATTGTCTCCCCGTCAGCGCGCGAGGTTTAATTTCACCTGCTCAACAAAAGAATCGAATTACTGATGTTCGCAACGCTATTAAGGTAATCGACCCAGATCATCCTGCTCTTTCAGTTGTAGGTTTTTCAGCCCCTGAATGGATTGAGATTAACTCCAAAGCTTCAGCCAAATCTACCAATCGTACTACTCAATTTTTAGCTGACCCCGACGCGATCGCCCATCGAGCCCATCAATTACTTCAAAGTCGTCTTTGGTCAGAAGTAGCAGCAGGTTTAGCTGTGGTTACTGGTCGTCGAGTCAGTGAGGTTTTGAAAACTGCTGAATTTACTTTTAAATCCCCTTACTCAGTCGTGTTTACTGGTGCAGTTAAACGTCGTGATGAAGCTCTTCCTCTTACCTTTGAAATTCCGACTTTAGTTCCCGCCAACACTGTTATTGATGCGATCGCTCTTCTTCGTGGATGGCTTGATACTAAGGATCTGACTAATCGCCAAATCAACGAGCGCTACGAACAGACTGTAGCCGTAAAGTGCGATCGCCATTTTCGCGATTTAGTTCCTCTTCGTGAAGGAAAGGGCAATCTTTATACTCATCTGTTTCGGGCTGTTTATGCTACTATCGCTACTCACTGGTTTTGTCCGCCTACGGTTTCTGATTTGGAGTTTCGGGCTTATATTCAAGGACATTTTCAAATTCTCCATGAGACTAATCAACAAAAGCGTACTAGCATGGCTGCTCAACGTCATTATTGGGATTATAAGATTAGTGATGGTCAGAGTAATCCGCTATTTCTCACAAAAGGGCGATCGCTGAATTCAGAAGCTTTACTGCATCTATGTTTGACTCTGGTGTTAACTCCTGCTGTGAAACAACAGTCTGTAGTTTGAGTTCCAGTCAGCATCAAAATCAGTTAAATTTTGAATAAAAAGAAATTTAATTGACATAAGAGACTGTTTGTAAAAAGAAAATAAAGAAAAGCATTTGGCGGAAGATTGAGTTGTAAAAGAAAAGAGATGAATTGAAGCAAGCAAGTAGAGACGGTGAGAAAAGCTTATCCTTCGGACATAAGCGATCGCGAATGGACAATCATTGAACCATTATTGCCAGAAAGCAAATTACGTGGACGTAAGAGAAACACAGATCTCAGGGAAGTTGTCAATGCCATCTTCTATCTACTCGAAGAAGGTTGTCAATGGCGAGCATTGCCCCATGATTTGCCTCATTGGTCAACGGTAAGAACTTACTTTGACAAATGGAACAAAAAGAAAGTCTGGTATCAGATCAATCGACTACTCAGAGAAGAATTGAGACAGCAACAAGGAAGAGAAAAGCAGCCAAGCGCAGGTGCAATAGATAGTCAGTCAGTAAAAACGACACAAAAAAGGGGGAGGTATACGGCTTTGACGGTGGCAAGAAAGTAAAAGGTAGAAAGCGTCATATTCTTGTAGATACATTAGGATTACTCTTAGAAGTGATTGTGACCGAAGCTAATGGTTCAGAGCGTATCAATGGACTAGCATTATTGCTTGAGTCACAAGAAAATCTTGACAGACTAGAACTGATTTGGGTAGACCAGGGCTATCAAGGAGAGAGATTTAGAAAAGCGGTCGCCAGTTGATCATCCGCTAATGTAGAAGTAATGAAAAGAGAGGGAAAAGGATTTCAGCTATTAGCTCGAAGATGGGTTGTAGAAAGAACTTTTGCTTGGTTGATTCAGAAACGCCGTTTAATAGTCGATTATGAAAAGCTCCCTGAAACTAGCGAATCCCTAATTTATATTGCAATGGTTCATTTGATGTCCAAACGTCTAGCTCGGAATGGAAAATTTGCTTAATCTTTTATTTACAAACAGTCTCTAAGAAATCCCGTCCAGAACTTGAGAAGCTGCTGGGTCAGATTCGAGAGGGTGACACGTTGGTAGTGTGTAAATTAGACCGCTTGGCTCGCTCCACCAGTCATCTGCTTGAGATCGTCGAAACTCTGCGGGAGAAGAAGGCTTCCTTCCGTTCCTTGGGCGAGCCTTGGGCAGATACTACTTCTCATGCTGGCAAGATGATTATGACCGTTTTTGCTGGTATTGCTGAGTTTGAGCGAGATTTGATTCGCGAGCGAACCAGCGTCGGACGGAAAGCTGCGATGAAAAGAGGGGTTAAATTTGGTCGTCCGAAGAAGCTATCTCCAGAACAGAAGGAGTTGATTCTCAAATTAAGGGAAGAAGGGAAATCGGCAACGGAGTTGGCTAAAACCTTTAATGTAGATCGTTCCACCATTTATCGTTTGGGTGAATAATATTTTCAGCAACCTATGCTGGAATTGAAGGTCATCTTTGCAATAGAAGTGAGGGAATAAGACTTCTAGTAATGCTTTCTCAGAAAGTAAATAATAAGAAATTTGAGAGATTGGTGGTAGGCTTCGACCATCAAATTTTGAGAGCAGACATTGTACTTTCGTGTGTATTTATGTCTGTTGCGGTGACTTGAAAATTACTGAAGAATATTCGTTTAGCCTAATCTATAAGCTTTCGGTGTCATACCAGTAACCTGTCGAAACTGTTTGCTTAAATGGCTATGACTGCTAAAACCGCAATCCAAAGCAATATCAATAATCAATCGATCTGTTTTTTTTAATAATTGCTTGGCTCGTTCTACTCGTTGCTGGCTTAAATATTGATGGGGTGTGATCCCAATTGATTGTTTAAAAAGACGGCTAAAGTGAAATGGACTCATATCTAGTAATTGAGCTAAGTCTGCCAGTTTAATATTTCGATCTAAGTAAGCATTGATGTAATCTAACACTTGACTCAATTGGCGCGGAGGCAAACCTCCCTCGTAGATAGGCAATTTAGGTTTACTAGCGGTGTGGTTACGAAGTAAGTTTACTGCCAAAACATTTGTTAAAGAATCAAGATAAAGTCCATTATCAAAACGCTCTTGTTGATGTTCGGTAAATAACATCATGGCGATCGCTTCGATCTGAGCATCACGAATCTGAAACCCTGGTAATAACTCTAAACGGTCTGAATTTTGATTTAAAGTTTCGACCGCAATACTTTGAAGAAACTCGGTGGGGAGTTGAATCTGCAAGCAATTTTCGTTACCCGCCCAACGCACAAATAGAGGAGTATTGGCAGGGGTAATCAAAATTTCTCCTCTTTGATACAAACCCATATGAGTTTTGCCATCTTGAATCTGCAAGTATTCAATCGGACGAGGAGCAAGAGATATAAAAACCGTATGTTCCTTCTCAAAATAACAACTGGCTTCTCCAGCAGGATATTGCAGGTGTTCGAGTATTATGTCTTTTTGACGGGGAGTAGTTGGTACAGAAAACTGAGACAAGCTTTTTTCCGACCATTGGTTAACTGGATTTGCCATAGTTTAAGTCCAGTATTTTTAGTTTCAACATTATTTAACTGATACCACAAATTTTTTAAAGCGATCGCAAGATTGTGATAGTTTGATCGGAATTTGATAGTTGAGATTTTTTCCTCGCCCTAAGCTAAAGGTGTTCGAGTTTAGGAGACAAGAAATCATGAAACTAGTAATTTTTGGTTCGACAGGTAGTATTGGCAGTCATGTTCTAGAACAAGCTTTGGAACAGGGACATACTATTACAGCATTTGTCCGTAACCCCGATAAGTTGAACGTGCAGCATCCAAATCTTAGTATCTTTACAGGAGATGTGATGAATCCTGCTGCGGTAGAACAAGCAGTAATCGGTCACGAAGCTGCGATCTGCATTTTAGGTTCGGGTAAGAAGCTTTCAGGTAACGTGCGATCGCAAGGTACAAAAAATGTCATTCAAGCTTTAGAGAAAGCTGGAATTAAAAGATTTATTTGTCAGTCAACTATGGGTACTGGAGAAAGCTGGGGCAACCTTAACTTCTACTGGAAATACATTATGTTTGGCTTCATCTTACGCAAAGTGTTTGCCGACCATCAAATACAAGAAGAATATGTCCGTCATAGTAATCTGGACTGGACAATTATTCGACCAGGAGCTTTTATTGATGGAACTCTTACAGGAAAATACCGCCACGGCTTCCCTGGTAGCGATCGCACCTCAAGCCTAACTATCTCTCGTCCAGATGTAGCTGATTTTATTCTCAAGCAGCTTGGCGACAATACGTACTTGGGTAAAGCTGCCAGTTTATCTTATTAAAAAATTTTAGACTTTCGGTATGGAAAACCTACGTCTACCTTCGATCCTATTTTCAAAGGCGATCGCCCAAGGATTTTTCCGATCTCGCCCTTGAATTAATAGCCACAGCTACCTGGAGGAACTTTCCATGAAAAACTCGCTAACTGCCATCTTTCTTTTTCTTTCTGGCTTGTTGCTGCTGGGAATTGGCGGCACTATCCTGCTCTTTCCCCATGCCTTCTATGCCAACGATGGGATCTTACTTGGCAATGACCCCAGCTTACTCTCAGAAATTCGTGCCTCTGGTGGACTGCTCGCTGGCAGCTCTCTTGTCATCCTCTTCGGAACGCAATACTTCTTGTTTAAGGATTAAGCAGAGTTAAAAATCGAAAAATTCAGTTGTTTTGGAGCAGAAGACATTGCTCGATGAATCGGCTTTTTAGAAGGAAATTTAG
>JASJEI010000097.1 GCA_030064795.1 Pleurocapsa sp. MO_226.B13 | reverse complement strand
AGCAGGGGAAGCAGGACAAAGGCTTTAGCCGCATGTAGCAGGGGAAGCAGGACAAAGGCTTTAGCCGCATGTAGCAGGGGAAGCAGGACAAAGGCTTTAGCCGCATGTAGCAGGGGAAGCAGGACAAAGGCTTTAGCCGCATGTAGCAGAGGAAGCAGAGGAAGCAGAGGAAGCAGAGGAAGCAGAGGAAGCAGAGGAAGCAGAGGAAGCAGGACAAAGGCTTTAGCCGCATGTAGCAGGGGAAGATACTTATTAATATTTATCCCTCAAATCAATGTTGACAGACCACTAGTCGTTCGTCAATCAAATCAAATTATAGAAATTAACAAGATAATGACTTCTAAAATTGTCACTGAAAGCAAAAGATTGCTGTTGCGACATTTCACCCTAGAAGATGCAGAGGATTTAGCTATTCTCCAAGCCGATCCTGTGGTGATGAGATTTCTGCGTCGGAGAAATTACCAAGAAACCCTAAAAACTTTAGACTGGATCTTTAAGTGCTACGAAAAATATGGATATGGCTTATGGGCGGTAATTCATAAAGCCGATAATAGACTAATTGGTCGCTGTGGACTGATTTTCCAAAATTGGGCAGAAGTGAAAGATGTAGAAATTGCTTATATGCTCTCTAAATATTATTGGAAACAGGGATTAGCCACAGAAGCAGCTTGTGCGATTCGAGATTATGGATTTGAGGTTGTAGGTTGCAAGCGTCTGATTTCTCTAATCGATCCAGATAATATCGCTTCTCAAAAAGTAGCAGCAAAAGTCGGCTTGACCTATGAAAAAGATATAATTTTGGAAGCTAAACCAGTTCGTGTTTACGCAATTCATTTCCCCAGTTGAAAATGACCAAAGTTATCGCAAGGTACAAGCCCACTAGTAAGGAATAAGGAGATTTTTTCTTTTTTTTCTTCGTTATTTTTGCTCACTCTCCTGGCGCATTTAAGAATCTGATTCCCAAACCAGTCGGTCGTCATCATAAAGGCAAATTTTAGCGATCTCAAGAGGTTTAGCAAATATTCCACTAAAACTACTCAATAAACCGCTTCCCGGTTTGCTCGTGTCTAGTTTGAGAGTAATTTGCTTTTTGTAGTCCGTATCTCCGCCTGGATAGATGACCGTACCGTTGCAGCTAACCTCGGTATAAATAGTATTTTCTTGCACTTTAACGAGTCGGGCCGAAGAGTTAGGACAATCATTAGAGACTGTGGATACAGAGATATTCTCTACTGGTTGGGGAGCGATATTATAAAACACTCGTACGGTTGGGTTTTCTAATCCTTGGGCGGGGGCAGCAGATTTATTAAAGATGGTCAGATCGATATTGGTATTTTGTCTTTCTCCTCTAGTAATTTTAGACTCGACATAGATTCCAGGTCGATCCGATTCGGGAAAAGATATTTCGCTCAAGGGTTCTCCGCCAAACTCGTCATACATTTTGGCTAAAGCCCCGGTTAAACCTGCGTTATAACTAACTCCAACTTCATTACGTACCCAGTCGTTGCGATCATCTTCCCAGTTTTCGTCTCCATCAGGTCCCCCAACTAGCGCACCGATTAAAAGATTGCGAGTTTGCTGGGGTTTTTTGACACTATCTAGCCAACTTCCATGGGCAGTACGATGATGGGGGTTCTGAGGATAATTATCGCCATAACCAATCATGTAGCTGCGTCCTGGGGGATTTTGTCCCAAAATATAGTTAATCTGACTGACAGCAAAATTAAAATAACGTTCTGCTTTGGCTGAATTTCCTTGGGTTTCATTTAACCAATCACTGTAGACAAAAGCCAGAAAACTAGTATTGGCTGTTAAAGGTAATGAACCCCACTCAACCAAAAATGCCAAACCGCCTGGGGTATAATGAATCTGTTCGCCGTTGTGTCCGATCGTCCAATAGTCCAACCAGGCTTCTGTACGTTGTTGATATTCTTCTTTACCAGTTTCTTTAGCTAACAGAACGTAGACTCCATAGGATTTATCGTCAAACTGATAGGTGTAATTAAAGGGTTTAGACATCTGTTCGTATTCAGCTTCGGCGATCGCTAAATATTCCCCTGAATAGTCATCATTCTGGGCTTGTTTGGCTTTATGCAACCAAATTGCCCCCCAAACTAGCTCATCTTGTTCGCCACTGACGGAAGTGTAAAAGGGTACTGCTTCTTTTAAACAGTCGGAATATCTACCGCGATAGCGATCGGCAAAATCAAATAGTTTCTCGGCTTGGTCTACTAACAAATCGGCATATTCGCGATCGCCATTGCGTCGAAATAAAATCGAACTGGAAGCTAGTGCTGCGGAAGTTTCTGCTGCTAGGTCTGTCCCAGGACAACTGGTATCAATTTTGTATGCTGGTCGTTCCATTTCGTAATGGACGACCTCTGCCGAACCCCACCATTTATGATCTTGTTGTCCATCACCAACCTGTCCATAAAGAACATATTCCCCAGGATTATCATTGGCAAAGGAATTGAGTAAATAATCTGTTACCCACTTGATGTTTTGGGACAACTCATCTAGCTGATCCGATTCTTGATAGGCATCATAGTATTCAATTCCCCCCCAAGCTAGGGTAGTAACGCTATATGCCATAGGAAAATTGAATTTGACATTATCTCCCGCGTCTAACCAGCCTCCACTAAGGTCTACTCCGACATCTGCACCATCTTCTAGGGTGGCATCATCTCGCCAGGGGACACGATTCCACTCTGGTAAGTCTCCTGCTTGCTGGGCCTCGTAAAATAGAATTGATTTTTGTAAGGCTTCGCCATAGTTTTCTAGATTTCGACTAGTTACTGGAGTAAAAGTAACGACAATAGTAATCGATACCATCAGTCCAATCAGGACTTTGGCGAACTTACGAGATTTTTTAGAGATTTTTTGACTAAATTTAAATTTTAAAGACATAAACAATTAAAGCTAATTAAAAAAAGCAAACTCTGAGTATGATTCTTTTTAGCTATCGGCTTTTAGTAAATTAATACGATCGCGGTTAACGATTCATGCCTATTTTAAATTTTTTATCAGTGGATTGGCTGAAAATTAAAAACTAGAAGTCTGCTATCATCGCCTCGGCAGTCATCAGTTTTTATTTATTGCTTCTTTTCTATCTTCCCCATCTCCCTTATCTCCCTTACCCTTTAAATCCTCGACCTAGTTTTCAACTAACAGCGTCTAAGTAGCCCCAACTTATTAAAATCTAAAATAGATCGTGTTTGTAGTAATGGCAAAGAGCCATTACCAAGGCTACATTGTTAAACAAACGACCCTAAAGGTTCGACTACAAACTTTATTTAGGTGGAGATACTTAATTCGATACCTGCAAACTAGAACCCCGTTCGCCTTTATAGACTTCAATTCTGGTTTGAAAAGCCTCTTTAAACTGAGGCATATGGGTTACGGTGAGAATGCAGGCAAAATCAGAGGCGATCGCATTTATTGCCCCCACCAAGCGATTACAGCCTTCGACATCTTGTGTGCCAAAGCCTTCATCGACGATCAGCATTTGTAGGGATGTTCCCGAACGTTGGGCGAGTAGTTTGGCTAATGCTAACCTGACTGAGAAGTTGATCCGAAATGCTTCACCTCCAGAGTAGGTTTCGTATGCCCTAGTACCGCTAGCATCGGCGATAACAATATCTAGAGTATCTAGTAGTTTGGTTTTTTTCTTGGACGTTCCTTTGGAGGCTTTTTGAGTTAAGAATTGGACGTGAAATTGATTGCCTGTCAGTCTAGCTAAGATTTGGTTTGTTTCGGCTTCTAACTGAGGCAAAATGTTTTCAATAGTCAGAGCCTGAATACCATTTTTACCAAAGGCTTGAGTCAATTCTTGATATATACGGTATTGTTTCTCGTATTCTTTTAATTGTTTTTCGGTATCTTGGTGTTGAATTTTGAGATTATCTATTTGCGTTAGAGACTGTTGTAATCTACCACTACGAGAAATTAATTCATCTAGTTGTTGACGGCGTTGATGAATCTGTTGGTCTAGGGTTTGTATTTCCTGGCGATTGTCGGCAATATTTGCTTTTTGCTTGAGATGGGTTTGCAGTTGTTCTTGACTAGTTTGTTTGTCTTTTAGACGAGCTTGCAATAGTTGTTCTAACTCAATTAATTTACTTTGAACTAGGGGATAATCTTGCTGGGCTTTTTGTAATTCTTGGTATTTAAATTGCCAAGTTTGCGACTGTCTGAGAGAGGTTAATAAGTTTTGATGAACGTTGCTATCGTAGTCTAATTCTTGAATTTTTCGGTTGATATTATTAATTTTTTGCTGAATTTCGGAATTGATATGTAGCTTTTCTAAACTGGTTTGTAGCTCGTTAATTTCTGTTAATAATTGGGGTTTTTGTTGGTCTAATTTTGCCTGACGTTTTTTTGCCTCTTCTATTTTCGCTTGTTTGATTTCTGCCCAGCGCAAATTGTTAACTTCTCCCCTGACTAAAGCGTGGGTTTGTTCGTCATAATTGAGAGTTTGTAACTCACCTTCCACGCGTTTAATGTCTGACTGCAACTCTTCGGCATAACTACCATTTTGCAAGGCTAATTCTAAATTATCTTTTTCCTGTTGCGTAATCTGCAACTGTTCGTAAAGTTCTTCTGTAGCTACTAATTGTGCTTCTAATTGCCCGTATTGTTGTTGCAAAGAGTCATAAGGAGAAATCTGATGAGATATTTCTTGATATTCTTGACGTAGTAATTGCAATTCGCGATCGCAGGTGGATAATTGTTCGCGAATTACCCAAATTTGCTCTTGGATTTCTTGCTGTTGTCGTTTGGTTTTATCTACTACTTGATGGCGGTGATGTTCGTCCAAAGCGCGATCGCATAGAGGACAATTAGCATCGGGAATTAAGAGCATTTGTAGCTTTTGTTGTAATTCTTGCCATTGCCGTTCGTAAATACGTTGATTCTCTTGTAATTTAAAGCGAAATTCCTTTCTTTCTGTACCTTTTTCTTCTACTCTTTTTTGATAGACGCGCTTTTTATCTAATTCTTCGATTTGAGCATCTACGGTTAATAATTGCTCGCGTTTTTCGGGAACTTTTTCAATATCTTCGGCTAGCTTTCTAGTAGAATTGTGTAGTTGTTCTAATTTTGCCGATATCTTCGCTTCTTCTCGATTAATTTGGGTTTCTAAGTCATTTTTTTGTTTAATTAAGGGAGAAATATATTGCTGAAGCCGATCTAATTCCGCTAGTTGCTTTCGACTGGCTTCTAGTTTGATTAATGCGGAGTCAACATCTTTGGTTTTCGCCAGAATTTTAGTATTTTCTTGTTCTTGTTGTTCGATACCTTCTAAACGAGTTTGAATCTGATTAATTTGTAAATTCAACTCATTTTTTTGTTGAGATAACTGCTTCTCTAACTGTTGCTTTTGCTGTTGTGCTTCTTGATGAATAGCAAACTTAGCTGATAGTTCTTTTTCTTGAGTTTGCCAAGCAATTAATCGCTCGTATCCCCCGACAATTTCAGTCTCCTGTCTAATCAAATTACTTAATTGTGCTAGTTGTCCCTGAAGCGAGTTAATATCCTTAGTAGCGCGATCGCAATCTTGACTTAAATTTTGATATTGGTTTTGTTGAATAATTAACTGTTTTTCCCAAGTCTGACGTTGATAGTCAATTGCCCTTAGCTGTTCTAATTTCTGACGCTCTTGGTCTTGGATTAATTGCAACTGGCTCAATTCTTGCTTTACCTGGGATAATTGAGCGAAAATCTCTGCTCTTTGAGCTAATTCTACCGCTAAAGGCTCTAGACTTTGTTTTAATTGCTCGATCTTGCCTTTATATTCCTTTGCGGTATCTTTGGCTTTATTCGCCAATTCCTCATAACGGTCTAACTTTAATAAATCCGCTAAAATCTGCTTGCGTTCGCTAGGACGACGTAACATAAATTCATCTGCCCTTCCCTGTCGCAAATATGCCGAGTTAGTAAAGGTATCGTAGTCTAACTTCAAACAGGCGATAATTTCCTCTTGAGTCGCCCTTAAACCCTTAGCAGTGAGCGAGCGAAAATTACCAGCACTGGTTTCTACCTGAAATTCTAAAGAACTACTTCTACCTCTAGTACGAGATCTAATAATACGGTAAGTCTGCTGGTTACAACTAAAATCAAAATCAACGCGGACATTTTTTGCCCCGCCATGAATGACATCATCTTCTGTAGCAGCACGACTTTTCCCCCATACCACCCAGGTAATTGCCTCTAAAAGAGAAGATTTCCCCGCACCATTTGCGCCACAAATACAGGCGGTGTGTAACCCGCGAAAGTTCAAACTTGCATCTCGATAACTCAAAAAGTTTTTTAAGGTTAGCTGCAACGGGATCATGCTTGATAATAACGCTCTCTAGAAAAAAACAATGCTAATTTAGTATCTTTGCATTAATCTTTAGTCTATGGTCGTATTTTCGTGGATTCGAGATTTTGCTCCAGGTATTTTACAAAAATTAACAAATATTACTAGAACAGTAGCACATTTAGCAAAAAAAGCCAGAGTGCGATCGCCCTAGCTATTGACAGTGTATTCAATACCAAATCAAATCATGTTATCAGTCAAAAATTAAACCGCCTTCGAGCAAGATAGGATCGTAATAATCTATGTCTTGAAATCGCACTTGAGCATAAGCATTGAGATTATTGTCCAGAGCCAAACTAGCTCCTGTTTTTAACTGAAAACCAAATTCAGTATCAGTATCATCAAAAGCAGATAGTATACCTATTCCCAAACCTGGACTAACAAATATAGCAAGATCGCTGTTGTCGAACTTATATTGAAATCTTGGGTTGATAAAAAAACCAACAATCGTCAGAGTTTCATCAAAAGCTTCATAACCAGCAAATCCAAAAGTTATTTCAGCATCAGCACTAATATATTCGTTGAATTTAATTCCACCAAAACCACCTACTTGAAAACCCAGATCGAGAAAATCTTCAAATAATAAACCAACACTAAAACCAGCATATCTATTTCTTCTCCTGCTTCTGGTTCTGCGAGTTTGGGCTATTTCGTTTTCTGCTGTTTGATATGTGACATCAAAAGTCTGACAAGCCGACTCCGCCCGACAAGAAACTCGATAAGCTTTGTATTTCTGTGTGTCTGCGGTTTGGGCTTTTACTTCCCAGGGCAAAGTCAGAGACATTATAATCGCTAAGACTGTTGTCGTTTTTAGGTTCATCCTCACACCATCTATAAGAGACATTTTTTTCTGGCTCAGTATAGCTATTTTTTTGAGTAAAGACAAAATAAATATTTAATTAAGTATTGGCAAATTAAGAACGATCTATGCTTCGATCGGCTTATTTATAGGTATTTTTAAAACCTAAGAGATCGAAAAGCTGTAATTAGCAACTGAAGTAAAAAATTAAATAATTTCTTAAATTTATGAATTATCAGATGTAGAATTTAAAGCTAGTATTTGAGAATAAACTTACCTATCTCAGTGAAAAATAGGTTATTAACTTGTATGATATTAATGTTAACTTAGGTTAAGTAAGATTTAACAGATAACAAAAGCCGAGGCTATACTAATACGGCAAATTACTTTAGTAACCTGGCTTAAGTTTATGTTGAAACAGCTAAGTGCTGGCATAGTTTCTCTCGGTTTGATTTCTACCATGACTGCACCTGTCATGGCACAAAATGCTTTTGGTACTTCTACAGAAGCTGATTCTCTTCCCACGAACGACTTATTGGTAGAAGATTATTCAAATTTATATACTAATGTTCCCAAAATAGCAGGCGAACAAAACACTTTAGCTGTAAAAAACACGCTAGATTTCTCGAATATCAATATTAATCAAGAAGAAGATGCGGTAGCACTCGAAGACTTCGATCTGCTGGCGCAAAGAAGAACCAGAAACCGCTCTAAATACGAATATAGTGCTGGTTTAGATCTGATTAATTTCGGTTGGGTCAGAGATAATAATGGTGCGATATCTAGTGTCCTAGGATTTAATCTTGGTCTTGGGGTAGGTTATCGTAAGTATTTCCAACCTACTAGAGATGGCAGATTCAATTTCTCCTATACTTTAGGCACAGTTCTACTCATTCTGCCTATTGCTGGAGTAGGTGCGGATTATCAGTGGGATTCAGGCTGGTATGTTGGCGCACACGCATTTTTCTATCCCTTCTTCCTCTTTTTTGATGATTTTATCTGGCCAGTATGGCCCGCAGTAGTTGGTGGTTATCGTTGGGAATAGTAACTGCTAGAATTTAATTTAAAATCGCACTTAGCTTGGAGTTGAGTGCGTTTTTTTGCTCGATGCTGCCGATAATTGCTATATTGTCCTGTGAGTTTAAGAATTAATTAATACAGGTGCTAACAGGAATCGATCGCGCTAATGCTTTAATCGTAGGAGCAAGTCAGGGAATAGGTTTGGGATTTGTTGAGGCTTTACTATCACAAAATAATATCGAACGGGTTTTTGCTACCTATCGCAATCCTGAAACTGCTGGTAAGTTACTGGCTTTGCAAGAGCAATATAAAGATCGCCTCAAATGCCTACAGGTAGATATTACGCAAGAATCTCAGATAGCTGAGGGCGTTAAACAAATTCAAGAGTCAGTACCACAACTCCATCTAGCTATCTATTGTGTCGGGGTGTTACATGAAGGAGATCTCACTCCAGAAAAAAGTTTGAGACAAATCAAAGCGGAGAATTTGATTTATTCCTTTCAGGTAAATAGTATCGGTGCAGTACTGCTAGCCAAACACCTCATGCCCTTATTTAACAAAAAAGAGTGCAGTATTTTTGCCAGTATTTCCGCCAAAGTAGGCAGTATCGGCGATAATCGTCTGGGGGGTTGGTATGGCTATCGCGCTTCCAAAGCAGCGTTAAATATGTTTCTCAAGACTACGGCGATCGAATATAGTCGTAGATGTCCCAAAACCATTGTCGTGGCATTGCACCCAGGTACTACCGACACCAGACTTTCTCGACCATTTCAAAAAAATGTCCCCCCAGGCAAACTATTTCCCGTCGAGCATACCGTAAATCTTTTATCCAAAGTAATCTCAGGTTTAGAACCACAAGATAGTGGCGAATTCTTCTCTTGGGATGGAAGTAAATTACCTTGGTAACTTTTGGGAACGAGGAAACAAGAGAAGCGAAGTCTTGATTTTGACAAGGCGATCGCTTTTCTAGCTAAATTCGACTTGACTCTATAGCTAACTAGAGAGTTTAAGCTAAGTTCATCGCTTGACGAACTAGTAATTAAAGTTATGACCATAGAATTAAAAGTACCGAATCTGGCTTGTCTATCACGGATACCGCGATGCGCAGCGATATGCGAAGCGGTATCCTTTAGGAGTCATGCGCGGGCTTCGCATATGGTGCTTGCGCCAAAACCATTATTCAAGCAGTACTAGTAGTTTCGTACCTCAACCCAACCTACGGGCGTGGCAAGCCTAAAATAGTGCAATAAATTCAACTTAACAACGCCAAACAAATAACTCTCTTTGCGTCTTTGCCCCCGTATGCGATGGGGACTTGTCCTCGTCGCTTTGAGGATAAACGCCTTTGCGAGAGACAGATCTAATTCCTCAAATTAGCCGAAACAGTCAACTACTGGACTGACACGCCTTAAATGTTGCGTTAGAAGAGTCCACAGATAGACACAGCGGTGCGACCCCGCGTCCTAAAGGATACACCTTCGGATATCGCCGTCAGGCGCAAGGGAACGCGCACCGAGAACACAGATAATTTGCTTGCTTACCAACAAATGATTGGGTTTTTGATATGCAGTAGATAGTCCTATTGACGATAGTTTATTGCACTATTTTAGTTGTGTCAGTCTACTACTACTCTGTCAACAACTAATTGATGGGTTGGGGCAGACAGGGAGAGATACTTATCAATATTTATCCCTCAAATCAAAGTTGACAGACCGCTACGCGAACGTAAATTGCCCTACTCTGACTATCAACCATGAATACAACCACCAATACAGAAACAATAAATCTCAAACTCAGGGGGATGAGTTGTGCTGCCTGCGCCAGTAATATAGAGGAAGCAATTAGCAATGTACCTGGAGTAGCACAATGTAATGTTAACTTTGGTGCAGAACAGGCTGCCATTGAATACAATCCTCATCAAATCACGATCGCAGATATTCAAGAAGCAGTAGAAGAGGCGGGATACTCATCTTATTCTCTTCAAGAACAGGAAATGGTTACGGGAGAAGATGATGAAGAACAAGCAGCAAGATTAGCAGAATCCCGTGATTTAAAGCTGAAGATAATTATCGGTAGTGTAATCAGTTTGATTCTGATCTTTGGTTCGCTGCCAATGATGACGGGTTTAGAACTTGCTTTTATCCCTGCATGGTTGCATAATCCCTGGCTACAATTGGTTTTGACTACACTAGTACAGTTTTGGTGTGGTTACAGGTTTTATCTCGGTGCGTGGAAAGCTTTTAAGCGTCATGCTGCCACGATGGATACTTTAATTGCTTTGGGTACGAGTGCAGCATTCTTTTATTCTTTATTCGCTACCGTCTTTCCCAACTTCTTTTTGAATCAGGGTTTGATGCCAGAAGTCTACTACGAAACCGCAGCCGTAGTTATCACTTTAATCTTACTGGGACAGTGGTTGGAAAATCGGGCAAAAGGACAAACCTCAGCAGCCATTCGACAACTGATCGGTTTACAGGCGAAGAATGCTAGAGTAATTCGTAACGTTAAAGAAATAGACGTTCCGATTAACGAAGTACAAATTGATGACATCATCTTGGTACGTCCAGGGGAAAAGATCCCCGTTGATGGCGAAATTATCAGCGGAAGTTCGACTATCGATGAAGCAATGGTCACGGGGGAAAGTATTCCCGTTAAAAAACAACCAGGGGATGAGGTGATTGGCGCGACTATTAATATGACAGGTAGTTTTCAGTTTAAAGCTACCAGAGTTGGTAAAGATACCGTATTGGCGCAGATCGTTAAACTGGTACGGGATGCTCAAGGTTCAAAAGCACCAATTCAGAGATTGGCAGACAAGGTAACAGGCTGGTTTGTGCCTGTAGTAATTGCAGTCGCCATTGCTACTTTTGTCCTGTGGTTTATCTTTATGGGTAATGTTTCCCTGGCTTTAATTACTACTGTCGGGGTGTTAATCATTGCTTGTCCTTGTGCTTTAGGTTTGGCTACACCTACCTCTGTTATGGTCGGTACGGGTAAGGGTGCAGAAAATGGCATTCTGATTAAGGATGCAGAAAGTTTAGAACTAGCTCATAAAATTCAAACTATTATCTTAGATAAAACTGGGACGATTACCCAAGGTAAACCCACCGTTACTAATTACGCGACTGTTCAAGGTTTTAGCGGTGATGCAGAGTTAAAGTTATTGCGTTTAGTCGCAGTAGTCGAAGGTAATTCAGAACATCCTTTAGCGGGCGCAGTAGTTAGATATGCTCAGTCACAAGATATCGAACCAGCAGAAGCGTCAGACTTTGAAGCAGTTGCAGGTAGCGGAGTACAAGCTGTTGTTTCAGATCGCTTGGTACAGATTGGTACTCAACGCTGGATGTCGGAGTTGGGCATTGAAACCGATGCCTTAAAGCAACAGAAAGATACCTGGGAAGCAGAAGCCAAAACTGTAATACTAATTGCTATTGATGGCGAACTAGAAGGCATTATGGGTATTGCTGATGCAATTAAACCGAATTCCACCGCAGCAGTTAAGGCATTACGCAAGCTCGATTTAGAAATAGTCATGCTCACAGGTGACAACCAAAAAACCGCTGAAGCGATCGCCCGTCAGGTGGGTATAGTCAGAGTAGAAGCCCAAGTCCGTCCCGATCGAAAAGCAGCTAAGGTAAAACAACTACAGCAAGAAGGTAAAATAGTGGCAATGGTAGGGGATGGCATTAACGATGCTCCCGCACTAGCCCAAGCAGATGTAGGTATGGCGATCGGTACGGGAACGGATGTAGCGATCGCAGCTAGCGATATTACTCTAATTTCGGGGGAATTACAGGGAATTGTAACGGCAATTCAATTAAGTAAAGCGACGATTCACAATATCCGTCAAAATCTTTTCTTTGCTTTTATTTACAATGTCCTGGGTATTCCGATTGCAGCAGGCATTTTATTTCCTTTCTTTGGCTGGTTACTCAATCCAATGATTGCAGGGGGGGCGATGGCTTTTAGTTCGGTTTCGGTGGTCACTAATGCTCTGCGTTTGCGTAATTTTCAAAGAAGCTTTTAGCTTTTTGATTTAAATTTTTGATTTTGTAAATAAGTACAAGTCGTATGCTTAATAGAAATAAGATTTATGGTACTGTTGCGGGATTGAGTTGTTTTTTGGCTCTAACAACCAACAGCACACTAGCACAAGATCTAGAAGTAGAAATGCCAACTTCAGCGAGGGAATCAACTAGCCAGTTTCAGAAAATAGAACAGCCTTTAAGTTTAAAACTTGCTGTTGCTTTGGGTGGTTTAGGTTTAATTGGTGCAGAACTTTGGTGGTTTATGTTTAGTAAAACTAAATCTCAAAAAGCACAAACCAAACAGGGAATTCAAGAGGTAGATATTGTTATTGATGGAGTTTATAACCCCGACAGGGATGAATAGCGATCTCGGTTGAGTGTAAGGATTAATACCTATTAAAGACATTGCTAAATTAATGAGTTATTTTAGTCTTGGCGTTGATTCGATTGCATTCATTTTAATATTTAGATGCTTAACCTAGACTACTCAAATCTATTAGAGATTATCAAACCATATAAGAAAACTGGACGTACAGAATCAACAGCTTTTTTACATTGGTTTTTAGTCAATATTTATCGATTAGAACAAATGGAAGTCGATAACATTATCTGTGATGGTCAAGGAGATAATGGTATTGATGGGATATACATAAATGATAATGAAGAATGTATAGATATATTTCAATCTAAAATTGTCCAGAAAGATACTAAGACTTTAGGTGATACGCAGCTTAAAGAATTTATAGGAAGCCTTGCTCAACTAAAAACTCAAGATGGTATTGAATCAATTATCAAAAATAATGGAAATACACAGCTTAAAAATTTGCTTATAGATAATCAAGAAAAATTATATTCATCTGATTATTTTATTCGGGGAATTTTTGTTACGAATGCTTCTAAAGATAGCAATGCTAATAATCTTCTTAAAACTATCTCTAGCTCTATTAAGCTAGAAGTATGGGATAAACCAGAAATCATTAGGATGTATGTTCCAAGCGATAAAGCGATTCGTGCAACTTCTGAATTATCGTTTGATGTTTTTGGGTGGGATTATTCTGATTACAATGTTGACAATACTGCTAGAGTTGTAATTGCGTCTGTCCGTGCGACTGAAATAGTCAAAATGGATGGAATACATAATCAACAGCTTTTCGATCTTAACTTAAGAAAAAGCTTAGGAAAGACAAAAGTTAACAAAGATCGCCAATCTTTAGTTTTTCCTTACTGCTAGCTGACGACGAGTTTTACTAAACAGCCGATTTCTATTCATCACTTTCTTTAGCTAAACGCGGATTAGAATCAAACCCATAAACCCTCTTAGCGCGGACAATTTAAACTTTTGAGCGCGGGGGATGCGCCACCTGTGGGCGCATATCCAACCGCGCTGTTGAGGTTTCCTCAAAAGCCATGTTCTTGTCTTTGCGTGAGATCTAAACTCAAAATATCAAGTGCAACTCTAAGGAGAAATAGTATTAGTATGATGTAGTTTTTGCCAAATTTTGTGCTTGCTTTTATTTTTTGACTCTACAGTTAACTAGAGAGTCTAAGATAAAGAAAATACAACTAAGCAATTATGAGTCAAACAACTCATCTTAGAATTGGCGAACTGGCAAAACAAACAGGTATTGCTGTGGGGACTTTACGTTACTATAGCGATTTAGGACTCTTGCAACCAGCAAAAAGAGGAGATAACGGCTATCGTTACTATAGTCAGAATGCCAGCAAGCAAGTTGAATTTATCAAAAAAGCCCAGGCTATTGGATTTTCCCTCGAAGAAATTAAGAAAATTCTCGATGTGCGCGATCGCGGAGAAAAACCCTGTAACTTGGTAAAATCCTTGTTAGATAATAAGATCGAACAGTTAGAAATTCAGATTAAGAAAATGAGTTTGTTTAAACAGGAGTTAGAAGACTATCGTACCAGTTGGATTGATAATTCTAGTCTCGAATCAAACTCTCAAGAGATTTGTCCTCTGATTTCTAGTGTGTCATTAGATTCTGCATCACCAAATCATTTCTAATAACTGACGTTACGCAGTCTTGAGTAAGTGCAATTCAGACATAGCTTGTTGTAATGCTTTGACGTAAATACGACCACGCAAAGCAAAATGATTCATATGATGTTTGAGTTTTAGGCATTCCAATTGAAATGCAGCATAAATCGACATAAAAATATGGTTAGTCTGAGTCCGAATACATTTGGTCGGAGACTTCGCCAAACCAGTATTAGATTTGAGTGTTTTATGAAAGACTTCCACGTTCCACCGTTTTTTGTAGATTGCTTCTATCTCAGAGGGTTCACAGTCTAATTCACTACAGGCTAAATACAGAATGCCAGTACTTCCATCTTTGTTTTTAAAGACTTGACGATGGATTAACACAGGAAAATCTAGTCCTTTAAGCCACCCTCTAACTGACCTTTGTTCTAACCAAGAGATTGAATCAACTCGGATAAAATTCCCCGGTTTTTTGTCTTCTTGGCTCAGTGCTATTGTGCGGTTACTTTTAAGTGCCATGATGAAATGCTTGTTTAAATCCTCATGAATAAAGTCCATATTCTCCTTGGAAGAAAACCAGCTATCACTCAGCACATACTTATATTGAAGTTGATTTCTCTGACATATTTTTAATTGATTTCTCACCAATTCATTTTTGGTTACAGTTGCCTGACGTTTTTCTCTTTTGGTTTTGAGGGAACAAAGTTTAATCGGCTTTTTGACTACATCAAACCCCACTGGAATACTTATTTCATCTACGTTGTAGACATAGTTGATTAGATTGATTCCTTTGACCGGACGATTCTCTAAGTGGTCGTGATGCCAACAAATTAATTCACTTTCAGTTGTGTGTGGTTTTTTTTCAATCGTGTCATCTACTATCAATACGCCGTCTTCTTTTTCATGCTCTCTGACTCCTGATTTGACCAGTTTCCATAGTTCTTTGGAGCTCCAATCTTCTTTCGATAGAAAACGAGTTATTTTATCGTGGCTGACAATTCCTTCTAACGCCCGTGACAATCCCGTCGCCGTTACTTGTCCGAACGAGCTAATAATATAATCGCTATATAGTTCCAAAAGCTTCATATCCATCTTAATATGATAGCTTTTGCGTAACATCAGCTAATAAATTCAAGGAAACAAGATAATGCGATGAATTTCTCTACCTTGGATTTCCCCGACTAATTGGTATTTAGTGGTTAAAACATTTGCTAATAATAATCCACTAGGACTATCTTCTTTGATGTAGCCCAGTTGCTTGGGTTTGATAATAAACTTGGGTTGGATAGCCAAGACTCTAGCTAGTTCTGCGGTAGTAAGAGGATGAGAATTGGGAATGTGTTTGAGGAGGTATTCTTTGGCAATATTAGAAGGGTGAGTAGTCGATTTACTAATCGGTTTGAGATCGAGAAACCAGTAAACAATGTGATCGCTCATCATGTAAAGGGGTTCTTGAGTGGGATTGTTTTCCCTTAGATAATTAGCAATTTCGTACCCCGTACCATAGTTTAAAGGTTGTCTTGCTAGCAAGCGATCGCCAATAACTTGATATTGAGCCAAAATTAATTTGAGGGAGAGAGAAAGCAGAAAAGCGATCGCCATAGTCGTCAGAAAACGGCTTTTTTTGCGGAGTTGCTCGTCCCAGAAGTAAGCAGCGGTCAAAGCAAAAAAAGGAATAACCTGAATAAAATAATGATCGTAACTCGCTCCGCTTCTGATAATAGAAATTTCTGTACCCAAGAAGAAGGTTGCTAGTAATATTAGTTGTTGTTTTTTAGTCGGCGGTAAGCTTTTCCATTGTTTAACGTCTAGGGGGTTTGGGGGATAGCGCGCGTCCCACGCTCTATCACCAAGAATGTCGTGATGAGCGTTGGGATACAGCTATCCCCCAAACTAATTGTAATGCCTCGATGGCGTTACAATTAGTAATTTACCATGACTAAAAAGTGTAGTAGAATCATCTGTATGATACTCAACTACACCTAGAGAATTTATCCTGATGCTGCGCAGCAAGAGCAACTACTAGAGTGGTTAGAAACTTGCCGTGTCAGTTATAACTATGCACTTAGAGAAATCAAAGACTACATTGGTTCTCGTAAGTGTTCAGTTGATAGGTGTAGTCTGGAATCAGAATATATCATGCCTCCTGATTATCCGTTTCCTGGATACGGGCAACAGCAAAACAACCTACCAGCAGCTAAGAAAAAGTTTCCTCGGCTCAAAGCAGTCCCCTCGCAAGTTCTTCAGACCTCTATCCGAAGATTACATGATGCAATAGATTTTTTCCGAGATAGAGGTTATGGCTTTCCCAGGTGGAAAAAACACGGGCAACTAAAGTCGATACTTTTCCCTCAGTTCAAACGATCCCCCCTTTTATTCCCCCCTTGATAAGGGGGGAATAAAAGGGGGGATTTGGCAAATCAAATTACCCAAACTGGGGATGGTGCAGATTAATCTACATCGACCAATACCAGAAGGATTTGTAGTCAAGCAGGTCAGGGTACTGAAAAAAGCGTCATGTTGGTATGTTGTGATTGCAACCCGTTCGGATATCGAGCTCCCTGAGCCAGTGTTCCACGGACACTGTATCGGAGTTGATGTAGGTTTGTTATCTTATTGCACTACTTCTGATGGTTTTGTCGAGCCTGGACGTAAGTTTTTCAAGACGCTATACAGTCGGCTGAAAGTGCTACAACATAGATTGTCTAAAAAACCAAAACGTGGGGCAAACTACGAAAAAGCCAGAAAGAAAGTAGAGGCGATGCACAATCATATTGCTATGGCACGTAAAAACTACCAGTTCAATCTTGCCCATAAATTATGTAATATGGCAGATACTATCTTCCTCGAAGATATCGACTTTCGTATCATGGCAAAAGGTTTTTTGGGCAAGCACACGATAGATGCTGCTTTTGGTCAGTTCAGACAAATACTCAAATATGTTGGCAAAAAACGAAATGTGTTTGTTGATGAAGTAGATCATCGTGGCAGTAGTCAGACTTGTCCTAATTGCCGTATTGAAGTCAGAAAAGAACTAGAGGATAGAATGCATTCTTGTCAGTCGTGTCTGTACGAAACTGATAGAGATATAGCATCAGCTCAAGAATTGTGTAACCGAGGCATAGAAAAACATAGTACCCAAGGACTTTGGGGGAAAGAAATAGACTGTCAAGTCGGGCTGTCGGGGGCCTGACTGCCTAGACAAAGGCCCATAGTTCGCCGCATGTAGTGGCGCCAATCAGATTCTTCTGACGGGACAGTAAGATCCATTGGCGACAATGGAAGCCCACGCTATAGTTTTAGTGACGCAAGTCACTAAAATTTAGCGTTGGGAGCAGTCACTAATAATAAATGCTCCACCTAAGCCTGCTAACCAAACTAGTAAGCTAATTCCAACTAATTCTACTGGTAATTCTCTTGCTGGTAAGAGAAATTCTGGTACGATGGAGCGATCGGGCAAAAGATTATTTATTTCTTGCAGTGGTGAAATACTGGCGAGGATAAAATTTATTTGCGCTTGAAAGGTTTTCCAGACATTTTCTTGAGAGCTAGAGTAGCCCAGGGGAGCTAATATTACTGAAGATAGCCAAATTTCGCCGTTACCCGTAACTAAATAGGGAATATAGGTTAAAAAAATTGTCCCGAAACTACCGCAACAGTAGGCTAGGACACGCCAAAAAGTTTTTAGTTTGGGTTTGAAATGGCTAAAGAGTATCCACAAGCCAACGCTTACCACTACATAAGCTAGATTGAGCCTAATTAGGGTAGCAATGGTCAACAAGATACCTGCAACCAAGAGAACCCTTAAAGTCGATCGATTTAAAACCAAGACAGCCAAACCAGCCATGAGGGGAAGCAATGCCATGTGTTCGGTCATAATAGCTTGTCCATCAGGAATTAGTGCAGACAAGACTATAAATAAAGTAGCTGCTAAGATTCCCGCACGTCTACGCCAAATATTTTCCGCGATCGCATAAACTAACCATGATGTCAGAAAAACTGATATTACCCCTCCGAGACGAATTGAGATTATACTCTTCCCCAACAAGGCAATTAATAAGGCATAAGAGACAAAGGCTAGGGGTGGTTTGATATCCCAAAGTTCTGTATAGGGAAGATGTCCATCTAAAACCGACTGTCCCATCAGGATAAAGGTGCTTTCATCCCAATTGATGACATCAACGAAGAAGAAAGGTAAACGGCTCGCCAGACTAATTAATAATAAGTAGATGGCGATAAGCAGTTTTGATTTCATTTAATATATATCTCCCGATCTCCCCATCTCCTCAACTTCGCTAGGGAATTAATTTATTAGTTATGGCTGCGACTGCACCACTAATAATTTTTGCCAATGCTGAAGGTGCTTCTAGAGGTAGGTTGTGTCCGCCAGAAACTACTACTCTGGTGGCATTGGGCATAGCTTCTTGTTGTTTGTTTAAATCTTCGACGCGGTTAAAGTTGCTTTGGTCGCCGTAAACCAGGGTGATGGGAACTTTAATTTTTTTGAGTAGATTGAGATAGCGCGATCGCCCGATGCCATTTAAGCTAATACCAGCCCTTGTCCGCAATAGGGGTTCCCAACGCCATCTGACTCCCCCTTCACAGGGTTCGGTAATTCTTTCAGCCAAGAGCATTGCTAAAGCAGGGGAAATGGCGGGAGTGGCTTTGCGCAAACGTTCCGCTGCTGTTTTGACATCGGGGAATACAGGATGTTCTGGAGGAGAAGCCATATAGTTTAGTTGATTGGTCAAAGCAGTGGTCGGATCTTCATCTTCCTGGGCGGTAGGTAGGATAGTTTCGACTAAGATGATGTTTTTAATTCTTTGGGGTCTAATGGTGGTAAAAATCGCTCCTAGTACCGAACCTAAAGAGTGTCCCACTAAGACAAAGGCTCTTCCTGCTAAATTCTCGACGATCGCATCAATATCTCCCAAAAAGTCAATTAGGTTATACGAACCACCTTTACCAACGCGATCGCTCCTTCCGTGTCCCCGCAAGTCGGGAGCAATTACGCGATAACCTTTTTGCGCTAAACGAATTGCTACTTCCGACCAAGCTGCACCCTGTTCTAAAATGCCATGTAAGCAAAGAACTAATGGTCCTTCTTCTGGCCCCCAGGTACAGAGACAGATTTTTAGTCCTCTGATGGTAATTAAAGTTTCCTCCATCAGTAGATCTACAACATCGGTATTGGCTTCTTGAGGTAGTTCGTAGTTTAGCTGTTTGGCAAGTTGCTGACTGTATCTGCCTAACGGGTTAGGGAGTCTGATTTCTCGCCAAGTATTAGCAAGTTGAGCCTCAATTTTTTGATGATTGAGGAAATTAGGATCGCCTAGAGACATAGCCGTACTACTTACACCATCGGTCATGCGATCGCCTTGATAGGGAGTCAATAACGCCTCATTAAAGGGAATGTCTAAAAATTGGCAAATTTCTGTGATTACCTGTCGGGGTTTACTGACTAAATCTTCGTAATAAACCAGATGATAGCGTTCTGGGTCGATTTCTTGAGCAAAATCGAGTAGATTCTGGTTGCTATCGCGCCAAATTAACTCGGCCATCTCGTAAGGATCGCTATCACCACCGATTAGTTTATCCATGCGCATCCGCGCAAAAGATTCAATTACTGCGTAGGGATGACGAACTAAATGGATATATTTGGCATTGTTGAAAATAGTTTCTGCTTTATTTAAGGTTTCGCGGTTACTGGCATAACTAGGAGATTTATCTAATAAAAGGCGATCGCCACTTAGCTGCTGTAGCAGTTGATAGACTTGGGCTACTGAGAGATTTTCGGCAATTAACCTCTCAACTAATTGTTGACTTTCTTCGGCATTAATACCTTTAAAGCTCATAAAAGCCCTTTTTAGCCCTTCTCCTAGTTGAGAAACTCCTAATTCTCGCTCTCGCTCTGTCATCGTCTCGAATGGTAACAGATGTAATTCTGGAGGCGCAGATATATCGGGGTGTCCAGCCAGCATCACCCGTAGTAAAGTCGAACCAGAACGAGGACTGGAGAGGATAAAGGCAGCAGGGGGTAATTTATCTTTGATTAGGTCTAGTTTTGCTTGAGGTTTGTTGACGGCAGCTATATTTGGTTGTTGATGGGTTTTGGTAAATTCGACTGCTAAATATTCTGCCAAAGTAGTAATTTGCGGATGTTCGTAAAATTCTCTGGGATAGAGAATCAACTGTAAATCGGCTTTTAATTGGTTGATCGCTTCCATCACCATCAAAGAATCCATACCCAGATCTAATAGACTCTTGTTGACAGAAAGCTTAGCAGGTTCGATCTGAAGTATTTCCGCGATCGCCTTTTGTAAGTAGTCGGTTAGATAGGCTGGACGGTTTTCGGCTTTGGTTGCTAATAATTCCGCTAAGATCTGCTTGTTTACTGCTGAATTGTCCTCCTCTGACTGAGGGACTAATCGAGCAAAATAATTAGACTGCTGTAGATAGGGGAACTTCTGGCTTAACTGTTGCCAATCTGCACTGATAACGCCCACCTGAGTTAAATTACTAGTCAATAACTCCTCTAAAGCATCTAATCCAGTCTGGGGATTAATTAAATTCAAGCCTGGAATCTTAAATCCTCGTTCTACTGCCATTCCGCTATCTCCCCAAGCACCCCAGTTAATGCTTAAGGCGGGTAAACCTAGACTGCGACGATAACGAGCGATCGCATCTAAACCTGTATTAGCGACGCTATAGTTGCTTTGTCCTGGCGAACCAATTAAAGATGCCACCGAAGAGAATAAAACCAAGAAATCCAAAGGAAGATCTTTGGTACACAGGTGTAAATTCCAAGCACCAGTTACTTTCGGGGCAATAACTTGATTAAATCTCGTCCAAGTTTGCCCTTGAAGCAAGCCATCATCTAATACCCCCGCTGCGTGGATCGCTCCCTTGAGGGGAGTAGAAGGGGAGAAGACAAAAGCTTGTTTTAGAGAATGGTAATCGGTAATATCGGCTTGGATGACTTTAACCTTAACGCCTTGTTGTTTTAATCCCTCGATTTGTTGTCGAGCTTCTGCTGAGGGCTTACTTCTGCCTAGCAACAAGAGATTTTTAGCCCCTTTAGTTACCAGCCAGCGAGCGATTTTCAAGCCCAACGAACCCAATCCACCAGTAATTAGATATGCACCCTGACTATCAATTGCTCGATCTGACTCTCTAGCTACTGTTGAGCGTTGTAAGCGAGGGACATAAACTTTATCTTGACGAATTGCCAGACGATCTTCATTGGTTTTACTGCTAATTATCCTGAGTAGACTTTCAGCTTCATTTGCTTCGGGTTGGCTATTAAAATCGACAATGCCACCCCAATATTCAGGATGTTCCATGGCGATCGCGCTGGCAAATCCCCAGAGACAACTAGAAGCCACAGCACCCGCATCGAGCTTATTGGTAATTTCTCGATCGCCTCTGGTTGCCAACCAAATCGGCGCAGTGACGGAGTTGGCGTACAAAGATTGAACCAGATTTAACAGATTAGTACAGTGCTGTTGCTGATAGCGATTAATTTCTGCAATAGTTTCTGTTTGGGAGTTATTTAATCCCGTGAGATAAATAATACCCTGCAACTCTTGGTTATCTTGCAATATCCCAGTCAGATCCTGAGAACTAAAATAACTTTTTTGGATCGGGATATAGGCTTGTTGCTGTTGTTTGAATTCAGCCTCTAACTTAGCTGTCAAACCGCGATCGTCAGCAAAAATCAACCAGGGATGTTGACTGAGTTCGATCGCCCTATCGGAGTTATCTCGATCTATCTGCCATTCTATTTGATAGAAATCGGGCTTTTCTGGTTGGTTTTGAGATGGTAAAAATACATCCAGTTTGCTACTAGCTCGATCCTTTTTAGTTAACCAATAACTTTGTCTTTGAAAAGGATAGCTAGGTAAAGCCACTTTTTTGCTGCTAACACCGAGATTAAATCTTTGCCAATCGATTTCTACTCCTTTAACGTACAGACAAGCGACGCTGTGGTTAATTTGCTGCCAATCTTGTTTTTTGGGACGAAGACTGGGCAACCACTCAGTATTAGCTTTTCTGGTATCGCTGGATAAAGCCGAACGTCCCATCCCTAATAAAATCGGTTTTGAACCAATCTCCAAAAAGATATTACAATTTTGCCCTAGAGTTTGCATTCCCTCGGCAAAGCGCACTGGGGCAACTATATGATTTACCCAGTATTCGTGAGTAGCTATTGCTTCTGCTGTCACTTGACCCGTAACATTAGAAACTAATTCGATCTGGGGTAAATTATACTCAATCGACCGAGCCACACGACTAAACTCAGGCAAAATCGGCTTCATTAACGGGGAATGAAAAGCGTGGGAAACCTTTAATTGTTTGGTTTTAGTTCCTCTGGCTTGAAACCCAGCGATCGCTTTTTGGACGGCGGTGGCTTCTCCAGAGATCACAATACTCTGAGGTGTATTAATAGCTGCGATCGCTACTTGTTGCTCCTCAGATTCGATCGCCCCTCTTACTTCATCTTCAGTAGCGAATACGGCATACATTTCCCCTGCTTGGGATAAACTCTGCATCAATTTCCCCCTAGTAGCCACTAGTTTTAAACCATCCGCCAAACTAAAGACTCCAGCCACAGTAGCAGCTACGTACTCTCCGACACTATGTCCGATTACTGTTGTCGGTTGCACTCCCCAATCCAACCACATCTGGGCTAAAGCATATTCTAGGGCGAAAATTGCTGGTTGAGTATAGACAGTTTCATCTAGGAGGGAGGAATGAGAAGCCAGTTGTGAAGCACGACTGGGATATAAAACTTCGAGCAGAGGTTTATCTAGATAAGAATCGAGAATTTCCGCACATCGATCTAAAGCTTGTTTAAAAACTGGTTGGGTTTGGTAGAGGCGATCGCCCATATTTACATATTGCGAACCCTGTCCTGTAAACAAAAAGGCGATCTGATTATTACTGCTGCGATCGATTCGATCGCCAATAATCCCTTTATTTGCTTCTCCAGCGATAAATTGAGCGAGTCTCGATCGTAGTTGCGACTTAGATTCAGCAGCGATCGCCAAACGATGATTAAAATGAGTCCGTCCCGTATTAGCGGTATAGCAAATATCGGCTAAATCTAGATCTCGATCGTTTTCCAAATAGTCTTTATAGCTTAAAACTAAATCACTTAACGCCTGTTCGCTTTTCGCTGAAAGAGTCAACAAGTGCAACGAACGTTGGGGTAATGCATCTTTCTTCCCACTTCCCAAATTCCCTAAATCCCCACCCTCGTCAAGAGGATTTGACAACTCACCTAAGACTACATGAGCATTAGTACCACCAAAACCAAACGAACTTATCCCTGCATATCTTGGTTTTTCACTCTGCCAAGGCTGTAGTGACTGGGGAATAGTAATTCCTGTATCTGAGAGATCGATTAGGGGATTTAACTGTTTAAAGTGGAGATTTGGGGGAATAGCTTGATGTCGTAGACACAGAACGGTTTTAATTAATCCGGCAATTCCTGCTGCTGCTTCCAGGTGTCCGATATTAGTTTTAAGCGAACCGAGATAACAAGTTCGCTCCTCCTCTCCCAATACCGCCTTAAGAGAATTTACCTCAATCGGATCGCCCAAAGATGTCCCCGTACCATGAGATTCAACATAACCAATAGCTACGGGAGTAATCTTAGCATTCGCCAACGCTTGACGAATTACTGTCTGTTGTGCCAGTCCGTTAGGTGCAGTTAAACCGTTACTTTTGCCATCTTGATTAATTGCCGAACCCTCAATGACTGCTAAAATGCGATCGCCGTCTCGTCGGGCATCTGCCAACCGCTTGAGAATAATCACCCCACAGCCTTCACC
>JASJEI010000011.1 GCA_030064795.1 Pleurocapsa sp. MO_226.B13 | reverse complement strand
CCATCATATTCAAATAAAAGGTACCACCCTAGGGTTTTTCCAGAAAAGAGTCATTTTTGGTAACCAAATCTCTCTAGTACTCACCCTGTCTGACTTTCGCTGGTTACCAAGCTTTAAACTTTTAGTAACCGTAATTTTTATTAACGCTCGAAACTCTGTTCCCGTATACTTTCTAGTGGTTACCAAAAAGTTACCAAAATTTAGTGTTTTGGTTACCAAAAAGGTAACTGTCGCGAGTGACTCGGTTGTTATCTCATGATGTGATGCTACCTCAGCATGTGACAGCAGTAAAAACAGCTCACAGCCTTACTATAAGGTGATTTTTCGGATACTTAGCTAGAAATCCCACGCAAAATTTTGTTCAGTTTTTAGCATCAAGACTTCATTTTCTTCATTTTCTAAAGATAAGAATTCTTTTTTAAGCTCTTGAAATAGTTCGGTTTGAACCCACTGCTGTATAAAAATCAGAATAATTTAACTGCTATAAAATACGCTCTTTAGGCACAATCATTATTCAATGACACCTAATTTCACGATCAAAGGAGCTCGATTAATTCCAAGGTCTGCCGCGGCGAGACTAAGGTATTAGCACACAAAATTCCAGAAGCGGCAACTGCCGGTACCCCAATCCCTGGCATAGTGCTATCTCCAACGCGGTATAATCCGGAAATAGGCGTATGACAACTGGGAAACATTCCCTTACCAGCTGGAATAGCAGGACCGTAAGTTCCCTGATAGCGACGAAGAAAATGGGAGTGAGTCAGCGGCGTGCCGATGAGTTTGAGGGTAATGCGGTCCCTAAGATCTGGAATCACTTTTTCTATTGCGCGATACAAAGGTTGCGCTCGCTCTTTCTTTTTCTGTTGGTATTCGTTATCGCGTAGCCAACCCTCATAAGGTTCTAGAGTATAAGCATGAACCTGATGATGTCCTTCGGGAGCAAGATTACGATCCCAGACAGTAGGAATGGAAATCATGCAAGTATTTCCTGGTGCAGTCAGATCTTGTTGATGGTCGTGGATCACAACGTGATGTCCTGTTAACTTTTCTAATCCCTCAGCTTTAATGCCCAAATGAAGGTGCATGAAGCTATCAACAGCAGAAGTTTCTAATTCTTGCTTACGGTAAGAAGAGGGTAAATCTTCTGGGCGCAAAAGTTTAGTATAGGTGTCCCAAATAGTAGCATTAGAAATTACTACAGGCGCTTTGACTATTTTTCCCTTGGGCAGGAGTACTCCAGTGACCTTCTTAGATTCCACTAGGATTTTCTCTACATGGGTACCCAGGCGCAATTCCCCTCCCCAACGCTTCAAGCCGTGAACCAAGGCATTTACAATCGCTCCACTGCCGCCTACAGGATATTCTACTCCGGCCCGACTGCGTTCTCCCAACATAAAGGCAACTTCAGGTGTCACAGTCCCATCTGCCTTCAATCCAGATAAGAGGAAGCATTCCAAATCAATGAGCCTGCGTACCCAAGGATCGCGCACTGTCCGCTCCATTACCTCACCTACTGAGCTCCCAATCATACCAATTTGAGGCAGCATTTTTACTAGGGAAGGTAAGTAGCGCGATAATAATACTTTAATCAACTGCCAATCTGCTCTCAAGGCAATAGCAGGTATATCCTTGAGCCCTTCATAAAGGAATAAGAGACGTTGTTCAAATTGTTCTAGTTCTTTTGCTCCCTGGGGAGTAATTTGGGCTACAGCTTGGTGATACCTTTCTGCATTACTGTAAACGGGGAAGGTCCCTTCCGGAAAATGGTAATGTCCTAGGGGATCGTAGGGAACGACTTCAAGAGACTCTCCCAGAAGGTCCAGCACTTGTTTGAGAGGATTGAGGCTGGGGTGTTGGTTCCCTAATCCACAGTAAAAAGAGGGACCCGAATCAAAGTGAAATCCTCTGCGGGAAAAGCTGTGAGCAGCACCACCTGCTATGGTGTGGCTTTCGCAGATTAGGACTTTCTTGCCGTATCTTGCTAAAAGGGTACCAGCGGTTAATCCCCCGATACCGCTACCGATGATGATTACATCTTGAGTCATAGAGTTTATGTTCTACCGTTAAAGCTAACTTTAACTTATTCTCAGGCAACTCTATCTTTTGCCTAAGTTCCATTATGAGCAACTAAAGAAATCCAACACTTTGGACTATCTTCGCTATCTTCTACTACGAAATCTGTAACCATCAAGCAAGTTCTATAACCTTTTCGTAACCTTTTTTCAACGAATCCTCCTGGCTTGGAGCGTTGATTGTAAACCGCTCTGATAGCAAAAAAAAAAAACCGCAGAGTATACGGTGTTTTGAAGTATTACTATTTAGTGAGTTTTATGATTTCAAAACTAACTAAGATACTTTATGTGTTTCTCAGTTCTTATAGATTTCTCAAGACCTCTGAGAGTAAAAACCCATTGCATTTTTTAAGATACCTTCAACTCTTCGGGCAAAATCTTCCATCAACTTCTCTTCATATTGATTCAGAGTTATTTTGCAGCTTAATCGTCTGATAATATTCTTCCATTTGGTATATGTATCTTTCTTTCTGGCAAGAGACTCTGCAAATTGTTCTTTATTATTACTCTCAGATACAGGTTCTAATTCCCACACGAATTATTTTATTTGCCGATCAAATAAAGTACTTTTAATGTTCGCTAAAATATCGCTCATCAACGCAAAAACCACACAGAAATTGACCGTTCAAAAAGCCAAGCCAAAAGTATCTCTAACTCTGTCGGGGTATGCGCCCTATCCGTCACACTAACATTAATATATCCTATACTTTTTATTGAACGTCCTGTGACACTTGCCCGTATCCGATTTGACTTGTCATTTACTCAGGATTGACAACAGCAAGAGAGAGGGCTTGCGCCCCCCATTTTTACTACGCCGCAAATTTCTTTAGCCGCGTTTCTAAAGTCCTGCCCATATTCTCAATCAGATCGAATTTTTTACAATCGAATGAATCATAAGCTTTAATCAGACTCGCTCTCATTGCTTCTCTTTTCTCTTGGGACGCTCCTTTTACTCTAGATACGTCGCCCTTGTACTTCTCTAATTGAGTCTCCAACCAAGCTTTGTCCCTTTTCAACATATGAGCCAGAATATTTTCAGCGACTTTGGCATAGCGATCGGCTATTGTATATTCTCTAACTCTTTGTCCGTTGAGTCTTCGCTGCTTATGACTTTTGAGTTCATAACCCAACATGCCCAGGATACTTCCTACAACTTTAATGCTGCTGGTTTTCTTGCTCCATTTAATGCCAAGAGCTTTTCCAATGATTGTTTTGCCTTTAGTACCTAAGTCAGCTAGTAACTTGTCCGCAATCTCTTTGGTTACAGTGGGCAATTTCAACCAGTCCAACACACCGATAGCCTCTAATGCAAGCACATCAACGATTTTAGATTTCTTATTCCTGTCTAGACTAAATCTCGGTTTAACACTGTCAAACTTCTCTTTAATCTCCATAATCGCGCGTCCTGTACCCAGAATATGACGTAGCTTTAACTGGTTGTAAGCATTTGTATATAGATACAATCTAATATGCTCTTCGTCATAGATTCCCAGATCGCGCTCAATAGAATAACGGCTAATTTTATCGTTCTCTTCTTGAGTGCGAGTCTTGTTTTTATCCGCTGTCAATTTTTGGTACTCGGCTTCCTCAATCGCCTCTGTATTTAATAGTCTTTCAACTCGACGCTTTTTGCTTTGCTCTACATTGTCTTTGAGACTTTCTTTCAATCCAAGATCGACAGCTAGCTTAGCAACCTCGACAACTTCGTAACCAGTCTCTTTCAATTTTTTTAGTAGGGTCTGACGATGCCAGTTGTAACCTACGTTATGTCTGGCAGCCATTTCACACCAGAGAATCGTAAAATCGTTGTTCTCTTGGAAAATGCGGCTTGAACCGTTATGACTTCCCCTATACACTGAATCAACTACTTTATTACCTATATGGTTGATAGCGCCATAAATCACAGCAGTTCTGCTACTTGCAGAGCGGAATAAAGAATATGTAGTTGTCTCACCGCTGGCGATGGCATTGTTGGCAGCACTAACAGCAGCGTACACGTGACGTGGTACGTCATCTCTAACGCGCTCTAGAGCCTGAGCAACACCATCGACAGTTTGAACACCGTTTGAAATACAAAAGACACTTGAGAAATGATCTCTCAGGTCGATAGAAATGCCTGTTTCAATCACAGGTGAGGCGAGTACAACGTCATATCCTGCAATAGCTTCGTTGATATTCTCCATACAACCACAAGCAGGGTGTCCTTCGAGTGAAACTGTTGTACTGTCAATGCGCAACACCTTCTTATCGGGAAAGGTCTGTTTGAATTGGATTTCTAGGTTGGTAGTACCAGTCTTGCTTGATTCTTTTTGTCCGCTAGTATGAATGATTACTTTCTTGTCACTAGCTACCTGAGCAAATGCCTCTGTAATTAACTCCTCTTTTGTGTTGTAGGAGTGAACAACGCGACCAGTGTGAACGTAGTTATTGGTAATGCGCTGCGCTTTAATTTGGTCGTAGTCAGTAATAGTGCGATTTACATCTGGGAGGTCGTTAGAAACATAGCTAGTATTGAGTAAACCGTGTTCTTCAAGTCTTTTAATAACGTCTTCAACTTGCCTTTTGTATTTATCAGAGAATATGTCCTGATAAAAACCGCGCTTAGCATTTTTAATGAAGGTAATAGTTTCATTAGTCAAATCCGCATCACAGAGAATAACTTGCCTTGCATTTTGAATCAATATACTTAAGCCACGTAAAACTTCAATTCGCTCTTTATAACAGGTATCGGAGTATAGAGCGTGCCACAGTACTTGTTCGCATTCGTCCATTACCACTATTCCACCCTTCCAGCGATTTAGAGATGCACAATGACCATAGTCAACAAACCTAGGAAGTGAGTCAACGCACATTGATAGACGCGTACTTGTAAATAGATTTTCATCAGAAATGTAGTCTAAACCCCAACGGCTTGCTAACTCTTTGGATAGCTGTCTTCGATGAGTCAAATTAATAACGCTGGGTTCATTAGCCAGTACTTCTTTGAGAGCGTAAGATTTGCCAGTTCCTTTTGCCGATTTGCAGGCGATAATATCGGCGTTGGGATCGAATAACGACGAATCTAAGTAGCGGTCGTTAAGCTTCTCGAAGGTATCGCTAGGATTGATCATCCTCTCAATACTAAGTTCGTCCTGGTCTAAAACATTGGGGACATAATCTCTCTGTGTAAGATTATCTGTAGCATTGGGTCTTTTGAATGCGTTATTAGTCTGTGAATCTAAGTCTCTTTCGCCTATAATAGTTATATCTTGCGTAGGTTTCATTTCTGGTAAATCTACGTTTTTTAGAGAATTTGAATCTTTTGTTAGAAGGGAACCATTGCCGTGGGTCCCATTTTTGTGGTTTTTCATTATCTGACACCTATAATTAAGTTTGTGTTTTGTTCTCGGTCTTTTCTAATCTGAGTGCGTAAGGCATTACGGGTGTAATCTGCCATCGACATGAGATTTGCCTCGGCTTGCTTACGAACGAGTCTCTTTAAGTCCTGGGGTAGCGGTACATTTAGTACACTACGGTTGACGAAATTAGCCATATTTTTTGCCTCCTAATATTGAGATGCATTTGATTTATAAATGCTCGATCTTGAACTCTGAAGAGTCTTACACAGCTATTTGTGTGTATGGTCTTTCTTCAAACTTTTATTCCGTCTTTTCTCAAAGCTTTAGTTATCAACTGAGTCATAGTAATGCCACGCTCTTTGCATAGAATCTTTAATCTCAGTAGGGTTAATTCTGATACCTTGACACCGATTGAGAATCTCTTGGGATGTTCTTTTTTAGGTCTACCGCCTAAATTCATGATTGTCCTGGGATATATTTGCAGTATTAATTAATAGATGCCATCGACTTTGAATAACCGAATCAAAAGTCGGGCATATAATATTGAGATTAATGTTTTGGTTTCTCAATATAAAACCAGGGTCGAAGTTACTAGTTCTATAGTGGATACCGAGGTCTGAGTTTTGGTCAGCCTATATTTATATAGTACCAGGAATAAAGTTTTCTTGTAGTGGTTATGACACACGAAAATGATTTAAGCATGATTGATTTGTCCAGATATTGTGATTAACTGCTTAATCTGGAATCCTGTATTGACCCCAAGCTGTTGTAAATTGCGAGTAAATAACAGGTCAAATCGAACACGAGCAGGTGTCACACGATGCTCAATAAAAAGTATAGGATGTATTGATGTTAGTGTGACGGCTAGGACACAAACCCCAAAAGCAATAGAGGTACTTTGGGCTTCACTTTTTGAAAGGTAAATTGACGCGCGATTAACGATAATTCATGTCAGCCAGTGTAGAAAAAAGAGTCAATGTATTGATGCCTGTTCACACTAATATAACGATTCGAGAGTTTGAAGAAGATGAATTGACTAATGCTCAACCAGTTCCTTTTGAGATTGTCAAAACCAAATATATTCCCCGTTCTCCCAGCAACGATTTCGGCAAAAATGGAGACGATCGAGAATCATGGGAATATGTCGATGTTATTGACAGTGAATTAACGATAACCAAACTTAAGCCTTATGTAGTCATATATTCTCACGCAGCCTGTTCGATATAAGCACTCTGATTGAGTTTGAACCATTAATAGTTTTTTTGTTAATGGTTTGTTTTCCTACTGCTACACATGGAATTAAGCTTTAATTGCCCGACTGAGCTATTGCCAACAATAGGTTGTAAGTATTCAAATTAAGCTCTGTCAGCTGTCACACAACGTTCAATAAAAAGTATAGGATATATTGATGTTAGTGTGACAGCTAGGACGTATGTCCCGAAAGCGTTAAAGGTGCTTTTCGGATTATTTTTTGAACGGTAAATTTATGCACAATTTTTATGCTGCTCATTTTGCAGTGTACCCAACATAAGTCACACGACTAAAGTATTGGTATTTAAATTAATTGCTTTTGCCAATACTACAAGAAATTTTTCTCATTGCCTGCCAACAGCTTTTTTTTGTAAACAAATACTAACGTTCAGCCTTACTTTTGGGTAATTATTGGGTAAAATCTAATCTTGTCCAGCCAAGTTAAACCCCAATCAATTTATTGGAGAATCCTGAAACATATACCCTGTATACCTTATGGGCGAAGAGAGACTCGAACTCTCACGGTTTCCCGCCACATTTTGAGTGTGGTGCGTCTACCAATTCCGCCACTCGCCCAGAATTACACTTTAGTAAGTATAGTGCATCTGAAGCAACTAAGACAATATATTTGGATATATTTGGTGGAAAAATTTTTATTGGTTAATTTTTGATTTGTGCGTTCGGTTTGAATAGCACGGTTTAGCAAGAGAGGGGGAAACTGGCAAAAGCCACCTCGACCCTGAGACAGAGAGAGAGCGCGTTAATTGTATAAATAGGCTTAAGATAATGGTGTGTCTCCTTTGGGTGTCGCACCTTTGTTTTTTGTTTTACAAGCTCTATACAGTATGCCTGGAAAATTTTTTACTAAACCAGAATCAGACCAAAGCGATCGCGTTCCTCCCGGACAATATTTAGCCAAAGGTTTTCCCGTTCTCTCTTACGGAGAAACTCCTCAAGTCAAAACCGATGATTGGCTGTTTAAAGTTTGGGGACTAGTAGAGGATAAACGTTTTGACTGGTCGGATTTTATGGCCCTACCCCAGCAAGAATTTACTGCCGATTTTCATTGTGTGACTCGTTGGTCAAAACTAGATGTCAGGTGGAAGGGGATTCGGGTTACAGATTTTTTAGCTGCTATTAATCCCGACCCCAAAGTTACTCATATTCTGCAACATTGTTATGGTGGTTATACAACTAACCTCGCCTGGTCGGATTTTGCTCGACCTGAAAACTTTTTTGCTCATACTCTGAATGATGAACCCTTACCCGCAGAACATGGAGGGCCAATGCGCCTAGTCGTGCCTCATCTATATGCTTGGAAAAGCGGAAAATGGATTAATGGCATCGAATTTTTAGATCGCGAGGAATTAGGTTTTTGGGAACGCAATGGCTACCATCGACGGGGAGAACCTTGGGCAGAAGAACGTTATGCAGGTAGATAAACATGAACTACTTGATTTAACTTGTCACTAATTGCAGGGAATTTTTTCCCAAGAGAAATTGCTATACACAAAACTCTCCTTCAAGTAAAATTAATTAAGTTAACGTGAGTTAAACGAGGTTAAAAAACCGAAAATCTATTGAGTCTTAAAGGTCTAAACACCTAATTTTTCTGGAAATCATAGCCTATTACTCTATCTTTTCAACTCTTAACTTTAGTTAAATTTAGGTTAAGAATTTCTGACTGGCAAAACTTAATTTATTTATTGAATAGCACCGACAGCTAGTCCGTATTAAAGTGGCGATCGCAATCTTAATATTAATGTCATTTTAAAAAAAATAGATTGTTCTGCCACGAACCAACATTTTTAGTGTATATGTAATATTACTGACAATAAAAGTATCTACTTATGCTTTCTCTAGAAACCCCTCAAGTCCCTACTGAATCTAAACTAGCGCGAACAAATCGAATCTTATTAATTGAGGATGAAGACTTGATTAGAGAGATGATTGTTGTTGCTTTAGAAGAAGAGGGTTACGAAGTCCATACAACAAACAATGGTCGCTCTGCTATCAATATGTTGCAGAGTCACGAGATCAACAAAGCCAAGTTTACCCCCGATCTGATTATTTTGGACTTAATGTTGCCAGAAGTAAATGGATTAGATATCTGCCGTTTGTTACGCTACCAAGGAGACATTACACCTATTTTAGTGGTTAGTGCCAAAAGTAGTGAAACAGACCGCGTGCTGGGTCTAGAAGTGGGTGCTGATGACTATTTGACTAAGCCCTTTAGTATGAGAGAGTTGATTGCTCGCTGTCGTGCTTTATTACGTCGCCAAAGATATAGCAATTCATCTCCTAGTTCGGTGCAAAAATATCGCGATATTAGTCTATTTTCTCAAGAATGTCGGGTGGTAGTTCGGGGTATGGAAGTCAATTTGTCCCCCAAAGAATTCCGACTCCTAGAGTTGTTTATGAGCTACCCTCGTCGGGTTTGGTCGCGAGAACAATTAATCGAGCAAGTATGGGGGCCAGATTTTCTCGGCGATACCAAAACCGTAGATGTCCATATTCGCTGGTTGAGAGAAAAACTAGAGGAAGAACCCAGTCAGCCCGAGTACATAATTACCGTAAGAGGTTTTGGCTACCGCTTTGGCTAAGATCGCTCGTTGAGCATTTGAAAGATTTATCATCAATATAGACGGGTGTGCTTTAATAAAACATATCGCGATAAATCGCTTGATTTGAGCGTATGTTAGATTAACTTAACTCCTGCTAAACAGATTATTTGATGCTCAGCGATCGCTCTTAATTAATCAATGTCAGCCATATTTTTTTTCCTGGGATTAGCAGTTGGGATAGGCATTTATGTTGGGCAACAATATCGCTTTAAACAGCAGCTAAAAAAAACTTTAGAATCCTATGGGGCTAATACTGATGAGGAAATTTCTCTGCCCTTACAATCTTTAATTCGTCGAGAATTAATTGACTTAGACCGTCGGCGCAAAAAACTAGAAAAAGATAAGCAAACTTGGCAAGAATTGATCGAGCAAGCCCCTATCGGTTACTTGCAGGTAGATCGAGAAAATCAGCTTTTGGGCTGTAATCGAGCTGCCAAAGATTTATTGCGAATTGATTCTCGGCGATCGCTGAGGGTACGTTTATTATTGGAACTGGTACGCTCTTATGATTTGGATAGTCTGATTGAAGAAACTCGCAGTTCTCTAAATCCCCAACAAAAAGAGTGGACTTTTTATTTTACGCGGTACGTTTCTCCCGAAGACACCGAGGTGGAAACCACCAGCTATGATTCATCCAGACGAATAGTAGAATCGATCGCCTTAAAGGGTTATGGTTTCCCCCTCTCTGACGGACAGGTAGGGGTTTTTATTGAAAATCGTCAGCCTTTAGTCGAGTTATCTCAATCCCGCGAGCGCACTTTCTCCGATCTTACCCATGAGTTGCGCACGCCGTTAACTTCCATTTCCCTAGTAGCCGAAAATCTACAACGACGTTTGCAAGACCCCGAACGACGCTGGGTTACGCGAATGCTTCAGGAAACTAATCGCTTAATCGAACTAGTTCAAGAATGGTTAGATCTGACTCAGCTACAAGCAGCACCAGAGCGCACTTTAAAATATGAAGAGATTGAAATTCACGATTTAATCCAGTCGATTTGGCAGACTTTAGAACCTATTGCCCAGCGCAAACAAGTTACTTTGACTTATTCTGGAGATCGCGCAATTACTCTTTCTGGCGATCGCTCTCGGCTGACTCAAGTTTTCCTCAATCTGTTAGATAATGCGATCAAACATAATCCTCCAGGCAAGGAAATTCTAGTCCAGGTTTCTGTTTCTCTTCATACTGATGCCGACTCTAGCACTACAGAACAGCTTAAAGTTGATGTTATTGATTCTGGCATCGGATTTAATGCCTCAGATTTACCTTATATTTTTGAAAGACTCTATCGTGGCGATAAATCCCGTACTAGACAACGGGACAATAATCTTCCCTCTCTAGATGGCAGCGGTCTAGGACTAGCAATTGTCGAGCAAATTGTTCGAGCCCACGGAGGCACAATCGCAGCTAAAAACCACCCTACTATTGGTGGCGCGTGGCTAGAAATTTTCTTACCCCTAGCTAGACCAGAAACGAGTAAAAGTGTTTAATTTAAATTAGATAATTGCTTAAGCAATATTTAATTTTCCTTCACTATAACTATAAAGTGTGGCTAAAATTTAGCATTGCCGAGCCGAGTCATAAAATCGTGACAACAATTGTAGCAATGCTCGAATGCGGACAGGCGTACTATATTACCATAGTCCTATACTAGGAAGCATAAATTAAAATTATAATTGTTTTTATAATAAGTAAACTTAATCAAACTATAAGTCAGTGACCTTAGCACCAAAAACCACAAGATTGCAGGCAAGTCAGTTAGAGCGATCGCTTCGACGAGTTCAGCAAGATGTTCTACGGATGGGAACGTTAGTAGAACAGTCATTTCGTCTGAGTCATCGGGCATTGTTTGAGCGAGATATTGATGCAGTCAGAAAAATTGGTGACATAGAAAAACATATCGACCTATATTATCGTCAAATAGAATCAGAATGCGCCACGCTGATGACGCTACAAGCACCAGTCGCCCAAGATTTACGTTTGCTTAGTGCCTTAATGCAGCTAGTGCGAGACTTAGAACGTATTGGCGACTATGCCGAAGATCTAGCTGAAATGGCAGCAAAGCTGATCGTGTATCCCCCCCATGAAACTTTGGGCGATATCGCCCAGATGTCAGAACACGCTCAACTAATGCTAGCTACCAGTTTAGTAGCCCTAGCAGATTTAGACCCCAGTGCAGGAGCTAGAGTCAAAGAACTAGATGATATTGTAGATGATGCCTACGATCGCCTTTATCAGCTCCTCGCTTTCCAGAGAGACGTTCCAGGAGTAATCGAACCGATGTTACTTTTAGGATTGATTATTCGTCACTTAGAAAGAATGGCAGATCATGCCACAAATATCGGTCAAAGAGTTACCTATATCGTTACGGGAAAAAGAAATTAAAGCAGATGCGATCGCTCAAGGGACTACTTTGGCTATCTGTTAGTTGTTAGTTGTTAGTTGTTAGTTGTTAGTTGTTAGTTGTAATTTTTATTACTCATTGTTAACTTTATTAGCCATTGGTGAACTACGTCGCGCACAAGGCGATTCCGCTTCCTGTTTCTAGCAAATGCCTTCTACAAGCGTTTCTTATAGCTGGTCTTCACTTTCTCTTTTTAAATTAATTCTCAATAATTAACTTTAGGGAGAGCTTCAAAAAGGTTAATATAATAAGACTATGAAAAGATGGTCTATTTCGGCTCATAATTGTTTCCAAAGATGCCAACGTCAGTATTTTTTTCGCTATATTATGGCTCATCACAATGCGAAAGATGACCGACGGCGAGAAGCATATTTACGAAAACAGCTTTCTAGTCTTGATGCTTGGAAAGGCAGGTTAGTTCATTTAGCTTTAGAAAAATATTTCACTCCTAGTTTACAGCAAGGCGAGCTTATTTCCTGCACAGAATTGCTCCAAAAAACTATAGTTTTAGGGAAAAGGCAATTTAAGTTTTCTCAACAAAAAAAATATAGTCAAGCTGGAGTAACCAAAGCTAATTCAGGAGATAGATACTTGGCACTAAAGCTTCACGAAGATAAATTCGAGCTTAAAAAACAAGATTTAGAAACAGTTTTTCTCGAAATTCAACAATGCTATCAAAATCTATACGCCGATCGGGAGTTGATAGATTTTTTGGTTGACAAAGCAGATTGGTATGAGACAGAATTTCGATTGTCTTTTAAATTTAACGGCGTTACGATTATTGGTCAACCAGATTTATTAATCGGTTATCAAGAAAATAAAATATGCGTAATTGATTGGAAAACTGGTAAAAGTAAGATCGGCGATTACTCAACACAACTATACTTATATGCCTTAGCAGTTGTTAACAGTATCAGATGGTCGGATTATAATTTACAAGATTTGTTACTCGTAGAAGCTAATTTATTGCAAAATAAATTTGAGCAACACTCGCTCGATAAATCCCAGAAATTAAAAATAGAGAATTTTATCAGCGATAGTATTTCAGATATTCAAGCCGTAACGGGCAATCATAAATATAATCTGAATGCTCTAAAAAATTATTCTTATGCTAATAGTCCCGTATCTTGCCAATATTGCAATTTTCGACATCTTTGTCAGTCTCTTACTTAAAGCGATCGCGGGTTTCACCATAGCGCATTCTTATTTCAGAAGCGAGGTTACTAGAAAGTAATAGAGGATTGATTTAGTTAGTTTTTGTCTTAAGTTTTTGCTCTACCGATAAATGGCAACAGGTCATATTCCTGACGTAAGTCTATTAGCGATCGCTCCAGCAATGATTCATATTTTAAAAATGGATAATACTTTCTTTGACCGCGAGTTTTCCACCAGATAAAGACAACCTCTGGTAATACTCGGGGTAAGACAAACAAAATGGAACTATACAACCATAATTTGCCATGTTGTTTGATGAGGTCGTTATACATAATATCTATTGCTGGTCTAATTCTAGAATCTTGGCGCGTGCGAACGTAATCCGCAAATTTATAGTCACTCGTCCAAAAACTTAGCGGTAATAGTTTGATTTCATCATACATATGAGTGTCGCAACCTAAAATGACATGAGATACATCATGTGCTATTAAAATTCGAGCAAATTCAGGTGATAATTCTCTAGGATCGGTAATATTGGGATTTAACTGATAATATTCTTCTAAACCTTGTTGTAGTGTTTGGCTACTGTTTTTATTGGTGTATTGAGGGTGAAAACGCTTATTCATGAGTAAGTATTTCGATACGATACCGTTGCGTATTTATATTAACATTGATGAAAGATCTTAATCAGAAAACAGCAGGAAGACCCCGTAGTATTAAGTCCCAGCAGGCTATGTTACAAGCAACTTTAGAATTATTAGGGGAGCTTGGTTATGAGGCGATGAGTATAGAAGCCATTGCGTCTCGTGCTGGAGTAGGAAAAAGTACGATCTATCGACGCTACAAAGGAAAAGAAGAATTAGTAGCAGATGCAATTGAAAGCATTCGACAGGAGGTAATTATTCCCGATACGGGTAGTCTAGAGAGCGACATAGATCGATTAATTAAAAGTGCTGCTCAAATAACTCTCAATGCTACAGGGAGGCAAGCCGTAGCCATGATTATTGCCAGTGCTGCAAATAGCCATAGCTTTGCTCAAATCTACTGGGAAAAATATCTGCAACCCCGACGTCAAGCTTTTGCGATCGTCATCGAAAGAGCTAAAAAACGGGACGAAATTAAAGCAGATTTAGATGCCGATCTCTTGTTTGATGCGATGAGCGGAATTATGCTTTATGCTTTGATTTTTCCTCCTACTACCGAATCATGGTCGGAATATGTTCGACGAGCATTAAAACTAATGTTCAAAGGTGCGTTAAGTTAATTTACAAATATCTTCTAAAATAGAATCTGAAGGACATCAATACATATACAGATATATCAGGTATGCCATTAATTACCACGGGAAAATCATTTATTCGCGCTTTAGAAAAAAATGGTGCATTGGGTTTATATATGCCCTTAGAAGGAGGATCGGAAGGGCGTTATCAAAGACGTTTGCGGGCTTATGGCTACCAGACTATTAATATTACTGCTAGGGGATTAGGAGATTTAGCAGCCTATTTAACTAGAATACACGGTGTACGTCCTCCCCATTTAGGCAAAAAGACGATCGGACAAGATGCCTGTGTTGGTGATATCTACTACGTACCTCCTATTGCTACTTATGAGTTAAGTACTTTACCTGAAAATGCCAAAGGATTGGCACTGTGGATTATGGAAGGACAAATCCTCTCCCGTCAAGAAATTCAGTATTTAGTCGATCTGACTAAAGACGAGCCAAAAATTAAGGTAGTATTAGAACTAGGTGGCGATCGCTATGTCAACTGGAAACCCTTGGCTGACACTCTAGCAGCAGCATAATTTCAGAAACAATTACGAGTCAACAGGAATGGGGTGGTATCTGTGTCGGATAAAAATATGGATGATTTACTGGCTCAGTTAAAAGCAGAATTTGAGCCGAAAAGAGAGTCTGGAAGTGGTACTAAAAAACCCCCTGCTCCTAAATCAAAGCAACCACCCCAAAATTCTACTAGCTCCTCTGCGTCTATGGAGGGGATGTTGGCGGAATTACGTTCTGAATTAGAATCGGGAAGAGGTAGAGCCAACACTTCACCAGAGCCATCTCAACCGCCTACTAAGCAAAATCAAGCTGATAAAAACTCAAGCAAGTATCGCGATCGCCTCAATACTTTAATCGAGCAAGACTATCAGATGCAGGCGCGAAAACGCGAGGCAAAATTTGCTGAAATGAGAAGACAGGAAGAAGCAAGACTTGCCAAACAACAACGTCGTCAGCAGCAGCTTATTGAAGCACAACGACGAGAAGAATTACGCGAACGCAGACGTAAAGAAGCACTACGAGAAACAGCAAAACAATGGCTGCAAAATCTCAATCCTCGCTCCGAGGAAGGAAGATGGTTTGAGGAATTTTCCTATTCTTATGAAAATAAACTAGAGGCTGCGATCGACTATTTAGAAGCGATGCGGGAAAGCGGTTTGTAGTCGAGGCGGATTTTCAAGCTAAATTATTTTTATCTTTCAACTCGGATCGGAAGCGATCGTCTATCCTAAGATTAAAGCAAAAGTTTATTTAATGCGGTCTAAGTCAGCCAGATGAATTTTTGCGGAATAATTGAGCGATTATGGCGTTATCCTGTCAAGTCTTTGCTTGGTGAATCATGTCCCGAATTGTCCCTAGATCGACGTGGCGTAATTGGTGACAGATGGTTTGCCATCCAAAACAGCAAGGGTAAATTTGGTAGCGGTAAGAATACCAGAAGATTTTGCAAGATTGAGGGGTTGTTTGATTTTCAAGCAAGATACGATGACAATATTGTTTTAATTACCTTTCCTAATGGACGTGTATTCAGAAGTGACGATCCCGATCTTGACCAAGAACTTAGTTCTATCTAAGATTAGTTATTTGTGATTGAGTAGAAATAGAAATTATAAGTTTCTTGAGAGATCACCCTTCAATTGAGATCGAGATCGCATATGCAAGGTAATAATTTTTTTAAAGTTTATTTGGTATCTTTAAATTTACAAAAACTATGACTAACTTGCAATCCAAAGAGTCCCAAGAGTCTAATCCTTGGAATCCCTTTTCTCCTACTCAAAGAGACATAGAAAGAACCGAAAAACTAGCGAAAAAAAATCCTGTAATAGCTGGTGTTCTCGCTTTGCTTTTCTTACCAGCAGCAATGATCTATTTAAATAGGGGCGTAAATTCTTTAAAAATTCTCGCTTATGCTTTCTTTTTTGCTATGACACTGGCTGCATTATCGTCTGAATCTGAGGAGCAGGCTTTTAAAACAGGTCAAGGAGTAGGGACTATTGCCAATATTGTAATGATAGTGGAAAATGTTAACACCGTAAATAAGGCACGTAAACGTCAAAAAAGTTCTGAAGTTTGAAATAATTAGTATTGATATCTGTAAGCTTTTTAGATAAATTTAATCGACAAAACCTAATGATCGATATCTAGAGTTTGGTTAATATTCATTAGTAAGAAAAAGTAGGCGGGTAGACATTACCCGCCTTATTAATTATTAATTATCCTTGAAGCTTTTTACCTAATAATTGATTGGTCAATTTCGGATCGGCTCGTCCGCTAGTTTTCTTCATTACTTGCCCGACAAAGAAGCCTTTAAGCTTCGTTTTACCGTTACGGAATTGTTCTAATTCTTTCGGGTGTGCAGCAATCACTTCATCGATAATTTTCTCAATTTCTCCCGTATCCGAGATTTGAATCAAGCCTTTTTTCTCGACTAATTCTTGAGCAGAACCGCCTTTTTCTAATAGTTCGGGGAGAATTTCTTTACCAATTTTTCCGCTAATTGTTCCCTTATCGATTAAACCAATTAACTCAGCCAGAGTTTCAGGTTTTAGTTGGGTTTCAGTAATCTTGAGGTTGTTGCTATTGACATAGGCGGCAATATCTCCCATTACCCAGTTAGCCACTTGTTTCGTATCTGCACCAGCAGCGATCGCAGCTTCAAAATACTCGGCAACGGTGCGATCTTCTGTTAAAACTCTAGTATCGTAAGCAGACAAACCCAATTCTGCTTCATAACGGTGGCGTTTTGCCACGGGAAGTTCGGGTAATTCAGCTTTCCAGGTTTTTAGCTGTTCGGGAGATACTTCGATGGGAGGTAAATCTGGTTCGGGAAAATAACGATAGTCGCTACTTCCTTCTTTGAGGCGCATACTCTTAGTACGCCCGCTCCCTTCTTCCCAGAGACGAGTTTCTTGATAGATGGGTTCGCCCTGAGCGATCGCTACAATTTGCCTTTCGATCTCATAGTCGATCGCCTTTTGGATCGCGCTAAAGGAGTTCATGTTCTTGATCTCTACTTTAGTGCCAAATTCTTTTTGTCCGACGGGGCGAACCGAGATGTTGACATCACAACGCAGAGAACCTTCGTTCATTTTGCCATCACTAATACCCAGATAAAGCATAATGCGACGGATCTCTTGGGCGTATTCGGCTGCTTCTTTCCCGCTACGCAAGTCGGGTTCGGAAACAATTTCTACTAAGGGTACACCCGCCCGATTAAAATCTACCAAAGAATAAGTCGAACCATCCAGGCGATCGCTACCTCCGTGAGTTAGTTTACCTGCATCTTCTTCCATATGTAGGCGAGTGATGCCAATTTTTTTTCTGATGGGTTCGGTATTGGGTTTTTCGACAATTTCAATTTCGAGCCAACCATGTTCGGCGATCGGCAGATCGTACTGAGAGATTTGATAGTTTTTCGGTAGATCGGGATAAAAATACTGCTTGCGATCGAATTTACTATAGGGTGCAATCTGACAGTTGAGAGCTAAACCTGCTTTAACCGCATATTCTAAGACTTTTTCATTTAAGACAGGAAGTACCCCAGGATATCCCAAACAAATTGGCGAAATGTTCGTATTGGGGTTGTCACCATCAAATTTAGTGGACTCGCGACTAAATATTTTGGTTTCGGTATTTAGTTGGCAGTGAGTTTCTAATCCAATGATTGCTTCGTACTCTGTCTTGGGGAGTGCAGCACTAGTCATAAATTTTTAACTATAGTAGACAATTATCTCTTTATTTTATCGGTTTTTATAGACTTTCTAGTCAAGTTCTTCCCAGGCAAAAGTTCGAGTTCTCAATTATTCTTGAGTACGGTTAATTTCAAGCGACAAAATTATGAAGAGAAATAGATCGCGACTTGACCTAGAGAGCAAAGATTTATTTGAAGTTTGCTCTCTAGATCGATAGCATAGAGCTAATACTATGCAGAGCGAGAGACTAAGTTTACAAAAAGTAATTTAATTGTGTAACCGATAATATAAAAAAACCAATCTAAGTGTGGTTTATTATAATCTTGAATCTAGACTTTACTATGAATTACAAAATGTAAGATAATAATCCGATAACAAAGTCCCCTAATATTTTTACCAAATATACTAATGGTTCGTATTCTTATAGTCGATGACCAAAAACTGGTTCGCGAAGGTATCAAAATCTTATTAGAAAAGAGAACAGAAATTGAAATTATTGGCGATGCCTCAGATGGAGAGAGTGCGTTAAAAAAAATAGAAGCTCTTCAACCAGATATTGTTCTTCTAGATATCAATATGCCTGGAATCGACGGTTTGACCGTAGCAGATAAGATTCGCTTTAAGTTTCCTCAAGTCAAAATAATTATGCTCAGTAGTCATGAAGGAGACGATTACGTACGAAAAGCAACAGAGTTGGGAGCAAAAGGCTATCTGCTCAAAAACGCCTCCTCCCAAGAGCTAGAATGGTCGATAAAACTAGTTAATCAAGGGTATTCGGCGATCAGATCGGAATTACTAGAGAAACAAATTACCAGCAATCTAAAACCAGAAGCGGATTTAAAATCGGATCTCGATTCTCAAAGGAATAATGCCTCTAATAACTTGCCAAATTCAGAGTTATCCAGTCAAAAATCTCCTAATCTAGACCAAGTAGAGCTTTTATTGGCAAAAAACCATGTCAAGCAAAAATATTCTAATTTCAAAAAAACACAGAAACAGCATACTGCTTTGTTTCATCGAGTAAATATGTCTAAAACTAGAAGAACAATAATGAGCTTTGAATTTAAGCTTTTAGTTTTAGCTATTTTGTTTTGTTTGGGATTCTTAGTATTTATTGCTTTATCTTAAACAAATTAACCATCGAGTATTATTTATTCTTATTATTCATTTGCTTGCGCCACCAGCCTCGCACTAATTTTATTTCATCGTAGCTATAGTCTTCTCCCAAGGATTCTTTGATAGTTTTGAGCGTGGTATCGCCCATTTTTGACAGCACTTTGATGATTGTCTGCTGCTTATCTGCCCGAACCAATTTATTGAGAGCAACTGGTTGATTCATTTCAATTAATTCGCTGAGATGGGTATTGATTGTCGATACTTTTAAACTACGTTCTTGGGCAATTTCTGCTACGCTCAACCCCTGTTGATGCAACTGCAAGGTAGCCAGATGACTTTTACCAGGAAGACTAACTGGTAGTTGATGTTGGGCATTAAATTCGAGAATTGCCGAAATAAAACTATCGCCATACTGCTGGGCTTTATATTCATTTACGCCCGATAAATTAGCGAACTCCGCTATGGTTGTCGGGCGTACCTGTGCCATCAGCTTGAGGCTAGAATCGGCAAAAATCATATAGGGGGGTAGAGAATTGCGATCGCCAATTTGCTTGCGGAGTTGGCGGAGTTTTTCAAACAGCAATTGAGCTTCTGCTTTACGGGGATTATACGTAGTTGTAGTTTGGCGTTGGTGTTTGTTAACGGCAATTTTGACTGGTAACTGATTGCGAAATACTTCCCAACTGCGTTTATTTAGTTTCAGAACGGGATAACCGTCGGTTGTTTGTCCTACCAAACCTTGATGCACCAGAGATCGCCCTAGCATTCGCCATTCATCGCTAGTCCTACCTTTACCAATACCGTAGGTAGAGAGTAAATGGTGTCCGTACTGATATATTTTCTGTTTCCGCGAACCGATCAGGACATCGACAATATGATTCAGTCCAAACTTTTGTTCGCAACGGGCAACACAGGAAAGAAACTTTTGCGCTTCTACCGTCCAGTCTTCGACGGGTTTAGGGTTAAGACAATTATCACACTTGCCACAGTTGCCAGCGTATCTTTCACCAAAATAACGCAGAATAATCGTGCGTCGGCAGTCATTACCCTCTGCATAGTCAATCACCTGACGTAACTGCTGTAGAGCAATCTTTTGCTCGTCTGGATCGGGTTTTTGTTTAATTAAAAATTCAATTTTTTTGCGATCGCCAAAACTAAAAAAGAGAATCGATTTTGAGGGTTCGCCGTCTCTCCCCGCCCGCCCCGACTCTTGGTAAAAACTCTCTAGACTGCGAGGCAAATCATAATGAAACACAAATCTGACATCGGGTTTATTAATCCCCATTCCAAAAGCAATAGTAGCAACTATCACCTGAATATCATCCCGCAAAAAACTAGTTTGGTTTTGGCTCCGTTCGGAGTCCGATAAGCCTGCATGGTAGGGTAAAGCAGCAATACCATCGTGCTGTAGTCTGGTGGCGACTTCCTCCACGCTACGACGACTCAGACAATAAACGATACCCGCTCCCGACTCGCTACGAATTGCCCGTAACAATTTGTGATAGATATTGCTGTCTTTAGGCTGTACTTGATAATAAATATTATTGCGATCGAAACTAGCGACGTGAATTTCGGGCGATCGCAAATTTAACTGCCGAATAATATCCTGCCGAACTCTTTTGGTAGCAGTAGCGGTAAGTGCCTGGAGGGGAATCTGAGGATAGCGTTGACGCAACAGCTTGAGCTTGCTGTATTCGGGACGAAAATCATGTCCCCATTCTGAGACGCAGTGGGCTTCATCAATGGCGATCGCTGCAATACCCACTTGAGAGTCTACCCGTTCTAAAAACAAGCCAAATCGTTCGTTTAACAGTCTTTCTGGGGCTACATAAAGCAGCTTAACCTGATTTTCTAATATAGCGATCTGACGCGATCGCCTCTCTTGATATTCCAGACTGCTATTAAGATAAACTGCATTAATCCCATTATCCTGTAGCGCATCGACCTGATCTTGCATCAAGGCAATCAAAGGCGAGACAACAATCGTAATGCCTGTTCTGAGTAACGCTGGTAACTGGAAACAAAGCGATTTACCCCCGCCAGTCGGCATAATCGTTAGTAAATCTTTATTTTGTAGAGCTGCTTCGATAATCTTCTTTTGTCCTGGACGAAAAGAATCATAACCAAAAAAATACTTTAAAGCTTCCTCTAATGAGGCAAAAGTTGACATAACCTAATAGCGGAATATCGGTTTCTACAGGTTATTTTAAAAGCTAATGGCGATTCCGCTTTTAATCTACTGCAATAATTGCTTCTACCTCTATTTTTAAATCGGGTGAGAAAAGGCGGTTCACTTTCACTAAAGAACTTGCTGGTAAATTAGAGCCGTATTGCTCGAACAAAGAAGCTCTTAAAGCTTCTAGATCGTCAAAACTCGTGACATAGATCGTCACCTTAACTATGTCCGATAAGTCAGCGTTTTCTTTAGTCGCAATGCTAGCGATTGTGGAATAGATAACGTCTGTTTGTTCTGCAATAGTACCATTTTGAGCAGAAGAACCAAAGGCAGTAATTCCTGACAGAAATAAGAAGCCATTATGTTTAACTGCATGAACGTAAGGTCCTACTGGTTCTTCCAAGTGTGGATAATTCTTTCGTATAGGGTTCATATTTGACTTTGATAGATTAGAGTTTTCAGACGACACTAGAGAAGCGAAAGTCGATTCATAGTACAAAGAGCTAAGAGCGATCGCCATAAATAACCAAGAATTTATCAAATACTTCTTTTCTTTCAACATAGGTTTATCATGCAACGTCGTGAAACTAAACAAGCAATGCTAATTTCTGTTTAAATAATCTAGCTATCATTACTTCAATACAATCAGTTTGTAGTTAATCCACCATCAACATTAAAAATTGCTCCTGTAACCCATTTGGCTGCATCGGAGGCAAGATATACAGCCATATTGCCAATATCTTCTGGTTTACCAATACGCTGAAGGGGATAAACTGTCTGAATTATTTGCTTAAAAGCTGCCATTTCAGCAGAAGATGCATTTTGCACGATATTTCTCTCATACATTGGAGTGTCAACTGTTCCTGGCGCGATCGCATTTACCCGAACACCACCAGAACCTAATTCACAAGCCAAAGATTTTGTAAATGAATTAATCGCGCCTTTGGTTAAAGAATAAGCAGTTGATGACTTACCTGGTATCATCCTTTGAGCAAAGTAAGAAGATATATTAATTACGCAACCTTTAGTCTGTAGAAGTTGTGGTAGCAGGGATTGAGTTAGTTGGTAAGGAACTTTCAGATTAAGATTTAGTTGTAAATCGAGTTCAGCATAAGATACCTGGGAAAATGGCGTAAATTTAGCAACGCCTGCATTGTTTACTAACACATCAAGAGATTTCCATTGTTTGGCGATCGCACTAGCTAAATGACTAGATACGCCCTCATTTAATAGATCTATAGCTGTCAATCGAACGTCAACATTGTACTTAGCCAATTTTTCGCAAGCCATTTGTAGCTTTGACTGGTTACGGGCGATGAGCCATACATCAGCACCATTACAAGCAAATGCTTCTGCAATACCAAATCCAATCCCTTCGCTACCACCTGTAATCAAAACTTTACAGTTATTGAATTGATTCATTTTTTACCTTTACGTTAACGTCATAGTTTAATAAAAAAAAATAATTAGGTTTTTTGGTTTAATTAACGATTAATCAATTGCTTGGCGATCGAGCCACTGCTGAATTAGTTCAATTCGCTTTAGTAACTCAGTACGATGTTGAGTTAGAGAGTCTACCTGCTGGTCAATCTTTTGTAAATGCTCCTTAAGAATATCTAACAACATCCTTTTCCCTGCAAGCTTTTGAGGTTCTTCAAACAACAGAGGAACAACCTTGCTAATTTCGTTTAAACTTAACCCCAATGTCTTCAACAAATTGATTTTTTGCAAACGCGCTAATTCATCGTTAGTGTAGTAACGAAAACCTGTTCCTTCACGTTGATTAGCTTTGAGTAAACCCAGACTTTCATAATATCGAATAGTACGTGGAGTTACGCCAGCTAATTTAGCAAGTTCGCTAATTCGCATTTTTTCAACCATGCTATGAGTATAGCAAAATTTACGTTAACGTAAAAGTTAAACTTAAGAAAGTGCCATTTTTGCTCAAACTGTATCCGAATCTAATTAATCGGATCGGTAGATTCTACAATTCTAGAGATAGTGGGAGGAGTTAAATATTTAGTAGGATCTTCAAACTCCCCATCAACTTTTAAACGAAAATCCAAATGCGCTCCCGTAGACCAACCAGAACTACCTACTCTAGCAATTTCTTGATTTTTCCAGACCTTCATCCCCTCTTGGACTGCGATCGAGCTATGCTTCAAATGACCATAAATACCAACCGCACCATTGCCGTGATCGATCTCGATCCAATTACCTAGCTGTCCTCCACAAAAAAGGTTGCCAAAGTCATAACAGCCAGATACTACATTGGTGACAATACCATTTCCTACGGCGACCACTGGTGAGCCTAAAGGCGCACTATAATCAATTCCCTGATGAAACTGAAGTTGATGGCTGTAGGGTCTTCTGCGCCAGCCAAAAGGACTGGCAATTCGGTTGGTTTCTGGGGCGGGATTGGCGAATTTGGTATCATTAGGGATAAGAGTACTGTCAGCAGTAGGAAAAGAAACAATCAGACTGCTACGAGATAATTTGGGAAATTTGGGAGTGGTTGCTACGGATTTTACTGCTAATTCTCGATCTGACTGGCTTAAATTTTGAGGACGAACATAGTCAGAAGCTAATTTGGTAGATAGTAACTCCTGGTTGCCTTTTGGTTTAGTCTGTATTTCACGGGGTTGCTGCCAAGAGAAAATACATCCAGTAGTTTTCAATTGGCTTGGTAATAATTCTGGATTGTTGCTGCTATAGTACTGTTCCTGTCCCAACTCCATTTTGCATCCTTTAAACATCGAGCCAGATAACAGAATATTACCCAGATTTTTTAACCAGAGTTGGGAATTAATTTCTGGATGATTGACAGTGACAGAAGAGTCACAAGAGGTCGATCGCGGATTACAGGAGCGAGCTAAGTTATAACTGTTTGTCGATTGTTGGGAAAAAATGTCTTGTGTGTTGCTGGTTGCAGTGGCATCAGCAAGGGTAAGAGGTACGGTGGCGATCGCCAACAATCCTAGTAATATACTCCTCAACATCTCTCAATCTCTATTCTGTAGCCTTCAAGGTAACGTATTTCCTACATATATTCACATAATTTTGGGTTTTTATAAACTTTATTTTGAATAGCGAGCGAGAGATAATACATAAATACCATCTCAAATAAAATACCGATGACTAATTATTCTCAAATCTTTTCTCGACCGCAATTTAATAAAATTGCCTTAATATCGGCTGGTCTGAGTATGTCAGTCTTGTTTGCTGGTTGTGGCTCGCAACAATCAGCGCAATACGAAGCTACGGCTAAAACTACTATTACTTGGCGAGTACCCTACTATGAATCAGACATAACTAACGATAAACAACCGCGATACGAAGAGTTTGAGTCGGTTTCATTAGTTAACGTCAATGGAGAAAAGCCAGAGGGGGCTGTCTTCCAAGACGACAAAGGAATTTGGTGGCCCAAAGTCCCTCCCAAACCCACGGTCGACCAGATCGAAGCGGGAAAGAAAAAGAACTATGAAAAAATTGGTAAACCCGATCTACTACGACAAGTTGAGTATCGCGTTAAATACAATCGAGACGGTGAAAGAATTAATTTACCCACCAACTATTCTGTATACCGACAAGTAGCTAAATCCTATCCCGATACTCCCCTTAGTTTTACTATGGGAGTAAACAATGGCTCAGTGACTAAAGCTACTCCCATCACTAATTAAATCTTAAATGTTAAATGAAATGACCACTTCTCCCGAATCAATTACCACAGACGAAATAAAATATGGGGAAAGAGCGATCGCCGAAGGAGAATTAGTAACTTTTCCTAATCCCCGTATTGGTCGTAAGTACGACATAAATATTACCTTGCCCGAATTTACCTGTAAATGTCCCTTTTCTGGCTATCCTGATTTTGCCACTATCTATATTACCTATTCTCCAGACCGACAAGTAGTCGAGCTAAAAGCTCTCAAGCTGTATATCAATAGCTATCGCGATCGCTATATTCCCCATGAAGAAGTAGTAAATCAGATTTTAGATGATTTTGTTGCTGCTTGTGACCCCTTAGAAGTCACCGTTAAGGGAGATTTTACCCCCAGAGGTAATGTCCATACCACAATCGAGGTATATCATCAGCAAGGCGACAAGCATTGATAATCTGATAATCGATTACAATAGCGAAAGTAAAGATTTGTTAAGGAGATCGAACAAAATGAAAAGCGAAATCGAACCCAGCGTAACTCCAAATCTAGAAGAGCCTAAATTTGGTTTTAATTCTTACTCCGAACGTTTAAATGCTCGTGCAGCTATGATTGGTTTTGCGGCAATTTTGATTATTGAATACTTTACAGGAAAAGGTTTACTTGCCTGGTTGGGTTTGCAGTAACCAAAATTGTATTTACCAAAAACCAATCTGGGGCGTTACTGATTTAAGTAATGACGTACAAAATGTTTCTTAGGGTAGCTATTAGCTTTTAGCTATTAGCTCTTAGCCGACAGGTTCACCCGAACTCGTTCGGGTGCTTGCCTGTCGGTGCATTCCGCACTTTTAAGAAGTTATTATTTGCAGGCAAATAAGTAAAATAGCACCTTATCATTACACATTCAGCAACGCCCAATCTGGAAATAGAATCTTTGAACCTGTAGTAACAAACAAAGGGATGAGAAGCTAACTAATCTCATCTCTAAATAAGAATTAATTAAATAAAATAAATGAGTGGATTCGCTATTCCCAGTAACTCTCCAGACTCCAGCCAAGTCTTAATATCTCCTCATTGGCTACCATGCTCTTCAGAAACAATGAGAGAATCTCCTCCGCTTCAGTTAGGAGTCATGGCTTCGGGTAGCGGAACTAATTTTGAAGCGATCGCCCAAGCGGTCGCCAAGGGACAACTTAATGCCGAAATTAAGGTTTTAATTTACAATAATCCCCAGGCTAAGGTAAAAGAACGAGCCAAAAAATATAATATTCCTTCGGTACTAATCGACCACCGCAAATACCAACGGCGAGAAGACTTAGATCGAGAAATTATTAAAGTTTTGCAGTCTCACGGCGTAGACTGGGTAATTATGGCGGGATGGATGCGGATTATTACTCAGGTATTGTTAGACGAATATCCCAATCGAGTGGTCAATATTCATCCCAGTCTTTTGCCCAGTTTCAAAGGCATTAGAGCGATCGAGCAGGCATTAGCTGCTAAGGTGAAAATTACAGGCTGTACCGTTCATTTAGTTAGCCTCGAAGTAGATAGCGGTGCGATTATTATGCAAGCAGCGGTACCAATTTTACCAAGCGATACCTTAGAAACGCTCCACAAACGAATCCAAATACAAGAGCATCAGATCTTACCTAGAGCGATCGCTCATCTTGCTGCTGGCGAGGGCTATTTTTAAGATAAGGTGGTCGATTTTGCTTGAGATCTAAATTTGGCTTATTAGAATAACCACTGACCGATTTCGGAATGATAATAGCGGGTCGATCGACTGCTACTGCTAACATAACTTGACGAGAAGTAGGATTGAGTGCATCTACTTCAGCAATTCGAGGAGAAAAACCGACTCCTGGAATCATCCCCGATATACCAGCCACAACGGAAGCAGCGATCGCCGTCCCCCCCCAAACCAATTTACGTCGCCAATTGCGACGGCGATCGAGCGATTGAAATACCTCAGCAGTAATTTCAGTTACACATTTTTCGCTTGGTGGTGCTACTGAATGTTTAATTTGACCCTGCAAAGCTAACAATTGCGTGTAAAGTTGTTTGAACTCAGGGTCACAATCGAGCGAGGTTTGTACCTGTTTTCTTTCTAAAGGAGATAATTCTCCATCAATGTAGGCACTGAGTAATTCAAAACGTAGAGATCTTGAATCTGCTTCTGAGTTTTGGGGTTTAGCTGCCGAATCAGGCTCTAACCCGTCAAATTTAGATGTCATTCTGGCATCACCACTGTGTTTAAAAATAAATTGTTAATAAATATAACTACTTATCAATTTACTCCTCATCGAGATAGTTTTGCAAGACAGACTGAAGTTTTAGTCTAGCTCTAGCAATTCTAGATTTAACAGTTCCTAGAGAGACTCCTGTAATCTCAGCAATTTCTTCGTAGGCAAGTCCTTCGATCTCTCTGAGGACAATAGTTGTCCGAAAAGTTTCAGGTAATTGGGCGATCGCAATTTGTAGCTGCTCGTAAAATTCTCTAGTAGCCAAATCATCACTGGGACTGGGAGCATCATCGGGTAATTCCCAAGTCATTTCCCCATCATCGACATGACGGGGAGCATCCAAAGACAGGGGCTGATTGACGCGCTTTCGTTTGCGTAGCTCATCGTAAAAAAGATTGGTGGCAATTCGACTCAGCCAACCGCGAAATTTGGCAGGATCTTGAAGGCGATGAATATTGCGATAAACTCTAATCCATACTTCCTGAGCCAAATCTGCTCTTTCCTGCCAATCTGGAGCTAAATGATAAAAGAGACGATTGAGATGAGATTGATATCGCCGTAGTAATTCAGCAAAAGCAGCCCGATCTGGTTGGGCATCTGCTTGACAGTAAACAATAAGATCGTAGTTAGAGAGTTTTTCAGGAGACACTAAGTTTTGGGTTTCGCTTACCTCAGTCTTAGACCAAGATACAGGAAGAGATAGACTCATGAACTTAATTTAACCTCAGTATAGGACTTTGAAGCACATCTACCCAGACTTGAAATAAAGTATAAAAGTTCCCCCACGGCTACATTCGCCGTTTTAACGTTCGTAATTAGGCGCGTAATCGCGAAGTAAACTACTGAGTTGACTTGCCATATTAGAATCACTTTTATTAGTAAGAGCTTGTCTTTCGGGGAAGAATTCTGGTCGATCTAGATAACGGGCGATCGCTTCTGCGACTTGTTTTTGAATCAAATCCTGTAGTTCTTCTCTAGCTCGTTGGCGTTGATAATTTGCTCCTTCCTCGGTAGTAGCATACAAAGGTGGCAGACGATTGAGAGCATAAGCTGCAATATCTCCCACATCCAAAGATGTATCGCTAGTTTGCTCGATCTCGGCAACGCGGGTAATCGCTTCGCTCAAGACCAATTCTTCCATAACGTTGATAAATTGTTTGCGGGGAACGGCAACTACTTCTCCCGTTAATAGCGCGCCCATCAGCTTGTCCAAAGCCATGTATTCTTCTACCGAAAGTTCGGCAGCAGTATCACAAATCCTCCCGACTTCAGCTTCCATACTGGGAGTGAGATAGCCATCTTGTAAGGCTTGTTCGACGATCGAATTGATTCCCATAGATTCAGATAACAATAAAAAATTTTCTCAAATAGGCTTCCCGAACTATCTTAATCGCTATTATCTAGAATCGAAAAGACAGCGATTTTAAATTAAATCTGGCATAAATCTGGCAGCAAATTAGCTAATCGATCGCGCCAAATCGCCAAGGCACTGGATCTACCGCTACTTGATTGACATATAAGCCCCAATGTAAATGAGGTCCGGTTGAAGCCCCCGTCGAACCAATCGTACCAATTTGTTGACCGGCTTCGACCATCGCTCCTTCCGCCACGTTGATATCTTGTAAGTGCATAAAAATACTCAATACCCCTTGTCCGTGATCGACACCCACAATGTTGCCATGAACGTGAAAACCCTCGCTTTCTTTTCCGATCAAACGAACTTTTCCCGCTGCGGGAGCAACTACTGGTGAGCCATAACCGCCAGCATAATCTACTCCTTTATGGTAGTAGTCATTGGCAAATACGCCATTATAATAACGGCGCACGCCAAACCCCGTGGAAACGCGAGCGACATTGGGACGGATAAAGGTTCCCTGCCAAAATTTTTGCGGAGTGACTAATTCTTTAAATTCTCGGACTCGGTTTAATTCTAGTTGAGTTGCAGGACGAGAAGCTTTGCCACTCAGCCAAATACGCTGTATGGGAAATTGCCGATTTTTTAACCAGACTCCGATATTGCGAGTACGATCTTCTCCTCGGACGCGCACGGTCATTTTTCCCGAAGTATTCAAGGGAGAAGTCGGAATAAAGGCTCTATACTGACCATTACTCTCAAAAACAGGGTAATCAATTTGGTCTACGCTAACTTGGGGGGGAAGATCGGGATTGTCTTTAGTGACAAGAACAGAGAGAGTATCTCCCAGTTGAGGAGTTTGAGGCGAAATTTTAACTTCTAAAGCTTTGACAGGAAGGGTAAAGGCTAACAGGATTGCCGTGGCAATTCCCGTTAAGATTGGTGTAGAGCGATCGGCCTGTCCTAAAGGATATAGCGGAGTGTATCCCTTTAAGGACACCTTCGGACATTGTACCCTTGTGGTATAACGGCATGACTTCTTGACTCGCATATTGTTGAAGATGAGGTTTACCAGATAAACATAATATTCCAAAGTGTATTCTAGCTTTTTGCTAATTGTACCAATTGTTGCAATTTATGATTGGATGTAGCGGTAAGAGTGCAAGTTTTTTGTAGGATATTGATATATGGGAAATTTTTTAGTCTAGGCAGTCTGGTCAATTACACCTTAGTAAATAGATTAATTTTATCGGGATGTTGGTGTGATTTGAGCTATTCTTGCTTGGACTACAGTAGTCACTTGTTACTTTACCTTTTGAGGTTAGCAAGGGTACTTTAACCAATGTTTGAATGGTTCTTACAAAAAACTTTTATAGATGAGTATTTCTGATTCTGTGGTACAACAACTTCTTCTGGAAATCTGTGAGAGTTGGCGACCACAAATGTACTTTAAATCTTCTCTGACTGCTCTATCTCACGCCATGGAAGATCTGGTATTAAACGATTCTGATAATCCCCTGGTGATTGCTAGTTTTCAACGGGAGCGTTTTTATCGTCAGGAAGCTCATCGCTATAAGCGAATTGCTCGTAAGTCTTCTCAAGTATATGTTTTGGCTGCTCCTGAAACTGATTTTTGTAATAGTTCGACCGATTACGAAACGATCGCTTTTGAACCTACTGACGCTCTAGCTCAAGAGTGGCATTTAGTAATTGTGGGCAAACGTTACTCAAGCTGTCTAATTTGCCGTGAAAAAACTATTCCTCCCGCAGAAAATCATCATGGAGTGACGACCATCGATCCTAATCGTCGCTTTGAGGGAATTTGGACTTTCGATCGCCAGGTAACCCTCCAAGCAGCTAAAATTATGCTCGCTCGCATTGCTGTCTATCGACCAGAATTAACCTCTAAGATCGAGCAGGCTCGTCAACTGTATCTGTCACGACCAAAAACAATAGAGTCAGACATTCCTCTCGATTCTCCCTTAACCAATCCCGACCCCTTCGTACAAAGACTAGTTACATATCTTCAAGCTGGTCAATATAAATTATTAAAAGCCAATAAATCTTTAGCTGCCAAACAACAAAAAGAACACCTACTCAATTCTGTCACCGATGCGGTAAGGCGATCGCTGAATATTAAACAAATTCTCCAGGTAGCGGTGCAGAAACTAGGTGAAGGGCTAAAAGTCTGTCGGTGTATTATCTATCGTTGTCGTGAAAACGATGCCACGGCTAGAGTAGATCGAGAGTTTACCAGTCCGGGAATTAGATCGCTTATGGGTCATCAATGGCAACTAGCTAATAATCCTCTATTTGAAGAGGCAATTGCCACCACCGAAACCATCAGTGTGGATAATACTTCAGAAGACGAACGTTTGAATAAACTTGCCTGGGAAAAAGGCACGGGGGAATTTTTTCAAGATTTAATTCAAAATTACTCGATTTCTTCTTGGCTGTTGGTACCGATCTTTTATCAGGGTAAACTCTTGGGAGTAGTAGAATTACATCACTGCGAAGCAACACCGATCGCCTGGAAACCAGATGATATTGCCCTAGTAGATGCGATCGCTACCCAGGTGGGGGTAGCCTTAATTCAGGCAGAAGCCTATGCGGATTTGGAAGATCTTAACGAACAGTTAGAAGCATTAGACCGCACTCGCTCCAATTTAGTAGCGATTGTCGGTCATGAACTACGTACTCCACTCTCTACCATCCAGGTATGTCTGGAAAGTTTAGCCAGCGAACCCGATATGTCTCCAGAATTGAGTCATGTAATGTTAGATACTGCCCTCAGCGATGCAGAAAGAATGCGAAACTTGGTACAAGATTTTTTAACTCTTTCTCGCCTCGAAGGTGGGGGGGTAGAGTGGAATTTGGAAACTCTTTCTATTGGCGAGTGTGTAGATTTGGCTATCAGTAATGTCAAAGCCCGCAACGATAGTTTAGAACTACCCCAAATTAAAAATCTAACTACCCCAGAAAATTTACCCCTAGTGCAAATAGATGGAGAGTGGCTGGTAGAGGTACTAGCAAAACTATTAGATAATGCCTGTAAATTTACCCAACCAGATGGCGAAATTACGGTCGCGGTCAATACCAATGGAGGTAATATTATCGAGGTAACAGTTTCCGACACGGGAAGAGGAATTGAAACTGGCAGTTTAGAAACTGTATTCGATCGCTTTTATCAAGAAGAGGGAGCATTAAGACGCAGTGCGGGAGGGACTGGTTTAGGATTGGCAATCTGTCGCCAAATTGTCAAAAATTGGGGCGGAGAAATCTGGGCAGAATCACCAGGAAAAGACCTGGGTAGCCAATTTCATTTTACTATTCCCATCAAGGCTTCCAATCGGCAGACTCAACAAACCAAACCTAAAGCTACCAAACCAGGAACTAAACCTAAAAAAACTCGAAAAAAATAGTCATAGCTAAAAAAACTGTTACAGTTTTTGACATACTCACAATATTAAGACGAACTCAATGATAGGATGCCGTAAATACCTTTAATTGAGGATTTTTATAAACATGGCAGAAGATATTAAGCTTTCTGGAACAACGCCTAAATTTGGTGGCAGTACAGGGGGACTCCTAACCAAAGCAGAAGTAGAAGAAAAGTACGCTATTACTTGGACAAGTAGCAAAGAACAAGTGTTTGAAATGCCCACTGGTGGCGCGGCGATTATGAATGAAGGTGAAAACCTACTTTATTTAGCTCGCAAAGAACAGTGTTTGGCGTTAGGCGCGCAGTTGCGGAGTAATTTTAAGCCGAGAATTCAAGACTACAAAATCTATCGCATCTTCCCCAGTGGTGAAATTCAATATCTGCATCCCGCAGATGGCGTATTCCCCGAAAAAGTAAATGAGGGTCGCGAATACAACGGCAAAATAGACCGCAGCATTGGCAAAAATCCGCAACCATCTACAATTAAATTCTCTGGGAAAGCACCTTACGAAGTCTAACTACAAACGGATAAAATTAGGAAGGATGAAGGGTGAATTGTGTTTCTAACTTCTCCTTCTTTTTTTTTGACGGTGTTAATTAGAATAGCAAAATCGTCGGTTATATTGTTCGCAGCTAATAGCTTTTAGCCTTTCTCAAAGAACTAAAAAATAAATTTGCTTAATCATCCTTTTTTCCTTGCTCCTTGCTCCTTTCTTCTTTTGATAACATGATCTTTCCTGATTTCAACCAATTTAGCCAACTGGCCCAACAAGGTAATTTTGTTCCCGTATATCAAGAGTTAGTTGCCGATTTGGAAACTCCTGTATCTGCTTGGTACAAGGTTTGTGCGGGTCAACCCTATAGTTTTCTTTTGGAGTCGGTAGAAGGAGAAGAAAAATTAGGTCGCTACAGTTTTTTAGGGTGCGATCCGATGTGGGTATTAGAAGCGAGAGGAGATAAGACTACCCAAACTCACCGCGATGGCTCAGTTACCGAATATCAGGGCAATCCCTTTGAAATTTGTAATCAATGTTTAGCAACAATTCAACCCGTTAAGTTACCCGAATTACCTCCTGCCATCGGTGGTTTGTTTGGCGTTTGGGGGTATGAGCTAATCCGTTGGATCGAACCCAAAGTCCCGATTAATCAGCTTCAACAAGATGACCTACCTGATGGGGTTTGGATGCAGATAGATAACTTGATTATCTTTGACCAAATTAAAAGAAAAATCTGGGCAATTTCTTATGCAGACTTGCGCGATCGCCGAATTGCTTTAGAACAAGCCTACCAAGAAGCTAGCGATCGCGTTAATAAGTTAATGCTCAAGCTCCAGTTACCCCTACCGATAGAAGCTAAGTCCTTAGAATGGAAATCTCAAAGAAGCAATTCTGCCCAAAAGTCAGGACTAGTGTACTGTAGCAATACCGAAAAACAACTCTTCTGCCAGAATGTCGAAAAAGCCAAAGACTATATCCGTGGGGGAGATATCTTTCAGGTAGTCCTTTCCCAAAAGCTGTCCACCGTCTACAAAGGTCATCCCTTCAATCTATATCGTTCCCTGAGGCTAATTAATCCCTCTCCCTACATGAGTTACTATCAATTTGGTGACTGGCAATTGATTGGTTCGTCTCCAGAAGTGATGGTCAAAGCCGATGTCAAAAACAACGGCAAAATAGAAGCTACCCTCAGACCGATCGCTGGAACTCGCCCCCGTGGTAAAACTAAAGCGGAGGATGATGCTTATGCCCAAGATTTGTTGGCAGATCCGAAAGAAGTTGCCGAACACATTATGCTAGTAGATTTAGGACGCAACGATCTCGGTCGTGTCTGTGTTAAAGGTAGCGTGACTGTAGATCGATTGATGGTAATTGAACGCTACTCCCACGTCATGCATATTGTTAGTAATATTATCGGCGAGTTAGAATCTGATAAAACTGCCTGGGATCTACTCAAAGCTTGTTTTCCTGCGGGGACGGTTAGCGGTGCGCCTAAAATTCGGGCGATGGAAATTATCAACGAACTCGAACCAGAAAGACGGGGCCCTTATTCTGGAGTATATGGTTACTACGATTTTGAAGGACAGCTCAATAGTGCGATTACGATTCGGACGATGATCGTCCAACCCTACAGAGAGAACCAATATATGGTTTCGGTACAGGCTGGTGCGGGACTGGTTGCAGATTCTCTTCCCGAATCTGAATATCAAGAAACTCTTAACAAAGCTAAAGGATTATTAGAAGCGATTAAAAGCGTCAATTAACTCTTAAAAAATCAAGAAATATGATTGTATTTAGAGATTGTTTTCAACTATGTCAATTCGAGCCTGATTTTTGGGTAGACTAAGGCTGGATAAACTGTTGCAGTTGAATAGCGATCGCTATTTTTTCTGGTTTCAGCCTGTTTGTTTCCATGTTTATCTTTAGTCGCTAGAATAAAGTAGTTACGAATTACTATATTGTTAACAACAAAGTAGTTTGTAGCCGTAGATCGAGATTTTTTGGGCAGAACAATAGACAATACTGTTGAGGTCGTAATTAAGTAACACAGGTCGATGACTGAACTAACTCGTGATTTATCATTAGCTCAAGCTCGCTCTTTGATTGATAGCTATGCTTTCGATCTTGAGGGTGGCAATGCCGAACATCTGATCGAGTATTGGTTAGATTTGTATCATGCTAGTTGGATTAGACTGGCAACTATCGAAGCTCTTTATCTGGGACGCTACAAAGCTATTTCTATCGAACATATTCTCAATGTTTGGCTGCGTCTGGGTACTCCCAACACTCACTTTACTTATGAATTTGAGCGACTGATCTGTCGCAGATTACCAAAGCATCTGAGTAATTTGTCCTCTATTCCTGACAACCTCAAAGAGACTAATATCGAACCAACTAACGATCGACCTAAATCAGCAGTTAGGGTAGACCATACTAGAAAACCATTCGAGCAACCAACTATTGCTACTACCGAAATCAATAGCCCCAATCCCCAACAAGTTTTTCGCGATCGCCAAAATTCATCACCAACTAACATCTCCATAATTTCTGCTTTGGGATTTTCTTCTCAAGCTGATTGGTCAGAATTTACAAGAGGAGATAAAGTGATTCATCAGTTTATTCCTTTACCCGATGTATCTTCTTTCTTCAACAAGCTCAAAACATTTGGCGAACAAAAGTTAGAAGGTTAGGAATTTATATTACAATGTGTAAAGTAAAGTTGCTTTTCGGGAATTAGAAATTTAATGCGCGTAGCAATTGTTGGTGCAGGTTTAGCAGGCATGGCAACAGCTATCGATCTAGTTGATGCAGGTGCTGAAGTAGAAATCTTTGAATCTCGTCCTTTTGTGGGAGGAAAAGTCGGTAGTTGGGTAGACAAAGACGGCAATCACCTAGAAATGGGTTTGCACGTTTTCTTTGGCTGTTACTACAATTTGTTTGCCTTGATGAAAAAAGTAGGGGCAATAGATAATCTTCGTCTTAAGGAACATACTCATACCTTTATTAATAAAGGCGGTAGAGTCGGGGAGTTGGATTTTCGTTTTTTGACAGGCGCGCCTTTTAACGGTTTGAAGGCTTTTTTTACTACCTCACAGCTATCGGCAGTTGACAAAGCTGCTAATTCTTTGGCGTTAGGAACGAGTCCGATCGTCCGAGCTTTAGTTGACCCCAAAGGAGCCATGAAGACGATTCGGGATCTAGATTCTGTCAGCTTTGCCGACTGGTTTCGCAGTCATGGCGGTAACAATGGCAGCCTGAGAAAAATGTGGGATCCGATCGCTTATGCTTTGGGTTTTATCGACACCGAGAATATTTCTGCTCGCTGTATGTTAACCATTTTTCAGTTTTTCGCTACTAAAACTGAAGCTTCGGTTTTGCGGATGTTAGAGGGTTCTCCTAACGAATATCTACACAAACCCATTGTCAACTATCTAAAGGAACGGGGTGTAAAAATTCATACTCGTCGCCAAGCAAGAGAAATTTTATTTGCTGAGTCTCCAGAAAAAACCAAAGTTACAGGGATTGTGGTGGCAAATGGAGAAAAGTTAGAAACTATTACTGCCGACGCTTATGTCTTTGCTTGCGATGTTCCTGGAATCAAGAAAATTATCCCTCAACCTTGGCGTAAGTGGTCGGAATTTGACAACATCTATAGGTTAGATGCCGTACCTGTAGCTACAGTACAGTTGCGCTTTGATGGCTGGGTAACTGAATTACAAGATGGAGAGAAGCGCGAACAATTAGAGAAAGCAGTCGGTATCGATAACTTACTTTATACTCCAGATGCAGATTTTTCTTGTTTTGCCGATTTAGCCTTGGCTAGTCCTGGAGACTACTACAAACCAGGAGAAGGTTCGCTACTTCAGTTAGTATTAACCCCTGGAGATCCTTTCATTAAAGAAAAGAACGAAGTAATCGCCCATCATGTTTTAGAACAGGTACATCAACTATTTCCTTCTTCGAGGAAGCTCAATATGACTTGGTATAGTGTAGTCAAACTCGCTCAATCACTCTATCGCGAAGCACCAGGTATGGATCCTTACCGTCCAGCACAGCAAACACCTGTGGCTAACTTTTTCTTGGCGGGTAGCTATACTCAACAAGATTATATTGATAGTATGGAAGGAGCAACTTTATCTGGTAAACAAGCTGCCAAGGCAATTTTAGAGAATGCAGAGCAGTTGAAAGACCCGATCGCGGTTTAGTTAATCTCGCTCGCCATTGGCTCAAAGGCAAAACTAACAAGCGATCGCTTATTGCTCGCTCTGAAAAATGTAGCTAGTCAAATTTATCGATCGCGACCGATTACTGGCGATCGCTTTATACAGCGTCACATTGCTTAATATATTCATCCCGACAAGATATAATTATAAAATTCAGTAAACTACATCTTTTTTATCTTGCGAGCGAGCAATGACAGACTGGCTAGAGCATACCGTACAAATAGAAGTTCCCGTACCGATAGAATTGGTATGGAGTCTCTGGTCAGATCTAGAGCAGATGACCACTTGGATGAAGTGGATCGAGTCGGTCAAAATTTTAGAAGATAATCCCGAACTGTCTCGCTGGAAGCTAGCTAGTGGCGGGTTTAACTTTACTTGGTTATCTCGTATTGTTCGGGTTGTTCCGCAACAGATAATTGAATGGCAGTCGGTAGATGGTTTACCCAATAAAGGAGCAATTCGCTTTTACGACCGCAAAGACAGCAGCATAGTCAAGATGTCTTTTGCCTATGCCGTACCAGGGATAATTGGTAAGCTGTTGGATAATCTAATTGGCGACATTGTAGAATCTACTGTCAGGGCCGACCTAGAACGTTTTAAGGAATACGCTCTCAAGGTTCAAGCTGAATCCCAAGCTTAATCAAATCGGGCAAAATTTTGACTAGTTGCGATATTTTCAAATATCTCAAATATCCTCTTTATTTTGGATTTTGGTAATCAGAACAGCCGATCGCTTGCTCTGTATTGGCAAGATGAGGATTGACCGTGCATTTGAGACGATAATCTCCAGTAAAAAAACGGCACTTGGTACAGGGGATCTGATGCATTTTTTTAGCTCTGGCGATTGCATCCGCAGCAAAGCTAGCCAAACTCCAGCCAAAAAGCCCCAGTATAGAACAGGCACCAACAAAACGTAGCTGGAGAACAACTGCTTTAAATGGACTGACAAAATGGACAGCGAATTGAAACACAGCTAATTGACGATGTTTAATTTAGTTAGTTGATAAGTATTTATTATGACATATATCAACTCAATCAATCTAACTCCCAGCTGCGATCGCTTAAAGACGACTTTTAATAATTTGAAATATTTGCATAATTTGTTGTTTGTCAAAAGTCCTTAACAGAGCTAGTGCTGCTCCTTGGGGATCTGTAGGTATAGTTACTGTAGAAGCAGTCGCAGTTACCCCAGATGTTCCTCCAGCAGTAGCAGCTAACTGCTGTAAATTTTTGCTAGGAACCAGCTTGTCTACTTGACCAGAATCCAAATAATCTCCAGCTTGTTTGATTTCTTTAATAACTACTTGAGCAATCGTGTTGTAGGGATATTTCTTATTGGTAATTGCTTTTTGAGTAGTAGTGACTAAGGTTTGCCAATTTGCTTCATCGGGAGCAATTTCCGCTAGTTTGTTACAAGCAAGATGCAATTTTTGACGGCTTTCTGGGCTATCGGGCTGCTTGAATAATTGCAGCATTTGTTTTAGGGCTGCGGTCACTCGCTGGCTAGCACTAGCATTTTCTGAGGAACTACCCGATAGTAGCTGTTGAAGATATTTATCTAAAATTGCAAAATTGGATTCTGCCTGAGCCAAAATCTCTACAGCATCGCTATCGCTAAAATCGGCAGAATTTTCTAAACGTTCGATCAGATCCTGAAGATGATCGTATCCATTGAGAAATAATGTCTCTAGTTTTTGATCGACATCAACTGGATTATCTTTCAAAATCTTAAAAGAATCTTCTAGGCGATGTGCAGTTTTCTGAATGCTGGTGTAGCCCAACATTGCTGCACCACCTTTGACTGAATGAGCAGCCCGAAACATTTCGTTAACTGTTTCTGCATCGCGGACAGATGTAGCTAACTGTAAAATTCCTTGCTCTAGGGTTTGAAGATGTTCTTTTGCTTCTTCAATAAAATATCCCAGAATTCTTTGCTGATTAGCTGTGTCCAAAGCCTATATCCCCCGTTTCCTCTAACTTTGCAAAAAGTGTGTCTATAAAGCTATATATAAACACAAGTTTATCCCAGACTACTTAAATTGGGTAGTTGGTTTTTAATATTTAATGAATCACAATTACGGTTTAACCAAAATGCTTTGATTCCCGCATTTTTTGCTCCCTGATAATCTGCATCTTTATTGTCTCCAATATGCCATGCTTGTTCAGCAGCAAAACCGTGTTTTCTTAAAGCAATCTTAAATATATTTTGCTCTGGTTTAGCAAATCCTGCAACTGAAGAGATGGTAATACTGGTGAAAAAATGTTCTAAATCAAGAGCTTTTAAAATCTGATGCAAGCGAGTATCAAAATTAGAAATCACTCCTAACTCAATTCCTTGTTGTTGCCATTTCTTTAAGCAAGGAATAACATCAGGGAAGATATACCAAGGTTCTTTGGTAGCAAAATACAGATAAACCTCGCTAAAAAAATCAGTGAAATTACTGAATTGATTCAGTAATTTTGCTTGCTCAAATGTTGTTTGAACTACATTTTTCCACCAGAGAAATTCTCGTTCGGGAATTGTTTCTAATTCTGTGGTTGGAAACGCCAAGGGCGAAGAAGCTTGATAACTTTTCAGAAAAGCTCGATCGAGAGTCTCAGAATCTATTTCTACGCCATATTTAAAAGCAAACTGCTGATATATTTTACCGACACTATTTTGAAGATCGAATAGAGTTCCCATCGCATCGAGAAAGATAACTTTGGGTACGGTGCTAGTTGGTAGTTGAAGTGACATTTTCGATTTAGTTGTTTTTAATCAATAGGATGAATTGAGATTTACCTGTACTTTTTGCCGAACTGTTTGAGTGAGATTTTGGATTAACTCTTGGCGATCGCATTTGCTAACTGGTAAATATTCTCCTAGATTAATTGGCGTATCAATTTTGATCTTCACCTGTCTTAGCCCTTTGGGTTTGGGTCGATCTATTTGGAAGACTTCCCGTTCTAATCTGTCTAAAGTAGCAAAAAATCTTTCTGGAGTCGGTTCATCAGCAACGTAACCATCGTAAATCGCATCAAAATTGAGGAGGCGAACGGTAGTTAGCTTGAGATGCTGATAATCTATAGTTTTTTCTCCTGTTTCACCAGGTGATTTCTCTAGTTCGGTTAACATTGACTGAATTTTATAAATTCGTTCGCGATTGGGAAGTTGAGTTGCAGGACTAATATCTAACTTTCGTTCGCAATAATTTAACAGATGTTCTTTAAGAGCGATAATTCTTTGATTCCAGTCTGGTTCTAGATTGGGAGTAAGTTGATATTCTGTTTCCAGATTATCGATGACTTTACTACCAATCTCTCTCAAACGTAAGTAAAAATCACTGCTGGTTGGCTGGATAGATAAAGCTGTTTCTAAGTCACTAAGACTTTTGGCGATTTGTCTGTCGGTGTTGCCCAGGTAATAATACTTAATACTTACGGGGACTAAGTAAAGATCGGGAAGGGACTCGTGTTTTGCCAATTTTAAGACGGTTTTTAAAGCCAACTCGATGCCACCCGTGCGAAAAGGCATGACGGTATCATTTTGATAGGAACATCCTCCTTCAGGAAAAATGACTAATTTAGCTTTTGGTTGCTGGAGGATGTGGAGCGTTTGAACGATACTAGAGCGATCGCCCATTCCCCGTCGGATTGAGTAAGCACCTACTGTTTGCAATAATCTACCAATTATGCCCCTGAATGCTTCATAAGCGACGACATAATGAAACAGTTGTCCCAAACGGGCAGAAAAGAGAAACATTACTACTCCATCATCTAAATTAGAATGATTGGGTAAATAAACCACTCGTCGATCTTCTATTTCCCTCAGTAGAGCGATATCGCGATCGTCCACTACGACCTTGATGCGATAAACAAAATACAGTACCAAATAAGAAATACTTTGTAGTAGACGAGTTAATAAATCATTTCGCTGGGGTGGTAAAAACTTATCGTCGGGCATAAATTACAACTTAAATCAAAAGTATTAAATAGCTAAGAAACTGTTTGTCAAGTAAATCTTAAAAACCAAAAAAGTGGTGAGGTAGGGAGATAGGGAGTAGAGACGCGATATATGAGGGGCTGTTTCTTGAGGTTTCCTCAAGAATTTATAAGCCCCGTCGCGTCTCTAGAAGGGAGGTAGAGAAGTATTAGTCCCCAAATCCCCAATTCCCCAATTCCCCTTCCAAGCGGTAAAATTCCAATAGATATGCAGTTTAATTTTTTGTTTACAAACACTCTCTAATAGTCAAAAGCTACTAGCTACAAATAGTTTTAGTGACACCTACTTAAAACCTAAACAAAGTTGCACATAAGTATCACTATGCTTAGGGTCGGGACACGGTGACTTCCCTGAAATACGATCTGATTGACTACTGGCAAGAGAGAGGTCCGAAACCTTCTCATCGCTATCACTAACAACAAAAATATTCTCTAGGGTTTTCATCCAATCAAAAAGTTGCGAACGTCTAACTTTGTTAGATTTAAGATATCGTGCGACACGATTCCAAGTCGTCCAAGGATGCCTAGCTCGATCCTCTGGTCTTACTAGGCATTGAGGGGCGCGTTCGCTATGACCCATCGCTCTCCGAGCAATAGTCATAGCTGCTGCCGTTCCACTGTTCAAGCCATATCTCGGCATAAACTTAATCATGCCAATGACACTGGTAAAGGCTGGATTGACCTTATGCAAACCAATTCCAGATCTTTTACATCTAGATTCCAATGCTTCAGAGAACATACCTGTAGAGAGGTTAGAGAGCATTGAATTATAAACTTTTGAAGCTTCAGACATAGATGCTTTCTTTTTAGAAAAATCAAGAGATTCAATAGCTACAGGGCATTGATAACTAAAAGCCATATCACTTAACTTAACTACCAAGTCTCTCATCATTACTTGTCTTTGCCCCGATGAAAAACCTTTCCACCTAAAATCGATTTTGCCCTGATCTTTAATATTGCCATCAGGTAAAACATAAGCCCATTCAACACTATTGCGATTAAAATCTACACCAACGCACCCGTTGTTTAAACTAGTAGTTACTGGTACAGACTGAGCATAAGTAGTTAGATGTATGTACCAATTATTTGATTTGTGTTCTCGTCTAAATATCTGCACCGTGATTGGTTTTTGTTGCTCTATGGCATAGAGTAAAGACGATTTTCGGCGACGACGGCATTCACTTACTTTAAAGGGTATTGTTAATTCCTGACCATGGGAAGCCCACATAAATCTAGGCAATTGAATCGAAGCAATAAAATCATCTTCTTCAATGTGGTAAATCTTAATCATAGTGCCGCCACCGACCGTTGACTTTCCGACACAGTAAAATCTTCCACCTCGCTTTTTCTTCCAGTCGGCCAACCATTCGTCATGGCTGGAGTAGCCATTTTTTTCTAGATGGTATTGGGCATTAAAAAGTTTTTTCGAGCCAAAACAAATATGTAATCTCTTGGCAGATTCAAGCTTTTTCAATTGCTTCTTTAGTGACTCAATCTTGAGGAGTTTAGATTTCAATCCCAAGAGATGTTTTTTTTGCCTATCCGTTGGAGTTTTAACTTTCGATAGAGATTTATATGTAGCTTTAGCCTTCTTAACCTTTTTCTTTATTTGTTCTTTGATTCGAGCAATATTGAGCTTTTTTGCTGTAACAAGTTGTGAATAGGTTTGTTTGACTTCCGTAGCAATGCTATCAGCCCATGCCCATTGGATATCAAACCGAGACTGATATGATTTTTCAATTTCTAATTCGCTCATGCCAGATTGCATATCATTCAAGCCAGTACGACGTATCGATTCGTACTTGTCGCCCAAGATATCTAAAATAGGATGATCTGGGATTCTTGCCTCGATACCGATACGTAATCCTTTATCGCCCATGATTTAACATTGAACTTTGTTCTGGAATTTTAACAGAGTTTCTTGAGGTATGTTTAGGATTTTCTGTATAGCCTGTTCGGGGCAAAGACGTTTATCCTCGAATGAGGGCAAAGAAAGTTATTTGTTTGGCGTTGTTCAGTTGAATCTATTGAACTATTTAAGGCGTGTCAGTCCACTACGGTAGTAAGAGGGAAATTTGTGAAACGCCCTGCCGACTTGAGGATATTTAACATTTGGATTCTTGGCTGTCTTGTGCATTAGCCGTTCGACAGCAGGAACTACTTCTTGACTTGATAGCCCACCTAATGTTTTCCAATGCGTAAAAACAATCCCCGTCAAAAATCTACAGAATCGATGATAGATCTTAATCGTGCTGTCAAACAATAGTTGATGTTTGGCAGTTGAATTAAGTTCCCAAATATCGGTACGAATAATTTTTGACGAGTTTTTGTTTATCATCAAGCTATGAAGATAGTAATTCAACTAGGGGTTGAGTAATCCAGTTTATTCCTACGGTCAACTGATGTTTGAGAGTTGGTAGACGATAGAGATAAATTAGACGGCGAGCTACATAAGCAAAAGGGCCATCTAGCTTGAGACCTAAACCGTTGATGGTGGCGTTATCTGTTCCTAGAGTCATCATTTCTCCTAGAGGTTGATAGCGGAAAGATAACAAAGGGCGATTGGTTATTGAGGCCCATAAGTTCCAAGCACAATAGTCAGACTGTTGAAAAGCAACCTGTGCCGTTGCGGGAAGAGGGTTACCATCAGCATCGTAACAATCAGCAACATCTCCTAAAGCATAGATATCGTCTCTACCCTCTACTAATAGAGTCGGTTCAATTTTAAGTAATCCTCGCTCGTTTTTGGCTAGAGGGAGATCGTTAACTAACCCCGCAACTTGATTACCTACAGTCCACAAAACTAAATCTACGGGAATAGTATCAGTTTGTCCTTTATAAATTAAAGAAATACTGTCCGACTCAACTCGTGCCACTTCGGTTTCTAAATCCTGCCAAATTTGATTCTCTTCTAAAGCTTTAATTGCAGTTTTACGATTAAACTCCGAACTGTCTTCCAGAATTTGCTCTCCCCGATCTATGATGCGAATTCTGCCTTTTTTACCCAGACGGGCTGCGAGTTTGCAAGCCAATTCTACCCCACTATAACCACCGCCGACTATTGCCACTCTAATTTTGTCAGGATTAGCTTCTTCTAATAGTCTTAATTTCTCTTGAAGACGATAGGCATCATGGAGAGAGCGAAACGGAAGAGCGTGTTCCTTCGCGCCAGGAACAATATCTACGGGAGTTTTACCACCAGCAGCCAAGACTAACTTATCGTAATCGATAGTTGTACGATCGTCTAAAGCAACTTGCTTAGCTTCGAGATTAATGTTGGTGACACAACCCTGATGGAAAATAACCCCTGTATTGGTCAATAACTCGGCAAAGGGGGGAGCAATTTCCCAACTCTGCATCTCTTCGGTTACTAGTTCGTACAACAAAGGAGAAAATAAAAAGCGATCGCTTTTATCAATTAAAGTTATCTCTGGTTTTTGTTCGTTTTGCCAAGGAAATTCACTGAGGCGTAAAGCAGTATACAAACCACCAAAACCACCACCAATAATACATATACGCGATTTTTCGCTCATAACAGATATCTATCTCGCGCCAACGAGTTAACTATTTTGCTTAACATAGGTTAATTCTAGCTAAGTCTTAGTGTTAAGGTAATGCAGAAAAGGGATTGAAGCCACAGCCTTATTTAGACTTGCTCTTCAATCCCTATAATTTTGTTACTTGTTGTAGTTTGTTATTTATCGATCTTGCTACAGACTTTAGAAAGCAAAGGTAGTTCTTAAAGCCCCAATAAAAATATCTTCATTGTCGCTATTTTGATTGGGATTAACTAACCAAATAACACCAGGTGTAATGGATATATTGTCATTTAGTTGATACCTATACAAAGCCTCTACATGAAGAGGGATATCGTCAACAATATCTTCATCCTCATCATCACCATTGGCATCAATAGAACTCAAATAAGGTTCTGCACCCACAATCAAGGCTGCCAAACTTCCTTCTTTAATAAGATCTGAGACGACCAATGCTCCCGCGAAGTTGATGATATCTGCCGAACCATTGTCATCTTCGCCTTCATTGATAATTTCAGCATCGGTGTAGCCTCCCCAACCCCGAATACTAAACCTAGAAGTCAGGTCAAATTGAAACTGCGCGCCATAGGAGTTAGTTGTTACGGGCGATTGACCAATATCAACACCAGGCGCACCTCTCAAGTTAGCAGCATTAGTACCTGTTCCTCCCCAGAGGAAAGAACCCCTAAATCCAGGCAGTCCTTCATCGTTGAGATTAATTTGCTCGTTGTCATAACTGCGAATATAGGTCAGACCGATTTTTAGAGATTCTAAAGGAGTTAATTCAACTTGACCCAAAGCGGAAAAACTACCGTTAAATAGACCATTAGTAGTAGTGGGATCGGCTGCATTAGGAGCAATATAACCACCAGAAATGGCTAAAAAGTCTGTCAAGGTTAACTTAGCACCAACACCAGCAGAAGAACGAGCAATCCCCTGACGATAAAGAGGATTACGTTCGCCAAAACGAGACAAAGCACCAGTACCACCACCACCAGTATTTAGTCCAGCGTTAAAGGTTTCAGCATAGAAATGGTGAGCGGCCAAAACACCCATAGCGGTAACTTGCAGTCTCTCGCCGACGGGGAAACTATAATGAAGGCGATCGACTACCACGTTGTTTCCTGCTTGACCATCGTGGGCAAAACGTCCTTCTCTCGTCCCAGTTTCATTTTGAAAGGAATTATCGATATTACCAGCAGTTAAGCGAGTGAATAGTCTGTCTTGGCCTGTAAAACTACTGACAAACTGAAGACGCACTCTATCAGTAAAGGTTACTTCAGAGTCGAGATCGGGATTTTCTTCTAATCCTAAAGCCTGTTCTTCACCAAAAGCATTAGCCAAAGTAAAAATTGCTTCCCCGACTAGTTTAGTAGTGGTGGAAAAAGCATTGTCTTCCAGTAGAGCAGTTCTACTTTCTACTTCATCGATTCTGCCACCTAGAGTAGCTAATTCGCCTTCAAACTCTTGAGTTAATCTTTGAATAGTTTCCAAGTCTTCAGGGACGGCAGCACCCTGAGCAGCAATCAAACGTTCAATCTGATTCAAGCAGCTATTTAAACCTGCTGCAAACTCATAACGAGATAAGGGCTGATTTCCACGATAGGTTTGGTTGGGAAAACCAGAAATACAACCATAACGATCTACAAGGCTACGAAGAGCTTCATATGCCCAATCTGTAGGGGATACATCTCGTAGTTGATTGACGTTGGTAACTTGCCCCATCAGATTTACTGGAGCATCGGCACTATCCAAATTATCGAGAGAATTCTCTAAATCCGCATAATTGGCGATCGCATCGGGGTTAGATAGATCTACTTGTTGAGCAGCAACCCCAGTATTTCCAGACAGCCAAGCTGCCGAGACAAACGCAGCCGTACCAAGCAATGTTGGATGCTTGATTCCGATCATTTTTAAATTTCCTCACACCTTAATCAAAAACAGCTACAGCTTAGTTTAGCGCTGTAGTGGACTTATTCTGATACGTGAAGAAATATTTTTTTGTTACTTTTAATACTAAATTTAGCTAGATCATGCAGCTTAAGAATTTAAAAAATGCTCAAACTGCAATTAAATCTACAAAATAGACATAGCTGGAGAATCAAATTGTTGCCCATCTGAGGAATACCAAACTTTACCATCCAATGCCATTTGTTCGATTAAACTAGCTAAACGCAAAGCTTTTAGAGCTTGTTCTCCTCCGACTGAGGGGCGTTCGCCACCACGAATACAATTGACGAAATGTTCTATTTCGGCGTAGATTGGTTCGACATTACTGGTATAAACCTTTTCTGTAATACCATCCTGTCTATAAGCTACTTGCTGTTGTTGTATGGGAAAATTGGTCTGTTGGTGACGATGAATTAAAATTTCGTTTTGCAGAAAATCAGTTTCGATTAAAGAATTTTGGCAATGTGCGGCCAAACATCTAATTTTGCGGTGGGTTACTTTTGATGCCGTTAAAGTTGCTATGACACCATTAGCAAAACCAAGATTAGCAGTGACATAGTCTAAATTTCCCGAATCATCAGATACGCTACCGCTAGCAGTAAGCCGAGCCACGGGGGAAGCAGATAATTCCAATAATAGATCGATATCATGAATCATCAGATCTAAAACCACAGAAACATCATTAGCACGGTTAGAATAAGGACTTAAACGGCGTGCTTCCAGTGCCAAGATCTTTTCGGTTTGGATAACTTTACTTAATTCTCTAAAAGCAGGATTAAATCTTTCAATATGACCAACTTGCAAAGTGCAGCCAGTTTCGGCTGCCAGGTTGACTAAAGATTCTGCTTCGCTAATAGATGCTGCAATTGGCTTTTCAATTAAAATATGAACTCCAACCTGAAGGCATTTGACTCCTACTTCGTGATGAATCCTGGTAGGTACAGCAATACAAACTGCATCTACGTGGGGTAATAACTCTTCATAGTTTTCATAGAAATGAGTCCGATATCTGCTGGCAATTTCAATCCCCCTTGCTAAGTTCAAGTCAGATACTCCTACTAATTCAATATCTTTTAGCAAGCTCAAAACACGAGCGTGATGTTGGCCCATATTACCAACGCCAATTACGCCCATTTTTAAAGGTTGCGATTGACCATTTCCGCCTTTGCCAGACGGTTGTCCAGATAAATTAGATTGCATTTTGCTGATAAACTCCTCCACCAATAGATCTTGATTAGTCAAGCCAATATTTCAAGTTTTATTAAATCATCCAGATACTATCACAGAGATATTGTATGTAGATGAATTGAAAATTTGTTGCTCGAACTTCCAGTATTATTGTAGTCCTGTGTATATTAATATATCTTCATATTTTCTGGCAGTAAATTATGAGTATTTTACAGATATTTTTGTTAGTAGTTAGTAGTTAGTAGTTATTCCCCATCTCCCCTATCTTCCCCATCTCCCTTTGCCTCTTGCTTTATCAAGTTAGATCTAACTGTTACATGGGATGGCAGTTACTAAATTTCAGTGCTAGCCTTGCCTTGAAAACTCAAGAAGAATTTAGTCAAAAATTTAAATTCTATCTGATTTATTTTATTGGTGGGAAAGTGTGTGATGAGGAAACCAAGACAAAGACTAGGCAAATACAATTTAATTCTTCTGGGATTGAGTTGGGGAATGATCGCGATCGCTGCTAAACCGACTATCGCCCAAACAATAGAAGCAGACAAGACGCTTCCCAGTCGGGTAAAGATAGCTTCTTTGCTAGAGTCAGAGCGAGTTTCCACTTCGGCAAATGATTTGTTGTTACCAGCGGTAGAACTGCGAGAATATTTTACCGATCTTCAAACTAGAACTTATCAGCTAGGACAGTTAGACCTAGAAAAATTTTGTCAAGATTTTCCCTACAATTCAAGATGTGGAGGCAACACACCATCTCAAACCGATCCCCCTGGTATGGAAAGAGAACCTTCCTCGATTCCCGTACCAGTACCACCCCCAGCACCGCCTGAAGAAAGCGAAAGTCGTGGCGATCGCGGAGAGAAAAGTGGTTGGGCAATTGTTCCCGAAATCAGTACTTTGGGACTTGGAGGTCATGTGGTCAGAAGGATTATCCCTCAGATCAATGCTAGGGTTGGTATTAATGCCTTTAGTTTGGGCTTAGATGGAATAAATACTGACATTAACTACGAAACAGACTTGAACTTATTCAACGTATCTACTCTGGTTGATTTTCATCCTTTCAGAAACTCTGGGATTAGATTAAGTGGTGGTTTAATTTTTGGCAATAATAATTTTGATGCCACAGGAGATGTCTCTGAGTTGGTTACTGACAAACTAGAAGAACAAGCAGAACTAAATGAAGAAACTGTTGAGAGATTAAGAGATATTGACGATTTGGCTACTGTGGATGCTGAGGTTGAGATCACCAATGGCGTTTCTCCCTATTTAGGAATTGGCGGAGGAAACGCAGTCGGTCGAGGTAAGGGGTTAGGATTTTGGTGGAATTTAGGAGTCGTATTTAGTGGTTCTCCTGATATCGATCTGGGTACAGATCTTTCTACCGAGCAAATTCGAGCAGAATTTGAAAATGAATCTGATGAATCTGCCGAATCCGTCGAACAAATAATTGAAGAAACTCAGAATGCGCTCGATGAAGTAGTTGAAGATGAAGAAAATGAGATCGAGGATGCACTAGATTTCGTTAATATTTATCCAGTTTTATCTTTAGGAATTTCTTATCAATTCTAAAATGAGAAAAATACAGGGAGTTGGTCTAATAAGATTTAGATGGACAATCCCTGTAGTATATGGAATAGATTCTCCTGCTACTTAAAAGTAAGGGGTACTAGTTGGCAGCGGTTTGTAACTCTTGAGGACGTACCGATAGCTGTTGAGCTTGTCCTCCCCGTTGTACGGTAATGCTCAAAGGTTTACCAATTTGACTTTGTTCGACTGCCCGTTGTAACTGTTCGGCAGTGTCAATTTCAGTTCCTGCGACTGAAGTAATTACATCACCTCGACGCAAACCACCTTTGTCTGCGGGACTATTGGGGACGACCCTAACTACTAGTACACCTTCAATCTCTGGCACGAGCATCAGAGAATTGGGGTCTTCATTGAACTGTTGGGCAACTTGAGGAGTTAAGGTTAACATTTGAACCCCAATATAAGGATGGGGAATATCTTCGCCACGAGCTAAGCGGTCTTTAATTGCTTTAGCTTTATCGATGGGAATAGCAAAACCGATACCTTCTGCACCAGCACGAATAGCTGTATTGATCCCAATTACTTCTCCGCGATCGTTTAGTAATGGGCCGCCCGAATTACCAGGATTGATCGCGGTGTTGGTTTGCATAAAGTCAAGGCGCATATCGGGGATACCAACCTGCGCGCTAGAGCGGTTGAGGGTGCTGATGATTCCCAAAGTAACGGTGTTATCAAGTCCCAAAGGATTGCCGACGGCGATCGCCCATTCTCCTACCCTTACTTGACTAGAATCACCCAAGGCTGCAACGGGCAGATCTTTCCCTTGAATTTTGACTACGGCCAAATCTGAAGGCTCGTCAATCCCCCGCACTTCCCCTTCAAAAGTACGTCCGTCTCTTAATTTTACAGTTACCTTATCCGCACCACTGACTACGTGGGCGTTAGTGAGAATAATTCCCTCGCGATCGATAATAAATCCCGACCCTTGACCTTGCTGGCGATATTCCTTGGGTAATTGGGGGAAAACATCTCTACCAAAAAAATCGCGGAAAAAAGGGTCGTCAAAGAAAGGATTTTGAAGATTGGTAGCAACAGTACGCTCGGTATCGATTCGCACCACTGCATCCCCGACACGCTCGACAGCAGCAACAACGAAGTTACGGGGTTGGTTTTGGGGTGCGATAACAGTAGGCTAATATCTACCCAAATTTCACCACAAGTGTCTAGATCTACCACAAATTTCTAGTAATTTTGTTTGATAAAACGTTTCATTTCTTGGTAAAATTAACCAATATACTTAGTCTCAAAGAGTTAATTCGTGACTTTAACTTACGTAAAAGGACTGCCAACGCCAAGAGAAGAACTAAACGCTATTGGCGAAACAACCTTTTCAATGTTCTTGTACGATTATTCTCGCGTTTTTCATACTGCTGCTTCTTGTACAGTAAACCATTTACTGAATACAGAAAAATTTAATAAGTCTCAGTGGAACACTCATCTACAACAAGCTTATGGCATCAGCAAACGTCATGCCAATGGGGTGATCTCTAGTGCTAAAGGGAGAGTATCTAGCTCTATTGAAGGTCGCGCCCAACATATAAAAGTATTAAAACAAAAGTTATCTTCAGCAAAGAAGTGGTTAAAAAAGAGTGAGAAAAAACTTTCTTCTTGTGCCTTATTTTATCAACGTAAGAATTGGCGCAATGCCAAAAAAAGTACCTTATTACCTTTATCTTGCAGTGTTCAATATCGAGACACTAATTATCAACATCTTAAATTTCAAGCTCATCATAAAAAACGTTATATTTATCGACAGACTCAGCAAATAGAGCATCTTAAAAACAAGCCAGTCCAAGTAAAAGTTCCTAGATGGGATTGCTTTATAGTTGGTAGTAAAGATGAGACATGGGGAAATCAAATATGTCAGTGGGATGGAAATAATCTCAGATTCAGAGTGCCGTACTGTTTGGAATCAAAATACGGTAGTTATGTATCTACAACGTTGGGCGGGTTTCGACGCAACATTAATCGCATACCAACAGACGGAGCTAAAACATGGCACTTTTATCTCAAAGATGGCACATGGAAAGTAGCATTACAGTTTACTCCTGTCCCTGTACAGAAAAGATCTCGGTCGATAAATTACGGTTGTATTGGTATCGATCTTAACCCTGGTTCTGTTGATTGGGCATATGTAGATAGTGAGGGAAATTTAAAGCAACATGGCAAAATTAAACTAATTCAAGGATTGCCCAAGGGTAAAGCCGAAGCTCAAATAGTTGATGCTTGTTTAAAGTTAGTAAAGATCGCAATTCAAGATCAATGTCCAATTGTTGGCGAAGAATTAGATTTTTCTAAGAAGAAAGCAAAGCTTAAGGAAGAATCAAAACAACTGGCTAGAATGTTATCTTCCTGGGCTTATGCTGAGTTTTTTAAACTATTAAATGCGATATGTAGCAATCGAGGAATCCAAATTAAAACCGTAAATCCTGCTTATAGTAGTTCTATTGGATTAGTCAAATATCTTCGACAATATGGCATTAGTAGTGGTGTAGCTGCTGCTATTGCTATAGCTCGTCGCGGAATGAGGCTATCTGAAAAACTACCTCGCTCCTTAACCGCCTATCCTGGCATGAAGTCAGGAAAGCACGTCTGGAGCGATTGGAACCAACTAAATAAATTAATTAAGTCTCGTGCCGAAATAAGAAATCGTCATTCTTATTATGGCATCTCTAACTGGGGTTTTTTGGTCAAGGAGATAGAACCAGATTCTATTTCCAAGCAGCGCGTGGATGACGGCGAGGTTTCCTCGACTCTAATACCACGTAAGAAGTTATGCACTAATTAACGAGCTAACTTACACCGTAGAGTTGTATTTGGACAGATTTGTCTAGGTATTTAGAAGCGGTAAGAGAGTAGAGGGCTACAAGAGTCCTGGCAGCACCGCGCACACAACCCGAAATCCGAGAGAGCTGACGCGGTTGGCGGGGGTATCGCGGAGGCGGTAGGCAGAGCGACAATACGCAGGATAATAGTACCAGGAACCGCCCCGTAATATTCTGTATTTACGATTTCCCCCTGTTATCCAAGCACTGCCATCCCTTGGCGCACCATGATAACTGTCGTGCCAGTGATCGGCACACCATTCCCAAACGTTTCCGTGCATATCGTATAAACCAAAAGCATTAGCAACTTTGAAGTGTCCTACTGGGGTTGTTTGTTCTCTTCTATAAATGCCTTTTAACCCATTTCTATAATTCCCTGGATACATTTTTTCCCAGTCAATTCCTATATAATTAGCCAATTGAGTAAGAATAGTTTCACCAAAATGAAATGCTGTCGTTGTTCCAGCACGACAAGCATATTCCCATTCTGCTTCTGTGGGTAAGCGATATTTACCATTGGTCTTTTTACTTAACCTGGCACAAAATTCCACTGCCTCCTCCCAAGAAATACTTTCTACTGGTCTAGTCCATCTCTCGCTTCCTTCGTAGTTATCTTTAAAATAGGATGGGTCGGGGTTTAATTCTCTTTCTATCGATTCCCATCCTGCTACTATGCGCCATTGTGCTTGAGTAATAGGATATCTTCCCATCCAAAAACTAGGAACATTTACCTCATGTTGTGGGCTTTCGACTCTAAACCATTCCTCATCATACGTTTGGCAGAGTTTTTTTATTTCCTCATCTTCTGTCCCCATCAGAAATGTTCCAGCAGGAATTTTAACCATTTCTAGAGTTACGCCATCGCCTAAATCTTCGCTAAAAAGTTCTGCTTTTTTGGTAGTTCTACTGTTTTCTCTTCCTCTCTCATCAACTGTGACTACCTGAAAAGTAAATCTTTTGGTTAAGATTTGGATTTGTTTATTGGCAATTGTGATCGGTAAATTGCGATCGAACCCATTCGAGCCAATATTTGGATGCTGTCTATAATCTGTTTCTTGTTTAACCTTGTCTCGAACATATTCAAATAGCTCCCCAGTAGTAACTATTCCATCACGATTTCGATCTGCTGCACCTCGCATTCCTTCCAAAACAAAATGGGTAAAAACTCCGTGTCCTTCTCCCCATTGTTTTCCTTCTCGCGATACTTCTCTGGCTTCGGCAGAAGTTAAAAGAGCAATTCCACCTTTGGCAGTACCTAAATTTTGTAAATACCGATTTACTAACTCGGAATTATCACTAATACTTCTCTTCCCAATTCCTCCGTCTATTCCGCCACTATGACAAGTATCTGCCAAGATAATTACTTTTTCTGCTATCAATATATCTTTCAAGGCATCATTAATTTCCCGCATTCTTAACCCAGTAGCAGCTATTTTGTCTGGCTCGGTATCATATGTCAGTAAATAAAGGTTGTTATTGGGTCTATTGGGATCGGGTGCGCCATGACAAGCAAAATAGAGTAGAACTAAATCATCCCTGTCTGGTTTTTGCAGAAAATCATGAAGTGCGATCTCGATTTCGCGTTTAGTTGCTTTTTGATTGGTTAGCTTAACAATATTTTCCTTTTGAAAATCTCCTCCATTCTCTGTTAGAAGTAAAAAGTCACATCATCTTGTTTGAGTACCCATTTATTATCTTGGGCTTCAAAATCAAGATTTAGGGGTGGTTTTTCGGCAGAAACGCAGTCAATCCTGGCTTTGAGCCGAGCAAAAGCGGAATGATCGGGATTAACCCTAGCTGTAATTACAATTGGTTCGTTCGGTAAATAAAGATCTTCCAGACTTAAACTAATACCTTTGGTGGCTTGGATCGCTCTTCCTGCTTCTTTTCCTCTTCCTCGGATATCTTCAATTGTCCCAGAAGGAGATTGAGCTATTTGCAGTTTATTGAGCAAATTTAGCAAAATATCTGACTGATTTTGTAATGAACCATGACTTTCGGCAATAAAACTGGGAATTTCTAAAACATCGCGATCGCTAAATTCGATGGGAAAAGCCGAAATTTGAGGAACTGTACCATCTCCGTCTGCCAGGTGGTTTAATCCTGACATAATTATCGGCAAGGTTTTACTAACAACAATCTTGCTATCTCTCAGTTCAGCCGATTGTAAAGTTGGCTGCTGTACTCCGACAAAAGGGACTGTAGCGTAGGTATCTTGAGGATTACTGTTGACTGCTGTTTCAATTTCCCGATGAAAAGCTAGAGCATTCTGGGCTTTCTCTTGAGAAATGTTAGGTAAATTAGCAACTTCCGCAATCCGATGACTTTCATTGCCAATTTGTAGTACTTTATAGATCGGCATCAATTGATACACAGAAGTAAGCGATCGCATCACATCAGTTAGATTAATAAATGCTTTCTTATAGCCATTTGCCAAAAAATTAACGGCATTAACCGAACCGCGATAGGGAGTACCAAAAGTAAATAAAGCACGACAATCCTGCCACCCACCTAATACCTCTAGAACACCGATTCAGTAATCAGTTTTTTATATTACAAGACGAAACATTTAATCCAAAAACAAGGGTTTCAGCACTTACTTCCCACCCCAATGTTAAGAAATTTTAAATACTGAATCGGTGTTCTAGGTAATA
>JASJEI010000364.1 GCA_030064795.1 Pleurocapsa sp. MO_226.B13 | reverse complement strand
CTGGTTCTGGTTCTGGTTCGGGTATGGGTATGGGTGCTTGTTCGGGTATGGGTGCTTGTTCGGGTATGGGTTCTGGTTCTGGTTCTGGTTCTGGTATGGGTATGGGTGCTTGTTCGGGTATGGGTGCTTGTTCGGGTATGGGTTCAGGTTCTGGTTCTGGTTCGGGTTTATCGACAATAATCAACTCTATAGGCTGTGGAGTTTCTTTGCTTGATTCAAATGACCAACGAGGCAAAGCGTAAGCAATTATTCCATGAAGCAATGCTGAACCTATAAAGCCCAAGACTAATATTTTTTTGAGCCGTTGCTGCTCTTTTTGACGTTGTTCAATGCAAAATTTGGAAATAGTCACTTAGTTTATCTTGTCAGTATGACAAGCTTTCAATAGCTTTATTTTAACTAATTTAACTATTAATATTTAGTATTTTACTGGCGTTTAATCTCATTTAGTAAACGTATCATCAGTTGCTACTCAAACCCCATGAATATGAATAATATTTTTGACCACAAACTTTGTCTCTGTTTATTGCGTTTAAATTTATGCGTTCTTAAAAAGCTTTATCATATACATATTGGAGAATAAAATCGCCTGAATCTATCAAAAAATCTAGGTTTATAATTTAGCTCTATTTTGCAACAAAAATTTTGAACTTGACGGTCTGTCGTAGCTAATTAAATGTGATATTGTTTGAAATCATGTAATAAATATTAATCTCAGTAATCAAACTGTATTGATGATTTATGCCAATTAATAGTTTATGGACGGCAGGGGGAATAGTTAGTATTCCGTTACTGGGATTTTCGCTACTGGCGACCGCCCTAATCATTGAGCGGATAATTTTTTGGTCGCGGGTCAAGAGCAAACAACGTCGTATTGTTAAGGAAGTATTGTCTTTATATAGAAGCGATCGCTTTGCAGCAATTTCTAAGTTAAAGCAGAATGCTCAACTACCTATTGCACGGATTTTCCTAGAAGCAATCGAGCTGGAAGAACCGACACCCGATGAGTTTCGTTTAGCGTTAGATAGTGCGGTACAGGCTGAAATCCCCGTTTTAAGGAAGTTTGGTACTTGGTTTCAAACAATTATTACCGCTTCGCCGTTGTTAGGATTACTCGGTACGATTTTAGGTTTGATTCAGTCTTTTTCGGCAATGGATTTGGGTAATGCTGCTGCTGGCAACACTACTGAGGTTACAGGAGGGCTAAGCGAAGCTTTGGTTTCTACAGTTATGGGATTGGTTGTGGCGCTCTTCACCTTACTGTTCGCCAATACTTTTCGAGGTTTATATCTAAGGGAACTAGCGCTTATTCAAGAACTAGGCGGTCAACTAGAACTGCTCAATCGTCGTTATCATCAAGGAGGTAGAGAAAATGCGACCTATAAATGAGGCAGAAGATACCTTTGAGATTAACATCCTGCCGATGATAGACGTAATCTTTTCTATTCTGGCGTTTTTTATTATCTCTTCGTTGTTCCTAACGCGATCGCAAGGATTACCCGTAGATTTACCCTCGGCACAAACTGCCCAAGTCAAACATTCTGTACAGCTAAATATTACTATCGAACCCGACGGCAAAATGTTTTTAGATCGTCAGCCAATTGAACTAGATAATTTAAAGGCTGCACTGACGGAAAAAATCGAGCCTAATTCTGAATCCGTAGTAATTATCAATGCCGATACTAAGGTCGAACACGGCATTGTGGTTAAGGTAATGGATCGCTTGCGCCAAGTTCCAGGGGCAAAAATGGCGATCGCAGTAGATAAAGAGTAAACAGCAATTTTAGCAATTACCAAAAACTATTATTAAAAATGCCAACTCGATCGATTATCGCCTCAAGCCCTTTTTCTGTCTGGGTTTTAGGATTTCAATGCGTCGCCCCTAGAAAGACTGAACATCAAAGCTGCACAGAAACCGAACCTCTTACTACAAAAGGTCTGCCAACATAAATATTCCGAACTGAGCTAGTATCGGCAGCCTCAATATAATTTACGTCAAACAGATTGTCGCAGTTTAGACGCAGTTGCCAATTTCGACGATTATAAAAAAGTGCTGCATTAGTGAGAAAATAGCTATCTACCTCAAAGCTATTTGGCAAACCGCCTTGTCTTTCACCAACGTAGTTGAACCCTATCCCTAAACCCAAACCTTTTAAATCGCCCTGTTGAATTTCATAAGTTGTCCATAAACTAGCGCTGTTTTCGGGAATATTGGGAAAACGACTGCCAATCAGATCGGGATTATTATCTTCGGTTATTTCCGAATCAATATAAGCATAGGAAGCAATAATATTCCATCCAGGCTGAATCTCTCCAGTCAGATCGAATTCTATACCCTGGCTTTGCTGTTCTCCAACAACCACAGCAGCAAAAGGATTAAATCTATCTTCAGTCGCCACGTTTTCTCTAGTGATATCAAAATAAGCAACAGTAGCTGCAAGACGATTGGGAACAATTTCAGCTTTGACTCCAACTTCAAATCCTGCTCCTGATTCTGGTTCGAGTAAACTGCCATCAGCCGAGCGATTGTATAAGAAAGGCTGCGGATTAAAGGATTCACTATAGTTGGTATAAAGAGAAATAGCTTCAATCGGCTGATAGACAATGCCAATGCGAGGGGTAAGAGCATCACTATCTTGAGAGACTTCGGTATTGTTTAAATTATTGGTGGTGGTTTGGTCAAATGTGTCATAACGCAACCCTGCCAATAAAATTAGATTGTCTAACAAATCTATCTTATCTTGAAGATAAATTCCCAGACGGTCATTAGTAACATCATCATTATTAAAAAAGTCAATGTCTTCAGCGTCAGGGGAAATAAACGCGTCGTAATCTGGATTGAAGATATTAATAGATGTCAAATTGGGATTGGAAGAATTTAAAGGAAAGGGATCGAATCTAGTGTTTAAGTCGGTTTGACTGTGGTTTAGATCTATGCCAAATAAAAGATTGTGTTCGATTTTTCCCGTGGCAAAATTACCTTCTACATTGGTATATAAAGTAAAGCTGTCTTCCGCTCGCTCTTCTTGAACAAAAGTACTGGTTACAATACCCGTGTTTTCGTCAATTAGAAAAGGTATAGCCAAAGTATCATCATTGGTATCGTAATTATTGGAGATATAGCGAAAGGCATTTCTAATTTTCCAATCTTCATTAAAACGATGCTCGAAAGTATAGCCAGTGTTAATAAATTCTCTTTCCCCCTTATCGCTGGGATTGTTAAGAATTCTTTCACGGGGGATGTCAGCAGGTTTACCGTCAATCGATGCCGTACCAGAATCGACAGGTCTGGTTTCGTGAGTGTATTCGAGATTGAAAGACAGATCGGTGTTGTCAGAAATTTGCCAAGCTAAAGTTGGAGCAACAAAAAAACGTTCAAAACCGTTGTCGAAGTCGCGAAAGCCCTCTTCGGATTGGTATAGTGTATTGAGTCGATAGTTTAGGTTAGCAGATTCAGTCAAAGGACCAGACAAATCGGCGGGAAATCGCACCAAACTATCATTTCCTAGTTGAAGCTGCAAATTATAAAAAGGTTCGGATAAAGGCTGCTTAGAAACAAGATTGATTAGTCCGCCAGGTTCGCTTTCACCAAACACAGCAGAAGCAGGTCCTTTGAGAATCTCTACTCGCTCTAAGTTAGCTGTTTCTGGTATTCCCTGAGCGGCGCGATTGTATACTCTAAAGCCATCTCGGAGAATAGCACTACGATTAAAACCTCGAATTGCAATATCCGCACCACGACCGAGATTATTACCAGAAAATATTACTCCGCTGCTGTTGGTTGCAATTTCTTCTAGCGATATTGCTTGGCGATCTTCAATTACCTGTTGGGGCACGATCTGAACTGATTGAGGAATATCTCGCAAAGGTGTATTAGTTCGTGTTGCCGTGCTAGCATCGGGTAGATAATAATTATCCTCTGCTTTATCTGTGACGATAATTTCAATCGTCTCATCTATTTCAGTTTGTGCTGTGCTTGTCGGGACAATCTTTAACACCACTGAATTTGGCACAGATGATATTATTTCTGCACTTGGTGTTTGTGTTTCGCCTGCAATGGTCAAACGAACACTACTTTCATCTAGCTTTGTCAGCCTGAGTTGCTTAATTCCTGGGGCGGGATTAGTTTTGGCAAAACCGTTTTTAATAGCGGGTGTTAAAGTTGCATCCAGAATATCGATTACCAAATTATTGCCTTCTGGAAAGATTAGCGGAACTAATCTTTTTCCTTTGGTGGTTAAAGTTACTTCTAATCCTTTATCAGTTCGGTCGACCTTTACACCAGTTATAGAAGTAAGATTATTCTGCGCAATATGCGAAGCGGTATCCTTTAGGACTAAATCTTTTGCTGAACTAGAGACTTTGTAGCGCGAGAAAGTATCTCGAATAAACTTTGCTTCTGTTATTTGCGAGTTATTCTTTATCGATTCAGCGGCAGCGGGATTAATAGTAACAAAAAATATTAATGAGCTTAATTGAGCGAGTAAAACACTATCTTTAACCAAATTCAATTTATGATTCCTGATACTCTGTTTTTTCATATTTAGTTTTTTTAGTTTTTTCATATTTAGATTAATGAGGATATCATCCCGACAACATTAATAAGCTATAAAAAATTTATACATACTTGACGGAAATAGAAGGTTCGTAACTGGAAACATTTGGATTTCCTGCGTCCTCATGAAGATGAGATTTACGATTATATTGAACCTTTTTATCAAGCTTTTCCAGGTTTGGGGCTGTTCTTTGGTAAAGATGGCGTAATTACAGACAATGACCCGCACGGATCGTCGTTGCAGAGGCGCGGGTACTTTGCACCAGTGTTAGCAAAGCTAACCACCTCTCAAAATGCTTTTTGCGTAAGTCCTAATTGTAAATAAAATTTGAGAATATCTAATATTGGTTTGTGAAGTAACAAGTGCTACTAAAATAGAACTAGTAATCGATAAATAAATTTTTACTGGACTAGGTTATAGTAATGGCTCAAATCTCCATAGTTGAATCAGGAACTACTAGCGTTTCTCTGGACTTACCCTTATTAGAATTAGCAGCAGGAATCACTTTAGTCAGTGCAAACACCGATGGCGAAGCCTTTTCTGAAGAATTTCAATTAGGTTTTCTAATTATTGAAGATACAGATTTTAGTTTTGAAAGCGAACCTTTTACACCTGTAGATGGAACGATCGAGCATTCTGGTACGGTTACTCTTAACTTAAATGATGCTCCCGTAACCGTCGGCAATTTTTCAATTGGTTTTGATGCTTCGAGAGTATCCAATACCGCTAGCGGTTTATTTGTGTCTGACACTACCGAAGATGCTCTAGATTTAGAAATTTTATTCGATGTTAGCGCACCAGGAAACATCACTACTGACGAAGGTCTAATTATTTCTGAAGCAGACTTATTAGTTGCTCCTGAACTGGCAGATGCTTTAGGTTCTGCCAGCCTGACTGGCGCAGATATTGGTGATGCTCGTATTGATGCTTCTACTAGCAATATAAATGAAGATATATCCAGTAATGTTGTATATCGCTTCTTCAACAATAATATAAACGTTCATTTCTACACTGGTAATGAAATAGAACGAGATGCAGTTTTGGAGTTACCCAATTTTAGTTTTGAAGGAGCTTCTTATGAAAGCGTAGATCCTTTAACTGGAAATCCAGAACCTTCTCCTGTATATCGTTTTTTCAACCAAGACACAGGAGCACATCTATACACAATCTCAGAAGCAGAACGAGATGTCACTCAAGAGTTAGATAACTTTAGTTTTGAAGGAGAAGCATTTTTCGCTTATCCTACTGAAGAAGAAGGTACAATTCCGATTTATCGTTTTTTCAACACCGTTACAGGAGCGCATTTTTATACTCCCTCAGTAGCAGAAAGAGATAATGTAGAGGCTACTTTACCCGACTTTATATCTGAAGGTATTGCTTACTATGCTTTACCTATTGACGAATAAGCGATCGCGCTTTCTGAATCATCAATAAAATCATATGCGTAGCGGTATCCTTTAGGACAGTTAGGACAATCAAAGTGGACTGGGAGATTATCTTTATCAAACTCATGTCTGCATTGAGGACAAACAAAGCGTGAAGAAAGGATGAGTGTCTAAGATTTGGATTTGTTCTGAGGGGCTGTAACGAGAAGGGCGATCGGGAATAAGTTCATCACCATACCAGCTATAGCCTTGAGGACTCCATTGTTTTTCCATGTCTGCGTCTTTGTCTGGTCTAAAGTCTATACATTTGTCAGTGTCAACGCCTTGAGGGTGAACGGTGCAGACAACATATGGGGTACGGGCATAGAGAACACAGCGATCGCAATCAGGAATTTTCATACATTGATTTTTTAAACTCATTTAATCATAATCAACCTTTCTTCTCGATGCCTTTAATTGACTTCGCTTAGCTTTATTGTCCAACCGTCTTCTCTTTGCTTCTTTAGTCGGTTTAGTTACAAGTCGCTTCTTCTTGGGAATCAATACGCTTTTAATGAGATTTTTTAGTCGCTTTAAAGCATCTTCTCTATTTTGCTGCTGAGTACGAAACTGCTGTGCTTTGATTACGATAACGCCATCGGTTGAGATTCTCGAATCATTTAATTTCAACAGCTTTTCCTTATAACGACTAGGAAGCGAGGAAGCTAAAGTGTCAAAACGTAAATGGATCGCCGTAGCTACTTTGTTTACATTTTGTCCGCCTGCTCCAGTCGAACGAACGGCTTTGAGATCGATTTCACTACTGGGAATATTAACTTGCTCTGAAATTTTTAACAAAATAAATACCGACCGTCTGGAACATCGAACTGATAGCCTCTTATCCTAAGAATATACAGCGGTTTGCAGGTTTATATGGGACAGTAGCAGCAGTGGGCAAACCAGTTACGCAGATGATTAGGATTTATCAAATGTATCGCTATTTTAATTAATAGATCGACTCAAAGAGAGGTCTTGGGAGAGAACTGT
>JASJEI010000096.1 GCA_030064795.1 Pleurocapsa sp. MO_226.B13 | reverse complement strand
CAAAAGGGTTTTATTTCTCCAGGTAAATTTATTCCTATTGCCGAGCAAACTAATCTGATTTTGCCTCTAGGAATGTGGATTTTGCAAAAAGCCTGCCAACAAATTCGAGTTTGGCAAGATCGACTCAACGATCGGCATAATGACTTTACCGTCAGTGTCAATATTTCTGGGAAGCAATTTGAACAAGAAGATTTTATCGAGCAACTAGATCGGATAATTGCCAACACTGGTATCAAGATCGAATACTTGAAATTAGAAATTACTGAAACTCTCTTGATAAATAATACTAAGATTGCCGAGCGTGTATTTGAGCAACTTAAAGCTCGTAAAATCCAGCTAGCGATCGACGATTTTGGCACTGGTTATTCTTCTTTGAGTTATTTGGATCGTTTTCCTGTAGATACCCTAAAAATAGATCGTTCTTTTGTCAGTCGTTTGGATGAGAAAAATCAAGCTTCGATGATTGTTAAAGCCACCTTAGATCTGGCACACAATCTCGGCTTTAATGTCGTCGCCGAAGGAGTCGAAACCCAAGAGCAAATGGAACAATTGAAACAATGGGGTTGTGAATTTGCTCAAGGTTATTTTTATGCTAAACCTTTAGATGCAGATTCGGCTTGGCAGTTTCTCCACAAGAATTTAATCAGCGTCAACTCGAAAAAAACTCAATTAATTCCCTAATATTGTTCTTAAAGAGCGATCGCCCGCTCTCTGATTTATTCAAAAATCTAAATCACAAAATTCGGGTTTAAGATCTCGTTCCATCAAAGCCTGAATTGCTTCGGTAGGAGTAATTTTACCCCGTAGCAACCGATGTACTTGTCGTGCAATGGGAATGGCGATTGCTTTCATATCGGCAATTTTAACCAGTACATTAGTCGTATTTACTCCTTCCGCCGTTCCTTCTAACTCTTCTAGAATCTGTTCTAGTTTCTTGTTTCGAGCAAGTTGGTAACCTACCTGATAGTTACGAGACAGAGGACTATCGCAAGTCGCAATCAAATCTCCCAAACCAGACAAACCAAAAAAAGTTTCTCCCGATGCACCCAAATGAGTCCCGATCCGAATCATCTCAGGTAAAGCACGGGTAAGCAAGGCTGCTTTGGCATTTGTACCCAAATTCATCCCATCACAGACACCAGAAGCGATCGCAATTACGTTTTTCAGGGTTCCGCCTAATTCTGTTCCTAGAGGATCTTGGTTGACGTAGACTCTAAAAGTATCCGAGGCAAAAATACCCTGTACCTTCTCGGCAGCAGTTAGATTATTGCTGGCTACTACCGTAGCTGCCGGCAAACCCCTGGCTATTTCTTGAGAAAGATTGGGGCCAGATAAGACAACGACGGGGTTATTCGGAAACGCGGTTTGCCAAATTTGTGAAGGGGTACGAGTGGTTTGTGGATCTAGTCCCTTAGTAGCAGTAACAATAATTTTCTCTGCTGGCAAGTCGAGTTTTTTCAGTTTTTCAACAGTGGGAATTACCCGTTTCATCGATACCGCAGACAAAATAATTACTGCATCTTTTACTACAAAATCCAAAGGCGCGTTACCTCTATACGACCAAAAAGTTACGCGATGCTGGTTTCTTTGTGCGATCGCTCCCAATGCCGAACCCCAAGCACCCGTTCCCAAGATAGCGACAATGCTCGATGAAATATTCACAAATACAATCTCAAATAGTACTGTTTATCTTTTTTTTATTAATACTGTAAGGGAGATTGTCCTGTTTATGAGCGCGACGTACAAAAGTAAATACCCTAACCCATCAATTAATTGTTGACAGAGTACTAAGAGGCAACAAAGACTATCCCTCAGCTTGTATCGCCAGTCGAATTTCGTGCCTCAGACAATCTTGTTGATTTTAAAAAACCACTGCTAGAATAGCCATATTTTCTGGGAATATATAACCTGATTTATGTCTAGAATCTCTGCTGTGTTGCGGGATGGGATCATCCTCAATAATCGCTACCGAATTCTCAAACAAATCGGTCAAGGCGGTTTTGGAAGGGCATATTTAGCCGAGGATACTCATCGCTACCGAGAATTGTGCGTCCTTAAAGAATTTGCTCCCCAGGTAAAAAGCGATAACTTGTTATCTCAAGCCGAAGATTTGTTTGAACGAGAGGCGGGAATTCTTTACCGATTAAAGCATTCACAAATTCCTAAGTTTGAAGCCCTATTACAGACTCGTATTGACGGCAAGCGATCGCTTTTTTTAGTACAAGAATATGTTGAAGGAGAAAGTTATTGGGAACTGTTGAAATCCCAAGGTAAATTAACCGAATCAGAAGTTACTAAGATGATCTGGGAATTACTCCCCGTCTTGGATTATATTCACTCCTGTGACTTAATTCACCGCGATATTTCCCCCGATAATTTAATTCGTCGGCGAAGCGATGGGAAGACGGTTTTAATTGATTTTGGCTGTGTAAAAATTGCTGCCAATGCTGTTTCTAAATCTACGGGACAATCTATTACTTTGATTGGTAAAAAGGGATATTCTCCTGACGAACAATTACGTCGCGGTCAAGCCTTTCCTTGTAGCGATCTATATTCCTTGGCCGCTACCGCCATCGTCTTATTAACTGGCAAACAACCAGACGAACTTTACGATAGCCATCAAGGAGAATGGAACTGGGAATCTCAGGTAAAAGTAAGTTCCAGTTTAAAGAAGGTACTGAATAAAATGCTGGCATATAAACCACGCGATCGCTATCAGTCAGCAGACAAAGTAAGACAGGTTTTAACTAAAGAGAAAGATTCGATTATTAATAGCTTTGTTTCTCAAATTCGTACTTTAATAGTTGCCCCAGGCGATCGCGAAGATTCTATAAATACTACCAATTTTACTTCTCAATTGTATAGTAATATTTCTCGTGTTGGTTCTCAGGGGATCGCTATCTCTCGGCAAGTAACTCGTATCCCCTCTAGTGAAGATTTTAAAAAGATTCAGCCTTGGCAGTGGGGTATGATTACCGCAGCAGCATTATTAATTCCAGGCTTAATTAGCTTTGCCGTTATTAAAACCAGAGTTGTACCTACAGTTTCTTCTAATTTTAATTCTAATTCTCAAGATTCTGTTCTGAGCAAAAACGAAGAAAATTTACAACAAGAAATCTATCAACGAATTCAAGCTTTAGAGCTTAATGCAGGAGCTTTTTATAAACAGGTAGATACTATTTTTCATCAGCGATATCCCGAACTAGAGGGAGTACAATTGACTGAAACGCCAGAACATCAAAACTATCGTCAAGTCTGGTACGAAATTGCTACTAATTTATTAAATCGTCAGGAAAGAAATAGACTGTAATAACTAATGTTCAACAATGAACCTCTGATTATTTCAACCCTTCATCCCTTTCCTGTCGAGCATCCTCAAGAATTTCGTCGCGTTCATTGCGAGCTTCATTAAGAGATGAATCTCTTTCAGTACGAACCTCATTAAGCGTGCGATCGCGTTCTGTCCTAGCTTCTGATAGAAGATTATCGCGTTTAGTTCTAGCTGTTTCGATCGCGTACTCTTTGGTTTGTCTGTCAAGTTCGCCATTGTTATACATCTTCCAAGCAGCTTTATGAATATTATTATAGTTACTAATTTCATAGTCAGATGTGACTACTCATAGCTTGATAAGGTTTAACCCTTACAGGACTAACTACAAGCCTCATTATTGACTGTCCTTCAAACAAGGAATCGCCAACTGCGTTTCGGATAATGTTCAAACTACCATTTTGATCGCAATTATAAACTCGACATTGGCTTGTTTGGGTAAGCGATTGACAAAATTCCCTAGAGCATCCTTGGCAATTGCTAATTTTTGCTCACCACCAATTTGATTAGCCATAGAGCCAGAGGCATCCAGCACTAGTTGCACGTTCAAATTTTTGCTAGCAGTTTCGCCAAAAGTAGATTAACAACAATTTTAAAGTTGCTCGGTGACAAAGCCGAGACATCAAAAGGGCGATCGCTTCTATCAGTATGGAATCGACTACTTGTTAGGAAAGCGAAGATCTTCTGAGACAGTCATATATATTTGTTTACAATTAAAAGGTCGATCCGTATTATTTCTTAGCATTCTATTTTAAATCCAATGACTTTGATTCGCGTTCCAAAATCCTGGGAAATATCAGAAAATCAGATTACTTCTCCTAGACTCTATTACAGCCGTCGTAGCTTTATTAAATCTCTGGTTGGTGCGAGTATCGGTGCAAGTCTTTTGCCTTTGGCGGGATGTCAATCGAGGTCAGACCTCGGTAAGTCGGCATCCCAGATATCTTTAGAACAAAGTATCAATCGACCCGAAATCAAGACATTTACCACCAATCCTAATTTTGCCCAAGTAGATCGACCCATTACCGATGAAAAGCTGGCCGCACAATACAATAATTTTTATGAGTATGGTGGCACGAAGAAAATTTGGCTTGATGCCCAAAAACTACCTACAGAAAACTGGAAGGTGGAAGTTGCTGGCTTGGTTAACAATCCTCGCACCTACGATCTTGATGATTTAAAACAGAAGTTTCCTTTGGAAGAGAGAATCTATCGCTTTCGTTGTGTCGAAGCCTGGTCAATGGTCTTACCTTGGATTGGTTTTCCGATGAAAGCTTTAATAGAGGATGTCGAACCTACTGCTAAGGCTAAATATGTCCGCTTCACCTCTTTTTACGATCCAGAGATTACCACTGGCCCCAATTTTCACATCGGTTCCTTGCCTTGGCCCTACACAGAAGGATTAACAATTGAAGAAATGGCAAATGACCTGGCATTTTTTGCTGTAGGTATCTATGGTCATGACTTACCCAAACAGCATGGCGCACCCATACGCATGGTGACTCCTTGGAAATATGGTTTTAAGGGTGCAAAGTCGATTGTCAAAATAGAGTTTGTTGCCGAACAGCCAGCTACCTACTGGAATACTCTCGACCCCAATGAATATAAGTTTGAGGCTAATGTCGAGCCTGATGTACCTCATCCTCGATGGTCGCAAGCTACCGAAAAATTTATTAGTAATGGACCTGGTTTATCTTGGGAAATTAAAGAAACTTTACCCTACAATGGTTACGGCGAATATGTAGCAGATTTATATGCCTAGAATCGAAGCTTTCTAACAAGCTAATAATTTAATCGTCAATTGTCAATTGTCAATTTTCTCTCGGTAAACGTAACATTTGCGATTTAAATTGCTGAAACTTGCTAAACTGAACAATGACTTATTCGATCTTGGCGTTGCTAAACTTGGGTATGTTAGTCTAAATTGTTATTTCCTGTTCATTTATCGCAGAGGTTGTAGCTGAAAACAGTATTACCTCAAGTTTCATGCCTAAAACTAGCAAGGTCTTAGTTTCTTCTCCAATATCTTGAAAAATGAACTTGGAGAGGAAGCGATTTTTTGTATCTGTTTCTGAGTGAGAAATCAGAATCGGAGTTTCAGCAATAATTTGTAGATAGTTATGTCAATTATTCACGGCAGTTGGATTGTTAATTCAGGTCAAGATTATTTCTTTATCTGGGGAGAAGCTTGGCGATCGCTAGTCAATGAAAGCTTCTCTCTCAATAAATCAGGGGATTTTGTCCATCCTTTCGATCTGAGTCAACAAGAATTTTTAGATCTGTGCCAAAGCCATGAATTAGACATTGCAGACTTATTGAATGAGAGTAAGTGGCAAACTCAGTTAGTCGGGATGCCTACTATAGTCACGGAGACAGGAGATGAGAAGAAGATTCAACCTGTTTTCGCTGGCGACGTTGTAGAATCGGAGGCGACTTTAGACTTATACTTATGGGAAGTAGAGGGATTTCGTTTAACTCCTAACCAAACGATCGAACTACTACAAGTTTTATCCTTTAGTTCGTTGCAAGCAGATGTTAAATATTTAGCAGGAGATATCTGTTTTTGGTCGCACATTTATCGTTGGGGATTAGATTTAATTGTTAGGCAGAAGTTTTTGCCAGGAATCGATGCTCGAGGTGCAAATAAAACAACTCCCAAAAGCATTTGGCAACCAATTATCGACAGCGAAGTCGATCGCGTCAGACTAGCTAAATTTGCCCGTACTATTCCCGAAGCTTGTCTGGCATATTTAGATGCCGAAGACTCTGAAGCCGATACTACCGATGAAGAATTATTGTTGCGATCGCTGGCTATTATTTTAGATGCGCGGTTGCGTACCTGGATTGATTATCAACCTCCTAGCAACAAAGAAGGTATCGTACAGCCTTGGTTGGAGTCTTTGGCTAAATCTCCTCAATTGCCAGCAAAAACCCGAAATATAAAACGTTTGCAGAATACTTTGTATAACTGGACGTTACCGATTAGCGAATATATAGTTAGTCGCCACGATAGTAACCTAGGACAAAAAGGCTATCGGGTTTGTTTTGTTCTTAAACCCCCAGCCGAAATTGGCGAAAATCGAGAACAAAATGATTGGTCTTTGAATTATTATTTGCAAGCACTAGACAATCCTGATTTCATTGTTAGTGCAGGAGTAATTTGGCAGACTGCCAAGGAGTTTTTGCATCTTGGCGATCGCACGATTGAACAACCGCAAGAAACTCTCCTCAAGGGTTTGGGGTTGGCAACTCGGATCTACGATCCGATTGCAGATAGTTTAGAACAAGCACAACCACTAAATTGCCTACTCAATCCAGTTCAAGTTTATGAATTTATTAGGGCGATCGCTTGGCAACTGCAAGATAATGGTTTGGGGGTAATATTACCTTCTGGTTTGACTCCAGGCAGTAGCGAACAAAGATTGGGAATCAAAATGACGGCTAGCGTCAATCAGAAAAAAGGCGAACGTTTGAGTTTGCACAGTATGTTGAAATACAAGTTAGAAATTACCGTCGGCGATCGCAGTGTTTCTAAACGCGATTTTAAAAAGTTACTGGCGCGAAAGTCGCCGATAGTGGAGATTGAGGGACAATGGATTGCTTTGCAACCTGCTGATGTCAAGGCTGCCCAAGCAGTATTGGATAAGTCTAACGAACAGCTAGATTTATCTGTAGAAGATGCCCTACGTTTATCTACAGGAGATACCAAAACTCTGGCAAAGTTGCCCGTAGTTAAATTTGAACCCACAGGAGTTCTAGCAGGGTTATTGGATAATTTGACCGATAATAAAGCCGTCGAACCCGTTAATAATATTAAAGGTTTTAAGGGAAAATTACGTCCCTATCAAGCAAAAGGTGTTGGCTGGTTATCATTTTTAGAAACCTGGGGTTTGGGTGCTTGTCTTGCCGACGATATGGGGTTGGGAAAAACAATTCAACTAATAGCTTTTCTCTTGAATTTAAAACAACAAAATCTTTTAAATAAGCCTACTTTATTAGTTTGTCCCACCTCGGTAATTAATAATTGGGAACGAGAAGTAAAGAAATTCGCTCCCAATTTAAAAACAGTAATTCATCATGGAGATAAACGAGAGCAAGGCAAAAAATTTAGCAAACAAGTAGAAAATAAACAGTTAGTAATTACCAGCTATTCTCTGGTTTATCGAGACTTGAAAACTTTGTCAGCTATTCAATGGCAAGGAGTAGTCTTAGACGAAGCCCAAAACGTCAAAAATCCTGCGGCAAAACAATCCCAAGCAGTAAGAGAGCTTCCCGCAGGATTTCGGATTGCCTTAACAGGAACGCCAGTAGAAAACCGACTCACAGAATTATGGTCGATCTTAGACTTTCTCAATCCTGGCTTTTTGGGTAATCGTAATTTCTTCCAAAAAAGATTTGCAGCACCAATCGAAAAATATGGCGATCGCGAATCCTTAAGTATTCTTAGATCTTTAACTCAACCGTTTATTCTCCGCCGTTTGAAAACCGATAAAAATATAATTCAAGACTTACCCGAAAAGCAGGAAATGAATGTTTATTGCGGGCTTTCTGCCGAACAAGCGCGACTGTATCAACAGTTAGTAGATAATTCTTTAGCAGAAATAGAAGATTCTGAGGGGATTCAACGTCGTGGTTTAATTTTGACCCTATTATTGCGTCTCAAACAACTCTGTAATCATCCTCAATTACTCCAAGAAACTAAAGGCAAAAAAGTTAAAATAGACTGCGAGCAATTTAGCGATCGCTCTGGTAAATTATTACGTCTAGAAGAGATGTTAGATGAAATTGTTGACGAAGGCGATCGGGCGTTAATTTTTACGCAATTTTCTGAATGGGGTAAAATACTCAAACCTTATTTAGAAACCAAACTAAAGGAAGAAGTTTTATTTTTATATGGCTCAACCCGTCGCGAAGCCAGACAAGAAATGGTAGACCGTTTTCAACACGAACCCAACGGCCCTAAAATATTTATCTTATCCTTAAAAGCTGGAGGAACGGGACTGAATTTAACTAGAGCCAATCATGTCTTTCATGTCGATCGCTGGTGGAATCCTGCGGTAGAAAATCAAGCGACAGATCGGGCATTTCGGATCGGACAAAAGCGTAACGTTCAAGTGCATAAATTCGTCTGTACGGGTACATTGGAAGAACGGATTAGTGACATCATTGAAAACAAAAAAGAACTGGCAGAACAGACTGTAAATGCAGGGGAACAATGGTTAACAGATCTAGATACTAATAGCTTGCGTAATTTATTACTATTAGACCGCGATGCTGTAATTGACGAGTAAGACTAGAAAAAATTATAATCCAGAGAAAAATAAACTCCGTCTTCTTGTAAAGAATCGCCTTCAGCCTCTATATCTACCAAAGGAATCCCCCAATCCAAACGGGCGTTCAATCTAGTTCCCATAGAAAAATTCAAGCCTACACCCAAAGAGGGTAAAGTTGAGTTGGTAATTTCAAGATCGTCACTATTCCATACTGTCCCAATATCAAAGAAAGGGGTAATTTGAACCAAACCATCAATGTTTCTAAATCTTAAAACAGGCACTCGTAACTCGGCTGAGGCAAATATACCATTGTCTCCTAAGCTTAAATCCTGTCGATAGCCCCTGGCACTATTTGCACCACCGATCCGAAATTGTTCTAGGGGGACTAAACCGCCACCTGAGAATTGAAGATCGCCCCGCAGGAGAAATAAAAAATCTTCATCTAAACGTCTTACCCATTGGCTTTGTCCTCGCCAAGCGAAAAAGGTACTATCGGGTTCGTCGTCATTACTGGTGGCATTAAACGCATCAATACCGATACTAAATTGAGAACGAAAAGCTAAAACTTTTTTGTCATCTCGATTGACATATTCCTGAAAGAATCGGATCGCACTAATCTTTGTTTCTCCATTATCGTCTGCACCACGAGATATTCTAAAATCTCGATCCTCAAGAGACGTTTCACTTTCACTACGGGAAAAGCTGAGTCCCAAAGCAAATTCTTGGTTGGGTTTAAGAATCAAAGGTTGTCGGAGATTTAACTCGTAATAACGCGATTCTGACTGAATATCGAGGTCATTAAAGGGTTCTTCGATTATATCGTTAGAATTAGTGCCATATGCTGCTTTAATCGTGCCATTCTTGGCATTGAAGGGTAAACTGTAAGCAAAATCAAAGCTGTCGCTACCGTCGGTGTTGCTGTAGTTAAAATTAAACCGATCGCCAAATCCCAATAAGTTGCCGTGATTCAAACCTATGGAGCGTTGATTTGAACCAACACTGGGAGATTTTTGGTTGTTGAAACTAGTTGAGATATTAAATACATCTGCCTCCTCAACTTGAATATCTAGTAAACTCGTTCCTGGTTGAATTCCTGCTGATAATTCTGCCGAGATGTTATCAATCAGCGGATCGAGCCGTAGCAGTTGTAGCGCAGATAATAAAGAGTCAACATTTACGGGTTTTCCCGCAGCAGTTTCGATTCGAGAGGAAATATATTCAGAATTAAGACGTTTAGTTCCTGAAACCTGGATCGCCTCTAATTTGCCTTCTAAAACCGCAATTTTTACCGTACCATCATTTAATTCTTGAGGAGGAAGATAAGCACCTGAGTTGACATAGCCCTTGTCGGTATAGAGTTTGGTGATTGCACTTCTGGCTTGAAATAGCTCTGGTAAACTTAGAGGGCGATCGCGATAGGGTTCGATCGCCTGACTTAACTCTTGTTCGCTAAAGACACTACTACCAACTACATCAAAGTCCTTAACAATGATTTGTTCGGGGATATCATCGACATTGGAATCTTGAGCAATAGTTAAATCCTGTTGTTGGTTGTTGGTTTTTGGCTCTGTCTGGATCTGCGATAGTAAATAACTAAAAGTCTCAAAATCTAGAATATCCGCGATCGCCGAAGTGGCTGGTTCTAATTCAGGTAGAGATATAGTCAACAATTCACTATGCTCGGAAAAATTGCGATTGTATATAGTAGTTACGATCGACTCATTTTCTTCAGCATTTAATGGCTGCAATCCTGCCAACAATCCCGATAAAGTTAGCGAAACAATAGATACAAAATATAAATAATTATTTAGCTGTAACCGATCGAGATAGTTCGAGCTTAACTTTTGCCCAAAGCTTTTTGATACAAACATATTGGTGATTATGTTGAAATAGAGCCATTGTCATAACATTCCCAAAAATACCTACTAAATAACGTTATTTGCAATAAGATTTACAAAAACACGGAGGTTTTACCGAGAGAATGGTGAGCGTGGAAAATGAAGAGATAGAGAAAAACTAATGACCATTTTTTGAATTCAAAATTCAAAATGCAAAATTCAAAAACCAGAAAATAATTTTGAATTAATTAATTTCGCGGTCGCACGTGAAATTCAGTGGTCTTCAATCAGTGGCGCGGTCGCACGTGATTGTCTTAATTTTGAATTGATAATGCGCGAATTTTGAATTGTTTTGACTAACAACCGTACGAATCTTTGATGAAAAATAGCTACTAATTTTTAATTTGATATCGCATTCCAGGTAACTGAGCTACCAGATCCATTAGCTCTAGCTCAGATAGAGCTACCAAAATTTCACTAGTATCTCGTCCAGTCTTTTGGACAATTGTATCTAAAGAAATGGCATCTCGATCGATTAAGCTATAAATATTTTCTAATTCTGGTCTTAAATTGGGTACTGGTTGAGTAGCGGGAGGGATTCGATCCAAACAGGGCATCGTACCTAGCATTTCTAGTAAGTGTTCGATCCCCAAGACTACGTGCGCTCCAGAATTGAGTAGTGCCAAACATCCTAGGGACTGAACATTGTCTAAAGAGCCTGGCAAGACATAAACATCACGACCAAAATCATTAGCAAAACGGGCGGTAATTAAGGCTCCAGAGCGTTGGGGAGCTTCTACAATCAGTACCGCACGACATAAACCCGCAATAATTCGATTACGAGCGGGAAAATGACTGCGATCTGGTGGAGTTGTGGCGGGATATTCGCTAACAAGCAAGCCCTGAGTTTTTAATTGTTGATAAAGACCTCGATTACTATAGGGATAGACTCGATCGACTCCCGTACCCAATACTGCGATCGTTCTGCCCTTGGCTTCTAGACAACTTTGATGAGCTACCGCATCAATTCCAGCGGCCATACCCGAAACAATACCAAAACCGTGACTAACCAAAGCCTGGGTAATCTTTTTTGTCCAGCGTCTGCCATATTCTGTGGGGTTACGAGTGCCGACGATCCCAATTGTCGGGGTACTGCCCTGATTTTCAGCTAATTCTACCCTTCCTAAATAATAAAGGAGCGGTGGGGGGCTGGGTGTTTCCAATAAGAGGCGGGGATAGGCGGAATCTGCTGGTGTCCAAAACTGAGGATTTTGCTGGAGATGTTGTGCGAGTAATTGTTCGGGAGCAAATTTTAATCTTTCTTTTTGAATAGCATTAGCTGCTTTGCTACTCAAGCCGTCAATATCGGCAAAAGCGATCGCACTTGCCGTCCAAGCTGTCTGGAGAGAACCAAAATGTTGATAAATTTTCTTGAGAGTAACTGCCCCAATTCCTGAAATTTGCGACCATGCCAGCCAGTAAGCTCTTTCTTGTTCCATAGATTTCGCCTGTTGCTGAAGATATTAATTGTGGGCAAATTTCTAATATAACCTTGGCAAGTGGCGATCGTAAATCAACGACATTAAAAGTAAATAACTTTTTAGTGAATAAGTAAATTTACTAGATTTCTGAGAAAATAATAGTTGAAAATGATTAAAATCTAAAAAAATCCCGACTTAAACATTATTTAATAAGCTTTATTTAAATCTAAAATGATTCGTATTTTCTTAGTAGACGATCAAAACTTGGTTCAACAGGGAATTAAATCTCTGTTAGACCGAGACCTGGAATTAGATGTAGTTGCTACTGTAAAAGATGGTCGAACTGCGGTCAAGGAAATAGAACGTTTGCGCCCTGATATTGTTTTATTAGATATTGAAATGCCAGGTATGAATGGTATTACTACCACCAAATATATTAGTCGGGTTTCACCCAATACTAAAGTTATTATCCTCAGCAGTCATGAAGAAAAAAAATATGTAACGCAAGCGTTGATGGCTGGAGCCAAAGGTTACATACTCAAAAGCAGTTTGATGACCGATCTAAAGCAGGCAATTGTAGCTGTTAATAACGGATATTCTCAAGTTGATTCGAGGCTTTTAGCCAAGGTTTTCGACCCCAGTAATCTTAAACCCAAAAAGCGTCAATCTAGCGAATCAAAGCACGTCAGAACTAAAAAGCCAAATAAGTCTACTGCTCGAAAATCAGGATCGCAACCAACTAATAATCTTGATAAAAATTCGACAACAATAGAATCTATTAGAAAGCTTAATTCCAACTCGGAAAGTTCCGAAGCAATACTTCAAGATCGGCTTGGTTTATCTCACCCTCAAAATAACAATCAGTTGGGATGGGAAGAGCCAGATAAAAATAATTCATCGCCATCTGGGCAAGATAGCTCAAAAGATCGAGCACGCGATCCGCTCGCAACTACCAACTCGGAACAAGATACTTTAATTCAGTCTAATGGCGTTAATTCTGAGCTAAGAGAATCAGAAAATTTAGAAACACAAAGCTCTGACTCAGTGTTAGCAGAAGGGAACGACTCAGCAGCTAGTTATAATCTTAAAAAAAATAGTTATGATGACTATCAAAAGCGATTGCTTAATGTTAAAAATAAAACTAATCCTGTAGCAGCTAATAAATATTCCGATCTCCAACAATACAGACTTGTAAAAACAAATCTCAGCAAAGTATCGTCAAAAAAAGCTAGTACTAAAAATTTGGTTCAAAGATCCCTCGCTAATCTTCAATCATCTCAAGATAGCCATAATAATACCGCTCAATTTCAATCTAAAATCGAGCGGTATAAATCTAAGTTAATCTCATCGATCGAGAAAAATCGCCGAAAAACTTGGTTGTGGAATATCGGTTTGATCGTTATTGGCGTAGCGATCGTAATTATTATCGGTTATTTCTAAACCCAGTATTGTATGTAGACTTTCACGGGATTTTTTCGGCTAACGATCGTCGCTCAGCTACACCCAAGATCGAAGACTGGGAAAGTAACCAATAGTCAGAGTATTACTTGCGTCGAATACGTACCTTTTTTTGGGGGTCTTGTTTAGCGATCCAGCCCAAAAACTTTTGCATTTTCGGTTCGGATTTGAGTTTATCAACTGTGTTGAGATGCCTTGCCAATTCCAAATTGGTATAAAGAGCGTGAATCTGACGATGGCAAGGAGAGCAAATATCAATAGTCGGCCCCGATTCTGCTTGCTTGCGTTTTACGGTTTGACGGGGAATAAGATGATGAACTGTAAGCTGCTTAACGTCGCGATCGCATAATTGACAGGGCATATTGGAAGAGAGCTTGCAATCAATAAATTTTTCCAGAATTGAACCGATGTTCCTTACTATCAGTCTAAAAAAAAAGAACCAAATATTTCTAGAAAATGAGCGAAATGTTAGCCAATGAACGGGCTAGTACACCAAAAACAGAATCAGAAACAGTTGTGCGGTCAGAACAAGAGTTGATTTGGCTTTGTCAACAAGGCGATCGCGCTTGTTTTCGTTTGCTCTATCAACGGTATCAACAAAGGGTGCGCTCGACTCTCTATCAATTATGTGGCGATTCTTCGTTAGACGATTTGGTACAAGAGGTTTTTTTGCGAGCTTGGAAAGGATTACCTAAACTAAAAAAAGCTAAATACTTTTCTACCTGGCTCTATCGCATTAGCTGGAATGTAGCCACAGATCGACGGCGCAAACTAGCTCAAGGAAGAGAAAAAACTGATTTGAATGCTAAATATGATAAAGAACAACTGCATCCCCACCACGACCGAGATTGGTCAAACGCTCAAGAGCCTCCAGATTTGATGCACTTACATTATCAAGATCTAGTCCAGCGAGGGCTAAATAATTTGAGTTTCGATCACCGTGCTGTTTTGGTTTTACACGATTTGGAAGATATACCTCAAAAACAGGTAGCCCAAATTCTCGATGTACCTGTAGGAACGGTAAAGTCTCGTTTATTTCATGCTCGAAATTCGTTCAAAAAGTTCCTAGAACAACAAGGAATATCCCTATAGTTAATCAAAACTCAGATCATGACTAGCTTACATAACGATAACCAACACAACTTTGTCAACTTTATACGACAAAATCAACCAATCCCCCCCCAGGCTTGTCCCGATTTGGAACAGAGAATTATCGACTCTCTTGAGCCACAAACAACTAAAGAACAAAAACGATTTCTAAAATCGATTTGGACTATTCCTAACGCGATCGCTACGGGGTTTTTGTTGACTTCGGTGAGTTTTGGAATTCGGACTCCTCGAATCGCGATCGAACCCAAAGATTTAGAAAACTTTTTAGTCAGTAGTTGGCAAGATACCTTTAACGCTTATGAATCTGACTATACTGTTGTAGAGGAAAACCAGGCGTATTGGCTACTACCTACTATTTCAGAAACATCACCAACTCTATCTGTTTCGGCACAATAAATCTAAGACAATTTTTGGACTAGCTATATTCTATTTTTTGATTTTATCGACTAATTTTTTAAGATGTTAACTATAAGACGGTCTTGCTCATTTTTGCTAGCTACTACGGCCTTTTTAACTATCTATAGCACTTCGACGCTGGCAGCCTTTAGATTTTCCTCCCTACCAGAAAATTATGGTAATTATCCTACAGGCACGATAATCACCGCCGATAATTCTCTGCTAACGGTTAAACAACAACAGCCATCTAGCCTGCTTCAGCAGTTAAATTTAACCAAAAAGCAAAAAGAACAAATCGAACAAATCCACTCGGAATATAAACAGCAAATCCTTAAAAAAAGAAATAGTCTTGCTAGATTGCAGCAGCAGCTATCAGATTTGATGGTGGGAACAGAGCCAGTAGAATTAGTTAGAGCCAAAAACCAACAGCTAGTAAACTTGCGCCAGGAAATAGGACAGTTAAGGTTTGAGAGTATGTTGGCAACCAGAGAAATACTGACTCCACAGCAACGCCAAAAATTTAGAGAAATTATCGAATCACAACTGTCTCAATAAACAAAGAAACAATCTTGTGAAATATGTGATAAATTAGATATTGCCAAGAGCGTAGTTGGATACAGCTGAATAAAACTAAGATAGACTCTAGATGATTGTCAAAAACGTTAGCAAAAATCTGGGGCAAAGTGATTTTATCGTTTTAAGTCACATACTCTTTCAAAGTCAGTATTTCTGACGCTCGGTACGCGGATGTGGTGGAATTGGTAGACACGCACGCTTGAGGGGCGTGTGGCTCACGCCTTGCGAGTTCGATTCTCGCCATCCGCATCACTCGGTCTTTAAGGAGCAACGTGAATTTTACTTGCAAAAGGCAGACCAGACGCTAACTTTTTACTCAAATCTTACTCACTTTTGACTATAGAGCAGGAATAAACACGAGTGCAACGGGTACATAAATACCCCAATTATTTAAACGTTTAAATAACAACTTCGGGGGATTAGCTAGTAACATCCGACTAATCCCCCCAAACAGAAAACAAGCTAGTAACTTAGTACAAAACTAGTAAAAGCTTTGAGCGCAGCGAAAAGCGGGTCGCATTATACCACGAACCCGCTATATGCACAACTACACAAATTAGTCTGATTATAAACTTAGAGCCTACAGTTTTTACATTTCTGCTCGTAACTCTTCAAAATCATTGTTCAGGTGGTCGCCATAGTCACCGTTGTTTAGGACTACCTTAAAGCTTCAAGCGATTGAGAACTTCTTGATTAACGAAGGGACGGGTACTAGAAACATATTCATTGAGTACGACGTAGATAACAGCCAGATACGAGTTAGAGCTACTTTAGACGCGATCGTCTCTGAAATGGACGTAGGGACACAATACTGTTCGGTTAACAAAGTTATGTGTTGAGACAAGCAAGGGAAGCAGGACCAAGGCGTGATTCCGCATGTAGCAGGGGAAGCAGGGGAAGAGGAAAATAAGACTTATCCGAACAGTATTGTTGCGAGACGTTGGTGTCTCATAATAGCCGAAAAACGATTTTTGGGACAGTAAAAACCGCCCGATTTTCGGTGTCCCATAATTTATAACTTAGTGGACGGTATATTTTTGTCAAGAACATCTTTAGCCGAGATCGCATCCATCAAAACTGAGGGGCGACTCAAATGAAAACCTTGAGCATAATCCACATTTAAATCTCGGACACTACTTAAGATATCTTCGTTCTCTACAAATTCTGCTACAGTCTTAAGACCAGTGCCTTCAGCGATGTGGTTAATTGCTTCTACCATCACTTTAGATGTTGGATTCACATTTAATTCCTTGATGAAAGAACCATCTATTTTGAGATAATCAACAGGCAAACTTTTAAGATAGGTTAGAGAAGATACACCTTTGCCAAAATCATCAAGAGCAAAGCTACAGCCAATTTCTTTCAGAGAATTGATAAATTCAACTATTCTGCTTAAATCGGATACTGCTACAGATTCAGTAATTTCAAAACAAAATAGTTCGGGAGGGAGAGAACATTCAGTCAGTCTTCGTTTGAGAAACTGCAAAAAAGATTCGTTGTTGAGAGATGACCCAGACAGGTTGACTGCAAAACGATTATTGTTCCAAATATGACGAGCGCATTTTTCCAGGGTTTCCAATAAGTTATTGACCACCCAAGTATCAATATCCGTCATCAAAAAATTCCGCTCGGCGATGTCCAGAAAGACACCAGGAAGAATTACTCGATCTGCTTTGTCAGTAAGACGGAGAAGAATCTCAAAGGATTTTCGCTCGTCATTTCCCTTCAGGGGGATGATGGATTGAGCGTAAAGGCTAAAAAGGTTGTGATCCAGAGCATCACGCAGACGTTTTACCCAACGTATTTTTAATTCTTGTCGGTCTTTGGAGTGAGAGATCGGTTCTGGATATACAGCAACGCAGTCACGACCGCGATCTTTAGACTGGTACAAAGCAAGATCGGCTGCCTCAATTAAAAGCTGGGGATTATCTACCGTGTTGGGAATAGTGCTAGCAACTCCCAAACTAACTGTAACGACAGAATCAACTAAAGAATTATGATGGGGAATCTTCAATGATTTCACTGCATTTCTAATAGTTTCAGCAACTTTAACTGCTCCAGATTGGGGAGTTTGAGGCAAAATGACCACAAATTCTTCTCCACCATAGCGAGCGAGAAGATCCCCTGGTCTTCTAAGTGCAGATGATATCGCTTTAGCTACCTGTTGCAAACACCTATCGCCTTGCTGATGACCGTAAATATCATTATAAATTTTGAAGCAGTCCACATCGCACATAATTAAGGATAGAGGTGCAGGAACGCGCTTGAGTCTTCCCCACTCTCGTTTTAGCTGACGATCGAAAGAGCGACGATTGTAAACGCGGGTTAAAGAATCTAGTAAAGCAAGCTCAGATAATTGCTTGTGGAGTAATCCTTGCTTAATTCCAATTGCCAACTGAGTCGTTAGTTCTCTAAGTAGATTAATCTCTTCTAATTGCCAAGGATGTCTAGGGGAGTATCGATCGGCAATTAACCAGCCATACAAAATATTACTGGTAAACATAGTATCTTCCGCAGAAGAGAAAAAACCAGATGTGTAATTGGTATCTTTAATCAAGATTGGTACGATCAGTCTTGCTAGAGGAGCGCCTGATGGTATAGCTTCAGGATGATTTTGAGAGTTTTCTGGTTCGATCACTTCAATATGTCCTTTGAGATAAGAATTGTACACATCTTCTGTGGGACAATAATAACTATAGTCAATCAACTTTTGAGGATTAATTGACCTTGCTTCTCTGGATGCAAATGCTTTGATGGCAATATTCTTTTGATTGAGAGAAGCTAACCCCACAAAATCACAATCCAATAGAGTTCTAATTTCCTTGGTGGAAGTTTCTAGAATTACCTTGAGGTCGAGGGATTGGCGAATGCGATCGCTAATCTCAAATAGCAGTTTGCGTTGAGCAGCATCTTTGAGGGAACTTTGATGAAGATTATAAAGCGAAAGATGAGTTTGCACTCGCGCCATCAGCTCTTCTGATTCAACTGGTTTAGAAATGTAATCTACTGCCCCTAATTTAAAGCCCTGTACTCGATCTTTAGTTTCAGCTAACGCGGTCATAAAGATAATGGGAATATCTTTAGTTTTAGAATTACTTTTTAGATGGCGACATACCTCAAAACCATCTATTCTTGGCATCATTACATCTAATAAAATCAGATCCAGACTGAGAGCATCAGCTATATCGAGCGCTTTTTTTCCACTCTGAGCGATGAGGATATTGTAATTGGCATTTTCTAAATATCTTGATACAAGCTTTAAGTTATTGGTTTGGTCATCAACTATTAAGATGGTTTTTGATGATAATATTTCCTTTGATAGAGCCATCTAAAAACAAATATAGATTATTTAATTACATATATTTGTTCTAACTAAGTAAGCAGCGTTTAGTAATCGGTCAAAACACTAATATAAAATCTTTGTTAAGATTAACTGCCAGAGCAGCCTCTAAGTAAGATCGCTTATTTTTGATTAGGTGCTCCTCGGGAGATTCAGATTACTGACAATCTTGCTACAAATCCCGGATTGCTTCTACTTCAGTTGTTCTAGGGAAGCTTTGATTAACTCTTCTAATTTATCTTGCTGACAGTTTTCTGCAAGCTGACGAATGTTTTCGGCAAAGGAAATATACTGAGAATCGGCTGCTTCTAATATTTCTACTTGCTGTAAAAGGTCTTTCATGTTCCCAAAATTGACTAATTCAAGGAACTCGAGCAGTTTCTCTTGAGAAGGAGTAATAAAGCCGTCAAATTCAGTGGCAGTATTTAATTGAGATTCAGATTGGGAAATTTGCCAATCAAGCTCTAGATTTAGCGCCAATAGCTCTAGTAATCTATCCAAATCTACTGGTTTAGCTAAAAATCCATCACACTTAATCTCTGATGAATCGCGAATTGATTGCATATTAGCCGAAATCATCAACACAACCGTATCTTCTAACTGGCGGTCTTGTTGAATAGTTTCAATCATTTCCTTGCCATTCATTACAGGCATCATTAAATCTACTAAAATGACATCTGGCTGAAACTCAAGAGCGATCGCAATTCCTTCTCGACCATCACCAGCTTCCTGAATAGTAAATCCTAAAGGTTGAAGATACTGCACTAGCAACAGCCGATTTTCTTGATTATCATCCACGATCAGAACTTTACAGGGTGTAGCTAAATTACGAGCAACAGGATTATTAGAGCTTGGATCGACAAGCAATGATGAGGTACTTGATACTTTTTCCAAGTCTAGATCGAACCAAAAACGACTACCTTGACCTACCTTACTGCCAAGATGTAGTTCGCTATTCATTAGGTCGAGAATACTTTGACAAATGGGCAGTCCTAAACCTGTTCCTTCAGCATCATTACTGCTTTGCTCTACCTGTCCAAATGGGGCAAAAACCAGATCGTAATTATCTTGAGAAATGCCTCTGCCTGTATCCTCAACCTGAAAGCGAATTGTCTCGATCTTAGAATCAGGATTTACTCCAGAACAATTAGCGGACAAGGTAACAGTACCAGTTGAGGTGAACTTAATGGCATTACTCAGCAGGTTGAGTAAAACTTGTCTCAGTCTGGTTTCATCAGCATTCACCACAGCAGGAAGATCTGCTGATATTAGAGTAACAAAGTGCAAACCTTTTTCCTGGGCGCGAATCTCAAAAATAGTGGCAATATTGTGGAGAAAATGAACTAGGTTGAAGTCGCGGTATTTTATTTCTAGCTTGCTGGCGGTTAATTTTGATAGGTCTAGAACATCATTAATTAAAGTTAGCAGATGTTGTCCTGACTGATTGATGATCTCAACATTTTTAAGCTGCTGTGGACTCAGGCTAGAGTCTTGCTTCAACATATTGCTAAATCCCAGAATACTATTGAGGGGAGTGCGAAGTTCGTGACTCATATGGGCGATAAAGTTATCTTTGGCTCGATTTGCCTCTTCTAGCTTTTCTTTTTGTCTTTGCTCGGTGATGTCTATTACTACCGCCAGGGAACGAACTATTTTACCTTCTTCCATTTCACTGATGGCAGATAACAAGCCATCAATAATTCTGCCATCTTTGCATACCCATTGGTAAAAGACGTTATAACAGCTACCTGTAAGGAAAAATTCAGGTAATATTTCTCGGGCATGTCTTTGAGATTCGGGAGTCAAAAAATCTGTAGACTTCTTACCAATAACTTCTTCGCTTGAGTAACCCATCTTCTCCAGCCAGTATTTACTCACGCTGATAATTCTGCCTTCGCTGTCGATAGAATGAAGCATCACAGGGGTATTTTGGTAGAGATAGCGATATTTCTTTTCACTCTCAATTAAAGAGCTTTCCATTTTCAGGCGTTCGGTAATATCTTGACAGACGCAAATTAAATCTCCTGCCTTAGAAAAAGTAAGAGTCAACTCTTCATCAAAAAGATGTCCGTCGCGGTGTTTAGCTTTGACAACCCCTTGCCACCTTCCTTTATCCTGCAATACAAGAAATATTTCTCGTTCAAACTTGACTAGATATTCAGGATCGTAAAGCACACGCCAAGATTGACCCAATAATTCTTCTGGCTGGCTGTAGCCAAACATTTCTACATGAGCTTGGTTGAGATAGATAAACTTATCTTCGTTCAGAATAGCAATACCATTAGTGGCAGTCTCAATCGCTGCTAACTGCCGATTTTGTAGTTCTTGAGCCAGTTTTTCCTCGGTCAAGTCATGGGCAGTGGCATAGATTAATCCTTCATAGGCTGCTGCCATCCACTTGATCCAACGGTAAGAACCATCTTGACACCGATAGCGGTTTTCAAAGCCAATAATTTGCTTACCTACTGACAGTTCTTGTACTGCTTGGATAGTAGCTTCTACATCGTCAGGATGGACAAAATTGATAAACGGCTTAGTAAATAATTCTTGGGTGTCATAGCCCAATATTCTTTCAAAACTAGGATTTATTCTTTTAAAGTAACCATCAAGGTTAGCCACACACATTATTTCGAGAGATAGCTCAAAGAAGTTATTGATCTCAGTCTCTTTATTTTTGAGTTCGGTTAAAGTGTTTTCTAGCTTAAGCTGAACTTTCTTGGTTTCGTCGATGCCTACAAAGGTAAGGGCTAGACCTTCGTTATTACCGTCTTCGGTTTGGTAGGGATGGATTTGCATCAAGAAAAAAGAATCACTGTCTTTGAGCTTGACCTCAAGTTCGATGGATTGGAGCTTTATTAATACTTCTTGGAGTAATTCGGGTAGCTGAGGACAGTCTATTTTCAGCGTTAACTCTGTCAAGGGACGGTCTAGATCTGTTTCGCGCAAAGATATTGCTTGGGTAGCAGCAGGAGTAAACTTACGGATTCCTAATTCTGAGTCGAGAAAAATTACGCCAATTTCCGTACTTTTGAGCAGATTATCAATATCATTGTTGAGTTGAGTCAATTCTTGGATCTTCGACTGATATTCAATATTGACGGTGTGTAACTCTTCATTGACCGAATGCAGTTCTTCATTGGTGCTTTGGAGTTCTTCATTCGAAGCAGTTAATTCTTCATTAGAAGCTTGTTGTTCGTCATTGATAGTTTCCAACTCTTCTACTAATGACTGAAGATTTTCTCTAGTTTGCTGCAATTCATTTTCTAATTCCACAATCCTTCGAGAAGCTTCGCTACCCAATTCAAAGTTTACCGTCTCAGGAAGTTCTAAAGGTGCGCTCGCAACCTCTTGCTTAATCTTAACCAGAAAGAAATCACCATACTTACGGTTGCTTTGGGGCGGAATAACTTCTAAATCAACTTTGAGCATCTCCCCTTGATATTCCAACTGAATTCCCTGATACAGAACTGATTTACCTTGCTGTTTAGCTCGGTGTAGAGCATTACTCAGAGGTAGCTGGAGGGGCAAAACTACCATCTTAGTTATTTCAGCAGTCATTTTGCCGTCAGGAGCTTTAAATATTTTTCTTGAGTCTCCGCTGACGTGGAGTAAATTATTATCTGTGCTAACTAGCAAAATAATTGATTCCAATTGATCCGATAGTTGATTGAGACACTGTTCCAAAATTGGCTCAAACTGAACTCTAGATTGGGGTTGGCTAAAACGGTGTGAAACACTTTTGCCAATTTTCGGTGTGCTTCTCAAAGGAAGCGGTAGTCGAATATCTCTCCGCTTCTGAAAAAACTTCCATTTTTTATTTAAAGGTTCAAATTCTGACTCGAAGGTACCTAAGGTCTCTGCTTCACCTAAGAATAAAATTCCCTTAGAAACCAAGGAAAAATGAAGATTGCGTAATACTTGGTACTGTAGATCGGTCTTCATGTAAATCAAGACATTACGACAGGTAACCAAGTTGATGCGAGTAAAACCAGCATCTTTAGTCAGATCGTGGGGGGAAAAGATCAGCATTTCTCTAATCTTCCGCATGATCTGATAAGAATTATCCTTAGGGACAAAATATCTCTGCAAACGTTCAGAAGAAATGTCTCTAGCAATAGAAGAGGAATAAATTCCTTGGGAGGCTTTATCTAATGCCACCCGATCTATATCTGTGGCAAAAATTTTGACTCGAATGTTTTTATGAGAATCTTGCAGAGCTTCATGGACTAAAATTGCTAGAGAATAGGCTTCTTCTCCTGTGGAACAAGCCGTGATCCAAAATCTTAATTCAGCTTCTGGCTCAGTTTGCTCAATTAGTCGAGGCAAAATGTTATTTTCCAAGTTCTGCCAAGCTGGATAATCGCGGAAAAAATGGGTGACATTAATTAGCAAATCCGAACAGAGAATTTGCCTTTCTTGACCTGAGTTACAAAGGAGCTCGATATAGTCATTAATGCTGTCGGAGTTATGAATTAGACAGCGACGATGAATTCTCCGCGAAATAGTACTAGATTTATATTGAGAAAAGTCCAATCCTTCCTCTTCAAGCAACAGCTTGGAAATTTGAGCTAAATTAGCAGAATTGATTTGATTACTTTTCTGAGACTTGTTTTCAGAATAATTTAAGGGAGCAACAATACACTGATAGATTAGCTGTGATAGTTCTCTAGGAGGTAGAATTTGATTAACCACTCCTGTGGCGATCGCGCTAACGGGCATTCCGTCAAATTCTGCTGTTTCGGGTTCTTGGACTAAAGCCATACCCCCAGCTTCATTAATGGCTTTTAATCCGCGTGTCCCATCACTCCCAGAACCAGACAAGATAACTCCAATAGACCTTTCTCCATGATTTGTCGCCAGAGAACTAAAAAACAAATCAATGGGAAAGTTGAGTACGTGCTTTTGATTTTTGTCTTTTTTGCGGTTTTCTAAACGTAAGATATTTTTTTCTAATGCCAGATTTTGCCCAGGGGGAATTAAGTAAACTGAATTGGGCTCTAACTCCATGCCTTCCGTGACGCGATAAACTGGCATAGTGGTACGTCGCGATAGCAATTCCTTCATCAAGCTTTTAAAGTCTGGGGAAAGATGCTGAATTACCACAAACGCAGCACCACTCGCTGTTGACAGATTGCTAAATAATTCTTCTAAAGCACTCAATCCTCCAGCCGATGCACCAATACCAACTACAAAGAGATCGTTATTCGCTGCTGTAGAATCTTTAGAGTTATTTAACATAACATTATTTAGGCACTTTTGCTTAGGGCTACATTCATTTTTAGAGCCCATTATAAGTTATTGTTATGCTTCAATACTAAGTGTTTATGCTTAAAATAAATGATATATATAAAGTTTTAATTTTTGGCTAACTGTTCTATTTTTTCCATCAGAATATTGTAATCTCGAATGGGTTTCGTCAAAAATTCATCTGCCTGAGAATCAGTCATTAATGATTCTCTTTCGTTCGCCATCCCATAGGCTGTCAAAATCAAAAC
>JASJEI010000363.1 GCA_030064795.1 Pleurocapsa sp. MO_226.B13 | reverse complement strand
AGGGAACCTCAAAAGCCATGTCCTTGCCTTCGCGCCTTTGCCCCCGTATGCGATGGGGATAAACGAGAGACAAATCTAATCCATCAAATTAAGCTTGACACGCCACTACGAAAAATCAAATGTTTTAGAGGTTTTGTCAGTCAATCAGAAGTTAAATCTGTGTAAGTATCTTTAACTGCTTGTAACTCTACCGCATTCATACTGGCGAAAGTATCGATAATGTAGACGATGTTGTCTTGAGTATCTGGCTTGTAAGGAGAGATCTTGAGGGTAGGGTTTGATTCAAAGCGATCGCATTCCTAAATAGGAATCAATAATTCGAGAATCTCGACTCAATTCTGTTGACGTACCAGCTCGAACAATTTTTCCCGTTTCTAACACATAGAGACGGTGAGCGACGGAAAGAGCTAATTGAGCCATTTGATCTACTAACAAAATTGAAATGCCTTCATCACATAATGATGCCAGGGTTTGATAGAGAGATACCACCAACTGGGGTGCTAATCCGAGAGAAGGCTCATCGAGAAGTAAAATTTGCGGTCGAGCCATTAAGCCTCTGGCGATCGCTAGCATTTGTTGTTCTCCTCCTGAAAGCAAGCCAGCCTGTTGATTTTGCAGGGTTTCTAGAGCGGGGAAACGTTCAAACATAGCACCGATGTCTCTGTTTATTTGAGGATCGCGACGATAAAATGCTCCTAGGCGTAAATTATCAATCACTGTTAATTCTGTAAACACCTGTCTACCTTCGGGAATCAAAACAATACCTTTACTCGATAGCTGCTGTGAAGATAGTTTGGTTAAATCTCGATCTCGAAATAAAATTCTTCCCGACTGAGGTGGAAGCAACCGAGCAATAGTTTTAAGTAGGGTAGTTTTTCCCGCACCATTAGCACCGATAACCGCTACCAATTCTCCCTGACACACTTCTAAAGATACTTGCTGTAAAACCTGTAATTTATCGTACCCCGCCACCAAGTTTTCCACCGTCAAAATGGGAGTTGTTGAGCCAGTCACAGTATTCCTGAGACGATCGCTGCGTACTCCTAAATAAGCATCTAAAACTCGTCGATCGCTCTGTACTTTGGCTGGTGTATCATTACAGATCGCTTGTCCCCGATCCAAAACCACAACGCGATCGCTAATCTGCATGACTAAATTCATGTCATGTTCGATGACAATTACTTTAATTCCCGCATTTGCCAAACGACGCAATAACTTGGCTAACCAATCTCGCTGTTGCTGCGCTAACCCTGCTGCTGGCTCGTCTAGCAGTAATACTTGAGGACTGGTAGCTAAAGCACGGGCAATTTCTACTAAACGGCGATCGCCAAAAGATAAACTATCAGCATCAGCATGAATATCGCCTCGATAACCAATAAAAGCTAGCAGTCCAATTAACTTATTTTCTGTAGCCGATGGTTGCTTTTCAACTCTACCTAGCAAAGCCGTTAAGATCTTGCCTAAGTTATCTCCCACATAAGCCACTCGTAAGTTATCCAATACTGAAAGAGAATTAAACAGACGAGTAGTTTGAAAGGTACGACTCAAGCCAGCGCGAACTATATCTCTAGTATTTTGGTTGGTTAAGTTAAGCCCGCCTAAATAAACGCTACCAGATTCGGAACGATAAAAACCAGTTAAAAGATTGAGTAAAGTAGTTTTCCCCGCACCGTTAGGACCAATTACAGAAGTAATAGTTCCCGACTCAGCGATCAAATCTACGTTATCTACAGCTTTAATTCCACCAAAACTAATTGCCATCTGCTTTACTTCTAGATGCAGATCTTTTTGATTTTTGATTACTAATGCGGGTAGAGCGTCTAAAGACATCTCTGGTGGATAAATAGATTTTTTACGACGCAAACGCTTGACAAAAAAGCTTGCTACCCCTTCTGGTGTCAGCCAAAGAGTTAACAGAAGTAAAATCCCAAAAACTAAAAGCTGATATTCGGCAAAATCGCCCAATAATTCAGGAAAAATTACTAAGGCGATCGCTCCTACTAAAGCTCCTGCAACTGTTCCCAAACCACCGAGAATAACTACCAACAGAAATAAAATCGAGCGATGGGAGTTGAAACTATCAGGACTAATAAATCCCACGATCGAAGCGAAGAAAACCCCACCTAACCCAGTAAATGCAGCCGAGACAGCAAAAGCCATCAAGCGAATTTTCCAGACGTTCAAACCTAAAGCGGTAGCAGCAATTTCATCGTCCCGTACTGCTTGCCAAGCCTTTCCCCAAGGATGGTTTTTCAGGGCAGCAAAAGAAATTAAAGCTAAAATAGCTGCAATCCAAGCTAATAATACTACATCGCGTAAAGCTGGTTGTAAATTGAGCAACATCGGTTTGGGGATGTTAAAAATTCCGCCAAAACCTCCTGTTAAATCCACCCATTCAATCAATACTCGCTCGATAATCACGCCAAAAGCAACCGTTACCATTGCCAGATATGGCCCAGTTACCCGCAAAGCAGGGGCAGCCAAAGCTATTCCCGTTCCCGCAGTCGTAATAATAGCAACGACCGTAGCTAGCCAAAAGTTCCATTGCAGCTTGGTCATTAATAAAGAACCTGTATAAGCACCAATGGCGAAAAAGCCAGCATGACCGATGGAAACCTGCCCTGACAGTCCAGTAAGAATATTTAGACCGACACCAACTAAAGTAGTTATGGCGATCGTACCAATGACATACAGATAATAAGTGTTAGGAGCAAGAAAGATCGCAACTAAGACAACAATTATTAATCCTAACCAACAAAGATAGCGCATGAGCAATCTAGAGCTTTGCTAAATTAGGGTACGATAATTTATGTCTCGATTCAACATTTTTGGAATCCTTAGTAATTTATTACGTTAATATTATGTTGTAATGCGGAGTTAGGAACTGGGTTTACGTTCAATTACTGTCAGAGATACTTCTTGTTCGTAGCGAGATCACCCAGGATAACGAACCCTCTGGGATCGATCGTTATTGTTAGAATAATAAATTTTAGTTTGGCTCTAAGTCGATCGCGATTGTTCGGGGAAAGAACATTCTACAGTAATTTTTAGATTACTTTCGGCAGAACCTTCTGTAACATAAGTGCAACTTGAACCATAAGCTGTCCAAAAAAGAAGCATAAGCTGTCCGCCGTGAAATAACTTAATAATTGTTTAATAATTTAGGTTCTACCGAACTTACTGTGCAAAACTAACTAGCAAAATGCCAAGTTAAAAAGCTTCTAAGTTGGAAGTTTTCAAAATTTCTAAAGCCATAAGCTTTTCTTTTTATCAACTTAAGTCTATTGTTAATTCCTTCCACTACTCCTTGTGTAGTTCTCTCATCAAAATAAGCAATAATTTCTCCAATCCATCTTTTTATTGTTCCAAAACTTTTAGGGAAATACTTAGAGCTATCTTTTAACCAATCGGCCAAACTCAATAGTCCCTCGCTCCAATTTCTCTGGATTTCATAAATATCTCTAAATTCCTCTTTTAACCTGTGCATTTCAGTTAGGACAGGAGCTACTTTTTCAACTTCTTTTAGTTTTTCTTGTTTGGTTTCGTTTAAATCTTCTTCATTTTTTAGCAAGACATATTTACTCTTTTTTAATCCCTCTAATATAGTCTCTTTTTGGGATTTACTTTTGATTTTTTCGGTCGCTCTTTTAATTTTCCTTCTAGCAGCATCTAATTCATCATTTACTTGTTTCATAACGTGAAATCGATCGGCAACTATTTCTGCTTGAGGCATTGACTTTTCAGCAATATTTTTATAAGATTTCCATAGGTCTATACTTACTTTTTCGATCTGGGATAAAACCTCCTCCCCCCAAGCTTCTAGGTATTATACAATCTCTTTTTCTCGTCTTTTCTCTATAAGTCCTACTATCTTTCTTTTCTCTAAATCGACTAAAACTACATAATAATTTTTTTGCCCCGCAGGTTCTCTTGAATTTAATTCAAGAGCTTCCCTGCGGGCGCATTCCGCGCCTTTAACTACTGCTATTTCATCAATACCTAATTTAGTTAGGTTCAGAGGTTTTTCAGCGAATAACTCCTGACCTAAATCTTTTAACATTGTTTCTATTTCTGGTTCGCTTAAATCATTTCTATTAGCAACATTTTTGATGTCACTATTTAAAACTTCTTCAACAATGCTTTCAACAAATCTTTTAGTATGTACTCTTTTTTTTCTGACAAAATCTAATTCTTCAGTGAATTTGTTATCACAATGAGGACATCGCATTCGCCGACGATTTACTTTTAAATAAACAGATTGTTGACAATCATGATAAATCTCGAACAGTTTTAAAATTATTTTGATGTAATAGCTCGGTGGCTTGACCACAAGAGGGACAAACAACTTGTTTCTTAGTATTTTCTAATGATAAAATTATTCCTATCCCTTCAATTAGACGATAATCTCTAACTTTGACTCCTGATAAATTCAGTAGTTTAGTCATTAGATGAAGTTCGGAATTTGATGCCATTTTATTTTAATTTATAAATATGAGCGTCTATATAAATAACAATCAACCAGGTTGCTCGGCAAAAGTCAAGTATGGCAAGGCTTTGATTGCGCGATCGCTTTATTTCTTAAAAAAATATTTATTAGTTTTACACTTTAAGTTCGGTAGAACCTTTTCTGCCTGGTAGTAATCATAGTTAATAATACGATGTCGATGATTCTCTAGATAGTTACAAAAATTTTGTTACTGTTACCGACAAGCGAAAATCAGAGCAATCAAAATTCACAATTGAACGAGCAACAATAAAATAAATTTGCCATTTAAATGGTTTGTCCCGAAAGTAAATTCAGTTTTCTATGGTTCTAAATAAGTTAGGAATCTTCCCTAGTTCTTCCCGATTTACTCTTAGTTTAGGAGAAATAAAAAGACTAAAAGCCAATGCTTTAATTGTCTGAAAGCAACAATCAATTGAATAAAATCTAAGCAGAAAAGCAGGAGTTATTCGGATTCCTGTTGTTTCTGCTTTTTTGGCTTAAAAGTCAAAGTAATAACTAAAAAGACGATCGCCTTAACGCTTACTTTTTCAATACCAATAATGGCAACAATTACTTCGCAGGTGGTACTGGTGACGATGAAATCAACACTGCTGATGGCAACGATTACCTCGACGGTGGTGCTGACAACGATTACCTCAGCGCTGATACCCTAATCATAAACTTAAAATCCTCTCTTCCCAGGGTGCACTCAAAACTAGTTGGTGATGTCATCGGCGATCGCCACCTCAGAGATGGAGAAGGGATCTGCGCCACCCCAAAAAATGGCAGTGTTGTTAAAGAAGTCAAGAATTTAAGACACTGTCATGAATCAAACTTGACAAAGTAGTACAAGCACAGTCACCTGAATTTACGTGACAGCCCCTCCACTGGCGATCGCCAATCGCCGCAGGGGGTCTTCGGAACAACTAATCCACAGGTGAGCAGTTATCTAAAAAGTTGAGCCTGAATTTAACTGATTTTACCTGAATTAGCTGAATTTAACTGAATGACAACATTCCTGATTTTGACTGAACTATTCAGCTTAAATATCAATGCAAACTAAAGGTATGCAAACAAAAAACATCAAATTAAGGAGATAAATTATTATGGCTGAATGTACAACTCTTCCTTGCTCTAGCACGACTTCGACCATTGGTGTCGCCTTTGAGATCGTTAATAACACTTCTAGTGCAATACAAGGTCGAGCAGAAGGTGGATTCGGTGTGAGTGGCATTGGTAGTTCCGCCGGCACGTATGGCGGGAGCAGTACTGGTCTGGGCGTTTTCGGTTTTAGCGGTACCGATGTTGGCGTTTTAGGTTTAACAAATAGCACTGCACCAAGAGCCAAGGCTATCCATGGTCAGATTCTAAGCACTTCACCAGGCGGATTATCCGCAGCCGTTCGCGGCGAAAACCTTGGGACAGGCGGCCTAGGAGTTGGAGTCTGGGGTTCCCATAACGGTAGTGGCTGGGGAGTTTATGGCTCTGTCGGCCGTAGCGATGGCTATGCTGGGTTTTTCAGTGGCAGGGTTCACGTCAGCGGTTTCCTGAGTAAAGGGGGTGGAGGCTTCAGGATCGATCACCCCTCAGACCCAGCCAACAAATATCTTAACCACTCCTTTGTCGAGTCTTCTGAAATGAAGAACCTTTACGATGGGGTTGTTACTCTTGATAGGAATGGCGAAGCTGTGGTTGAGCTTCCTGAATGGTTTGAAGCTCTTAACCAGGATTTTCGCTATCAACTGACCTGTATCGGTGAATACGCTCCAGTTTACGTTGCCCAAAAAATCGAGAGGAGTCGTTTAAGAAACTCTTTTAAAATTGCTGGTGGTATATCGGGCATGGAGGTTTCTTGGCAAGTAACTGGTATTCGCAAAGACGCTTGGGCGCAAGCAAATTCAATGGCAGTAGAGGAAGAAAAGTCTGACAATCGGCGAGGATACTACCTACACCCAGAAGTATACGGTCAATCAGAAGAAAGGAGCATCGAGTGGGCAGATAATCCCGAAGCGATGCGCCAGCTGAAGGAGGAACGGGAAAACCCGCCTAGCATCGAGATACCGCAGCTTTAGAAGAGCAGTAATTCTGATAATTAGACCTAGCTAACGCTCTCATCTTGATCAATTCAAAGGATATCAATCATGAAAACTGCATTTACCCGCCGTAAAACCGCCCGCAAAATTCGTGAAGAAGCTACAGAATTGGCTTTTCTGCGACCCCATCCCGAACAGCTAAACAATGGCGAGGAAAATTCAATTCCCAACTACATTGCTAACTTTCATAAGGGATTGCCCCAAAACGCTCTCGGGGAGGTAGACCCTAAAGCTAGGGTGTTGACTTTGCGAGAAGAAGCAGGGTAAATTTACCAGCAAGTTTTATGTCGAAAGGGAACTAGCCTGCCAGTGAGCCAAGAAAAGTCGAAAATGTCTGTAAGCCGTCAAATTCGATATTTTAGAAAAACTAGAGATAACTGGAAACAGAATGCAGCTAAAAAGCAGCTAAAAATCCGAGAATATGA
>JASJEI010000095.1 GCA_030064795.1 Pleurocapsa sp. MO_226.B13 | reverse complement strand
CCAAACGATACACTTTGTCTTGTCTAAAGAAAGTAGATCGTAAGCGTTGCGAAGCGGTGCTTCAAGCACCCGTAGCAACATCTGCTTAGAATCCCGTTTTTTCAAAAGCGGGAGATGTCAATGAAGGAAACTAAAAATTTAAAACTAAGAGTCTTTGTGTCAACTTTCTTGTAAATGACCTAACGGTTCATCCCAATGGTGTAGAGACTGATGAACCTATTCCGCTAATAATTTTTTAGGGTTTTCAACATGAATGAGGTCTAAGCTCGATCGATTAGTAGTTCGGCAGATTCAGCGTCTACTGGTTTGGAAAAAAGATAACCTTGACCTAATTTACAGTTAAAGGTTTTTAAGACTTTGAGTTGTTTGAGATTTTCTACTCCTTCAGCAATGACATCTATTTTGAGAGTTCGAGCTAGAGAAACGATTGTCTTGACAATTTCAAAATTTTCTTTTTCATCTAACATTCCTTGAGTAAAAGAGCGGTCGATTTTCAAAGTAGCGATCGGAAAGCGATTTAAATATTGCAAAGAGGAATAGCCAGTACCAAAATCATCGATATCTAACTTAATACCCCTCTCTCTAATTTGGTTGAATAAACTAATAGTTTCGGGCTTATAGTCCATTAAGGTACCTTCGGTAATTTCTAGATGTAGGGAATTTCTGGGTAGCTTGGTGGTGGCTAGGACGCTATCTAGAGTATTTAAAAAATTAGGATTTTTGATTTGTTGACTGGCAATATTAACACTGATTTTTAAGCTAGCTGCACTAGGATATCTAGTTTGCCAAGTTTTTAATTGTTGACAGGCTGTTTTTAATACCCAGCTACCAATAGACTCGATCGCTCCTGTTTCTTCGGCAATATAAATAAACTTATCGGGATAGATCAAACCCTTGGTAGGATGATTCCAACGCAATAAAGCCTCAAAACCATACAAGGTATCATCTTCAAAAGAAATTATCGGTTGGTAATGCAGAACAAATTGATTTTCTAGTATTGCTTTGCGCAGATCGTTTTCAATTTCTAGTAGTTCTTTGGTCTGGGCATACATTTCTCGATCGAATACTTCATGTCGCGCCTTCCCATCAGACTTGGCGCGGTACATCGCAATATCTGCATCCCGCAGAATTTCCGAGCTATCTTGATACTGATGATTGCCAACGACAATGCCGATACTGGCACTAGTAAAAACCTTATGACCGTAGAGGTTAAAGGGAGTCTTAAGCTGGTTTTGAATTCTTTCGGCAATGGTATTGCCATCGTCTATGCTGCTAATTTCACCCAGCAGAATCGTAAATTCATCCCCTCCCAAACGAGCCACAAAATCGTTGATTCTAGAACAGCTAGTCAGGACTTTCGCCACGGATATGAGTAGTTCGTCGCCAACTAAGTGACCCAAACTATCATTGACAATTTTAAAGCGGTCGAGGTCGATAAATAAAACTGCAAATAAATGCTCTGGATTTTTTTGGCAATATTTAAGAGTTTGTTCGACTCGTTCGATAAATGCGGATCTATTGGGCAGATCGGTCAGAGAGTCGTGTTTGGCCTCGTAGCTTAACTCTTGTTCGACTTTTTTGCGTTCGGTAATGTCGCAGATAATTCCGTCTCGGCGGTTGACCATACCATTTTCATCGCGAATTAAGCGACTGCGTTCCCACACCCAACGAATTTCGCCATTAGGTTGCACAATTCTGTATTCCAATTCGTTGCTATTATTGAGAGAACTAGCTAAAGATAATTCTACGCGATCGCGGTCTTCAGGATGGATTGACTCTAAACGCAGGTCGGGATTTGCTAGCAATTCTTCTACGGAGCGACCATAAACTTTTGTGGCTGCGGGATTGAGAAATAGTAAGTTGCTAGTAGTTACTTCTGCCGACCAGACGACTTCTTCTAAGGAATTAAGAATACTTTCTAATTTTTCTTCACTTTCTTGCAGTAGCCTACTAACCTGTCTGCGCTCTAAGATCTCTTGTTGTAGTTCTCGATTAGCGGTTTCTAATTGAGTAGTACGCTCTTTGATGCGGTGTTCTAATTCGGTGTTTAGTTTTAAAATTTCTCGTCGAGCAGCCTGGAGTTGTAGCTGGTTTTTTATCCGTAGCAAAACTTCATCAATTTGAAATGGCTTATTAATGTAATCGACTCCTCCCGCATTTAAAGCTTTAATGCGATCTACAGAATTGTTGTTAGCACTCAAAAAAATCACTGGAATATCTTTGGTCACCCGATCTGATTTTAGTCGCTTACAGACTTGATAGCCATCGATACCAGGCATAATCACATCCAAGAGAATCAAATCTGGTATGACTGTATTGGCCACGATTAAAGCCATTTCACCGTTAACCACGCACTTGACATCATATCCTTTATGGCTCAAAGCATCAGACAAGAGATGAAGATTTTCGGGTCGATCGTCTACGACTAAAATTTTGGCTTTAGCTTGCTCCAGAGAAATTATGCTCATTAGTTAACAGATTCTGTCAAGTCAATAATTTTGTCACAACGGAAATGTTCTACTAAATTCTCCAGTCCTCTGGCTAAAGACTCGTATTCTTGAGGAATTTCTTCTAGTAGCTGCATTATTTCCTGGTTATCTACCTTCGCTGCTGCTTCGTATAATTGCGATCGCCATTTTAATGACATCACTGCTAAACTTTCTTTGGTTAATTCTTCTGAGGGGACTGGCGAATCTGCAACTACATCGACTGTTTCTTCATAAAGGTAATCAACATTTAAGTACTGACTGATTTTTTCCAGGAGTTCGGTTTCATAAAATGGCTTCCGCATAAAATCGTCACAACCTGCCGACAAAATTACCACTCTTTCTTCTTCAAAAGCACTAGCTGTTAAAGCGATAACGATCGTTTTTTTTCCTTGAGGCTGAGATTTAATTTGTTTGGTCGCCTCGTAGCCATCCATTACAGGCATTCTCATGTCCATCAAGATTAAGTCAGGATGCCAACTAGACCATAAATCTAATGCTTGTTGACCATCTCCCGCCTCCTTGACCATAAAGCCGACATTTGTCAGTATTTTTCGCAGTAAAAGACGGCTGGCTGGGACATCATCCACTGCTAAAATTTTGTACTCTGGTTGATTGGGAGCTAGACTAATTATCCTGCGAGTTTCCTCAAGCTCACTATCGTTAAACACCTGAGAAACTTCTGTATCCTGTAATTTGATGAGGATCTCAAAAGAGAATGTACTGCCTTTGCCGACGACACTCTCAACCTTAAGCTTCCCTCCCATTAACTCGACAAACTTCTGGCAAATAGACAAACCTAACCCCGTACCTTCGTTGGAAATCCGTCCTACTTTTGTCTGTTCAAAGGGAGAGAATAGTTTTTCCATTTCTTCTTTTTCAATACCCGGCCCTGTATCTTGGACGGCAAAGTGCAAAGCATAAGTATCAGAAAATAAGAAATCTATATTGTCTTCTGCTGTTGTGGTATTTTCTCTCAGCTCTACTGTCAGAGTAATCGCACCTTGTTCGGTAAATTTAAGGGCATTACCCAATAAATTGATCGCAATTTGGCGTAATTTACCTTCGTCAGTATAAATGTATTTAGGAACGTTGGGAGCAATATTAAAAGTTAGACTTAAATTTTTGGCTACTGCTTTTAATCGCAGCATTTCTTCAATACTCTTGAGCATTGTCGAGAGGTCGAATTTTGCTTCATTGAGGTTTATTTGACCTACTTCGATTTTAGACATCTCCAAAATGTCATTAATCAGCTTTAAAAGATGTTCGCCACTACGATTAATAATTTGGATATTTTCTTTTTGTTCGTTACTCAGGGAAGCATCACGGCACATTAGTTGGGTAAACCCCAGAATTGCGTTTAGAGGAGTACGCAATTCATGACTCATATTAGCTAAGAATCTACTTTTAGCTTTGCTGGCGTTTTGTGCCTGAGCTAATGCTGCTTCTGTATTTTGAATACTCTCTTCTAGCTGAGCAGTTCTTTGTTCTACTTTTGTTTCTAATTCTTGAGTAAATCCTTCTAAAACTTTGACGATACTGCGATTAGTTTTGGCTAAATTATTAATAATAGTATATGCTACCAAAATTACAGTCAGTAACAATAATAAAGCAGTAAATAGACGATAGATACTGATTTTTTTTAAGGATTTTACATATTGCTCAAAATACTCACTTTCTAATTCTAGTAGTTTTTGGTTGAGGCTATCTAATTCTATTTGCTGAATCAGATTTTTGAGTTCTTGTTTTTGAAGGACTATATTTTCACCATTCTCGATAAATTTAGAGACAATAAATTGATACTTAATAAACTCCTCTTGTTTTAAAAGAAGATTTACTTGTTGAATTTGACTTTCGATCTTCGCTTCTAGTTGAGTATCTACTTCATAGCAATAATAACTACTATCTTCTAGTAAATTACTGACTAAAGCTACTAACTGACTGTCTGACGATGAATCACTACCGATGATGGCAGGATTTTTTCTTATTTCTGCATTTAATTTAGGAACATAGGCACAAGATTTACTCAAAGTCGCTACAGCGTTTTCAAACCGTTCGATTAATTTGGATTGAGAGGTTAGTAAAATTTCTTGAGCTTCTAGTTGACTTTCAATAACATTTTCTTCTGCTCGACCGAAAAAGTCAGGTATATTTTGTAACCTATTTAGAGCAGCTTCAGTATCGCTTAATTGTGAATCTAAATTGGGAGCGAATTCCTGATTGGCATATCCTGATTGGAATAAATTTTTTTCTAACTCAAATATTTCTTGTTTTGCTCGCTGAATGTCTTGATGATATTCCTGGGCTTGTTGCTGGTTCAATGGTAAGCTTTGCCGAACTAAAAACAGCATTAATAAACTACCCAGACCACCGAGGGCAATATAAAAATATGTTATTGGCGATCCCTTGATATTTTCTTGAGAAAATGAACTCACAATGCTTTTCCTAGCTTGTAACTAAAATGCAACACCAGTTAACTTGTTTTATCTAAAATTTAATTGAAACTAATTAGTTATAAAATAAGTAAAATTACATTTAATAAATAATCAAATAATCAAATAATCAAAGTAATTCGAGCGGTTTAAATAAGAACTGATAATCTTGACTTTTAGTGTATAGTCTATCTACCAGTCTCCAAAATAACCCTTAAGATTAAAAACTGCCAATAGGAAAAAAATCTGCAACTAATACGGACTAATATAGGTGTTGTTTTAGTTTGAGAGATAATCACCCAAAACGAGAGAGCTTAATTTTTGGTTTAACTTTTAGTTAATTGCATTTTACTTTGGCACAATCAAAAAATGGCAACCTAATCAACCAGTTAGCCGTCTTTAGATAAGGCTATAATTATAGATTTCAAAATGTTGCAAAGATTTTTAGGCTTTGGTTATCGTTACTACCGCCGTTGGCTGTACGCTGCGATCGCTTTTCTCGTCGCTATTAGTCTCAGCCTCGGCAATGTTCGCCCCAGTTACGGTTTTTCTTGGTTGGAGTTGATGATTCGAGGCATACAAATAGTTCAATTATCCAATATCTCCAATGCTCAGGAGGTAGAATTAGGTAAAGGGATTAACCAGGAGTTAATTAATTCTGGTCAGGCAAAAATATCTAATAATCGTTCAATCAACAACTATATTAATCAAATCGGACAACGACTTGCTAAAAAAAGCGATCGCCCCGATCTTCCCTATACTTTTCAAGTAGTAAAAGACAATAATATTAATGCTTTTGCTACTATGGGAGGTTTTGTCTATATTAATGAAGGTTTGATTGCAGCAGCAGACAATGAGGCAGAATTGGCTAGCGTAATTGGGCATGAAATAGGTCACATTGTCGGTCGTCATGCTATCGAACAAATGCGCGATCGAGCAATTTCTCAGGGCTTACTTTCCGCTGCGGGTTTAGATCGTAATAATGCCATCCAAATTGGTGTAGAGTTGACCCTAAGTCGTCCTAATAGTCGTTCTGATGAACTAGAGGCAGATCGTTTTGGCTTAGAAAATATGATTCGGACAGGTTATGCACCTGCGGGAATGTTGGGCTTTATGCGAAAGCTACTGCAACAGGGTGGTTCGCCTCCTAGTTTCTTGAGTACCCATCCTGCTACCTCAGACCGCATTAAAATTCTACAACAGCTTATCGATCCTAAAACTGTTAATGTGGGTAATGGTTTGGATAATCGAGCTTATAAAAATCGAATTAGTTCTTTGTAAAGATAATAGAATAAGATAAAATTCCCCTACACTCCCACCCCCCCCCTTTGCCATCGAATTGGTCAAATCCCATCTTGAGTACTCAGTTTGAAGACTTAGCTTTTATCGAATCGTGGTTGCAGCTTTTAAGGCAACAAAAAGCGATCGCTGTAATTCGCTCTACCCAGATGAATTTAGCATCCAAAATGGCTCATGCTGTAGCAGCAGGGGGAATGAATTTAATTGAAATTACCTGGAACAGCGACTGTCCCGCAAAATTAATTGCCCAACTACGGGAAGAATTACCCCACTGTACTATTGGCGCGGGAACTATTTTAAATCTCGATCAACTAGAACTAGCAGTTTCGGCGGGAGCGCAGTTTGCCTTTGCACCTCATTTTGATGCCGAGCTGTTAAATACTTGTTTATCTCGTTATGAAATTCCTTTTGTCCCTGGAGTTTTGTCCCCTACTGAAATAGTTAATGCTTGGCAACGCGGGGCCAGAGTTGTCAAGGTTTTCCCAGTTAAATCTTTGGGAGGCGCGGAATACATCAAATGCTTACAAGGCCCTCTAAGTCAGATCGCTCTCATTCCGACTGGGGGGATTACTCTAGAGAATGCTAGAAGCGCGATCGATGCTGGAGCGATCGCTGTGGGGATTTCTAGTAACTTGTTTCCCAAAAACGCGGTAATCAATCAAGGCTGGTCAACTATTACCGATCGAGCTAAACATCTACTCGCTCGATTATCCGCTTGATTTCAGTTTTATGGACAGCTAGAGACAATCAATTTGCCCTTCTAGTCAACTAGAAGAGCAGTCAACAAAAAATGTAAATTTTTCCTTAAAGATCGCCACCACGCAAAGCCAATAAAAAGATTACTACAGGGCCAGAAATCATAATTAATGCTACACAAAGTAACTGAAAAACTACAGTAAAGTTAATATTGCCAAAAAAGTTTGTTACAAAGTCCATTGTTGCTCCTAGTGTTTACCAAAACCAAATCTATAAAAATATGGCTAAATTTTAGATGCCACCCTTTATAATACCTGGAATCCGCTACTTTTGGATAAGTATACAAAAATACATAAAGCTTTGTTAAATTGTCTGACTCTTCTTAACTACAAAGTATCGATCTAAAAGATTACAAATTAATTGGACTTGTAAGCTGCTCCCAAGTAAAGTTCTCCCACCTTGGGATCTTGGAGTAGATTTGCTCCCGTACCTTCAAAGCGATCTTTGCCGTTTTCGAGTACATATCCTCTATCTGACATTGCCAAGGCTTTTTTGGCATTTTGCTCTACCAAAATAATCGCGGTTCCAGTTTGATTAATAGCCTTGACCTGCTCAAATACGGAGTTGACTAATATCGGTGAGAGAGCTGCTGAAGGCTCATCCAAGATCAACAACTCTGGTTCTAACATCAAGGCTTTGCCCATAGCTAACATTTGTCTTTCTCCTCCCGATAGGGTTCCCGCTTTTTGGCGACGGCGATTGCTCAATCGGGGAAACATAGTATATATGGTCTCTTTGAGTGATTTAAGAGAGCCACTGCGAATAAATGCTCCCATTTCCAGATTTTCATCTACAGACAAAGAAGCAAAAACATTAGTTATTTGAGGAACGTAGCACATTCCCAATCTGACGATTCGATCGGATTTAAACCCTGTAATATCTTTGCCCTTAAAAATAATTTTTCCCCGTCCAGGTATGAGCAAGCCAAATATGGCTTTAGCCAAGGTGGATTTTCCCGCACCGTTTGGCCCAATTACTGCGACTAACTCTCCAGGAGCAATCCGAAAGTTAATTCCCTGTAAAATGTTGAGGTCTTTAATGTAGCCTGCATAAACATTTTGTACTTCTAAAATGTTGGTTGTCATTTTTTCTTCCTGCTTTTCCTGCTTCGGTTACTCTTTGAGGTGAAATCACTGCGCGGTCAGCGTTTCGAGGAGACACGGGGCATACAAGGACGCGAGGAAACCTCGCGTCACAGCCCCTCCTCGAAACTACGCGCACTAAATTTTTTCCGTATTTTCCCCGATCAATTTAATTTAGCTTGGTTATATCGATCGCAATTGAGCCTCTTGTGACCATAAATGTGAAACTTATGTAAATTTATTATTTTAATAGCTTAAAGATTTGCTATCACATAGTATATTTTCTATACTACTAGCAGCAAGGTAAAAATGATGCGAGCCTTGCTACAAGCTGAATGTATATACTAGGTAACAATAGTTCATTTTAATTAACTCAAACATTTGACTATGCAACATTACTTTGCATATTCTTTAAGATTGTGATGTATATACACGCAGATGATTCGGTAAAAATGGCTAGGGATTTTTAATTTTGGGAGGCTTATTTAGTTATTATGAACGCAAAATACTTATCAGCAGTTTTACTTACAGGAGCTATTTCTTTAGGGGCTTCTCCGACCATGGCAGATTCTTCCGATGCTCCTCAACTGAATTTTTCTTGTCAAATGAGTGAAGGGATTCCCACTACTGTAGCGCGACCCGTTGGCAGCCAACAGGCTCTACCAGTTTTTCATTGGAAGCAGGATGCACTAAAGCACAAATCGTCTTCGACTCCCCAGGAACTGTGTGAGAGTGTTACCGCTAGGCTAGAAGATTATTCCGCTCAGGGTTACGATCTCTCTAAAATCAGCTTTGTCGGTACTCAAACACAACAGCTGCCAGCCATTTGCGCTACTAGAGGGCTAAACAGAGACTGTCGTAAACTGTTGTTCACTCTATCGCCGACTGAAGAATCAAGACCTGAAATTGTTGCCGATCAAGTCGTAACTGCGATTCTCGATCCTCGTCTCCAAAGCAACAAAATTGTTTTCCGAGACAGAGGAATACAGTCAACTTCTTATCAAGTCAACCTTTTGGATTTACTAGGCTTAAACTTTGGTACTAGTAAGTTTTTCGGTAAGTAGAGTGATTTCAGCAAAGATCGCTGCGAAGATTAAGATCTGCTTTTCTCCTTAATGATTCGATTAGTTTAATTTTTGCTCTACTTTTTGTAAGAGAGTGTCGGTTGGGGGATAGTCGGGGTTTAACTTTAAAGACTCTTCGCAGTGTGCTTTGGCATCCTGGTATTGTTCGAGATTGTACAAAGCTTGACAAAGTTGAGTCCAGGCTAAAAAGTAGTCGGGCTTAGTTTTTAGTACTTGTCTGGTAGAGTCGATCGCTTCTCTGGGGCGACCTAGTCTCAGTAGCACCTGTCCTTTGTTGTACCAGCCGATATAGTAATCTGGATTCACAGCGATCGCCTGATTATACTCTTGTAATGCCCGTTCGTACTGTTTGAGGTCAAATCTTGCTAGTCCTCGGCAGTTCCAAGCTTCAGAAAAGTCAGGGGCAACATCAGTAGCCTGAACGCAAGAAGAAAATTTTTCTAAATGACTGCCTACTTTTCCTTGGGCATAACCTTTGTTTGTCCAGGCTTGAGCAAAATCGCTGCGATTTGCCAAAGCTTTATCAAAACTGGCGATCGCCTGTTCGTATTCCCCCGCTTCAATCAGGGCATTACCTTCGTTGTAATATTTTAGAGCCTGTAGAGCCCGCCAAATTTTGGGAGCAAGAAATAATAGCCCCAAGCTTAAAGGCAAGACTACAAATAACAATAATCTTTTCGTCCAGGGAGTATCAACAGTAGTGGGAGTGGGCTGAAGAAAGATATTTTTGCCAGATTTTACTCCCCCTGGTGGAATTCCCACTCCACCAGTCGGTTCTTGCGGTTTGCGGATGTCTTCTAAAGCCTCGCTAGCATTTTTATAGCGTTGCAGAAAATCATTCCGCACCATTTTATCGAGAATACGAGCTAGTTCGTCGCTACAGTGAGGAGCGCGATCGCGCCATTTGATTTCTCCCGTATCGCGATCGCGAGGAAGTTGGTCGGGATGAAAACCAGTAATAGCTTGAATAGCGGTAACCCCTAGGGCATAAACATCACTATTGAAGCGGGGATCGCCTCTTTGTTGTTCGCTAGCCATATAGCCAGGAGTTCCGATCGCTACAGTCAAAACGTTTCCTTGACCTTCAGTGAGAGTCATATTGGTAATTTCTTTGACCGCACCAAAATCAATCAAAAAGATCTTGCCGTCAGAGGCGCGACGCATAAGGTTAGAAGGTTTAATATCTCGATGAATGACGTTGTTTTGATGAACAAACGCCAAAATCTCCAATACTTCGATTAAAAAATCTCGTACCTGGGATTCTTCCCAACGCTTTCCTGGGACAATTTCTACCTGACTGAGATCTTTGCCTTCGATATATTCTTGAACCAAATAAAATTCTTCATCTACCTCTAAGTGAGCTAATAGACGCGGAATTTGCCGATGATCGTTGAGTTTATAAAGCACTTTGGCTTCATTATCAAACAGCCTTCTAGCAGTCTCTAAAACAAAATCTTCATTAGATTGAGGCTGTAGTTTTTTGACCACACAGCGGGGGGGTGGATCGCCAGGAAGATGGGTATCCTCTGCTACATAAGTTTCGCAAAAGCCTGTGGTTCTCAGACAATCGATAACTCGGTAGCGTCCTCCTATTAGCTCATCAGACATAAGGTTCGAGAATTGAATAAAATTAACGAAGTGAACGAAGACCCTGTATCAGAGCGCAGTCCTTGACAGATTGAGAATCTCCAAGTTCGCTTCTCTATTATACAAATCCGTACTACCTGTGGTCAGGCAAGACCCCGATAGCAGATTTTGCCAGGTGTTCACTAATGGTCAGAGTAAGCTAATACCGCGATTAGGGTAAAGTAGACTCTGACTGAGCAAAAAAACGGAAAATTACCGACTATAAACACAATTCATTGGCACTATCATTGATAACCGATATACAAGACTATATCAAAGGATTTTCAAGAAAACACCATTGTACTAAATGTTGGTTTAGATTTAAGTCAATTTCAATTTAAAGCTCGGCAGGGCTACAGGCTGTAAAAGCTTTGAACCTTTAGTCTCTTGTTGTCTCGACAACCAAGGGCATCGAGAATAAATAAGCTCAAACTTTTGTTAACCAGACCTTAAAAGTCTGAGCTTATACCAACCAATTCAAGTTTAGAATCAGACGGCAAAAAATGATCTCAGGAAAAATGGTTAATAATTGCCAGAGCAAACTCAGAACATTTTAAGGGAGGGTCTACAGGGGGATTCATCATCCTAGCTAAATCGTAAGTTACTTCGCGGTTAGCGATCGCCTTAGCTATGCCAGTTTGAATTAAATCCGCAGCCTCCTGCCATCCCATAAACTCTAACATCATTACTCCCGATAGGATTACCGAGCCTGGATTAATTCGATCCAAACCTGCGTGTTTCGGTGCCGTACCGTGAGTTGCCTCAAAAATGGCACAATCATCACCAATATTAGCCCCAGGACTCATTCCCAAACCACCGACAATAGCAGCAGCAGCATCGGAAATATAGTCTCCATTGAGGTTCATTGTAGCTAAGATCGAGTATTCATCGGGACGGGTTTGGATTTGTTGAAAAATACTATCGGCGATGCGATCGTTGACCATCACCTTATTTTTCCACTGACCGTTACCGTGGGTGTCCCAAATTTTTTCTAGGACTTCTTCTACCTCTTGGCAAATTGTTTGCTTTTTCTCAGGAGTGAGAGCATCATAACCAGGATCGATTTTACGAGCATTATCTTCGATCGCCAGTTCCGCGTTAGCTTCTTTGTTACTTAAAATCCAAGATTCTCGCTCGGTAACACACTGTTGACGAAATTCGGTAGTAGCCAATTCATAACCCCAATCGCGAAAAGCTCCCTCGGTATATTTCATAATATTGCCCTTGTGTACCAAAGTAACCTTTTGTTTGGCTGGCGGAAGCTGGAGGGCGTGTTCGATCGCTTTTTTGACTAGGCGTTGCGAACCAGTCTTGCTAATCGGCTTGATCCCCACTCCCGAATCTAGGGGAATTTGTTTGTTACCGTGTTCTGGAGTTTTGGGAATCAAATCTTGATTGAGCAAATCGATCAGCTTGGTACAGATTTCGTTTCCCTGTTTCCATTCAATACCCAAATAAATATCTTCCGTATTCTCCCGATAAACAATTACATCTAACTTTTCAGGATATTTATGGGGCGAGGGAGTACCTTGGTAGTAGCGACAAGGGCGGACACAGGCATATAGTTGAAATAACTGGCGTAAAGCTACATTCAGAGAGCGAATTCCGCCCCCAATCGGAGTAGTTAAAGGCCCTTTAATTGCCACTCCATATTCTTTAATCGCATTCAGAGTATCTTGAGGTAAATATTGATACGTGCCATACAGATCGCAAGCTTCATCTCCTGCGTATACTTTGAACCAATGAATTTTACGCTTTTCGCCGTAAGCGGTCTTTACCGCAGCGTCAATTACCGCCTGTGTAGCAGGCCAAATATCTACACCCGTACCGTCTCCGCGAATAAAAGGAATTATTGGCTCGTCAGGAACGATCGGTTTTCCTTCTTGAAAAGTAATTTTTGAGCCGATAGTGGGTGGGGTCAGTTTTTCATACATAAAATTCTGGTTTAAAAACTAAATATAGCTACAGTACAATTAAATTACCTCGATTTGACAGTAACAAAATTATCTTTTTTGGGTTCTTTCGGCAATAATTTTAAAATACATAAATTATCTTAAAAAATTTTCAATATTTGCTTAAGCTAACAGAATATAGAGAAAAGCAGTATCAATTTGAGCGGGCTTCTAGCATACTATCGTTGCTTTTAATAATACAAGAATCAAAAATGAAAAAAATATTAGTAGTAGATGACGACCTCATATTACGTAAAGTCTTGCAAAACTCTCTGGAACAGAAAGGATATCAGGTAATTTCTGTAGGCTCGGCTAAAGAAGCTCTAAACCAATTTAATCAGGATGTACCAGATATTATTGTGTCTGATGTTTCAATGCCAGAAATGAATGGCTTTGAATTTTGCCGTCAATTGCGATCGCAGCCGTCGGGAAAACTAATTCCGTTTATTTTTCTCTCGGCAAAAGATGATTTGGACGATCGGATTCAAGGACACACGATTGGTGCCGATAGCTATCTAACCAAACCGTTTGAAATGAAAGAATTGCTGGCACATATTGAAGCTTTGATCGAACGCTCTCGTCGAGTTCATGCTGAAATCGTGCATTTAATCGAACAATTAGTCAATTCTCAATCTGCAAGGGTTTTAGCCAATATCGACCGCGATTCGGCTGCCGAACAAGCTATTACTCCATCTAAAACCGAACGTAAATCTCCTCCAGAGCCTCTACCTCTAACTCCAGCCGAAGAAAGAGTGTTTTGGGAAACAATTCAAGGATTTACTAACAAACAAATCAGCGAACGTCTCTTTATCAGTCCTCGCACCGTTCAAACCCATCTAAGTAACATTTTAAACAAACTTAACTTGAATAATCGCACCCAGCTAGTGCGTTTTGCTTACGAACAAGGCTACGAAAAAGTATAGGGCGGCCTTAAATCTATAGCCAGAAATTGTAGTCTCAGACTTTAAAGCACTAAAACAATTTAAACTCTGGCTTCAACCAAACCATGATAATATTTGCTTAGAGAAAGATTGAGTACAAACACTCAAAAGAACGGCTAGATAATAATTTTTATCCAGCTTACTCTGCGGTTGTTCGGTTTTTGATAGTGGCAAACTGTCTGCAACGGGAGCAAATTTGTATGGAAAACACTAGCAGTTTAAAACACCAAATCTATCTAGAGTCGGAGAAAAAACAGTTAAAGTTGGTTTCCCAATTATTAGAGGAAGGAGAAACTGGTTTGAGCGTGCTGATGGACTGGATGCTCTCTCTAGGCGATCGCTCTGATAATTTGGCTTTGGGCAAAGCGTATCAGGCTTTGTATTTATCTCCAGACACGAAAGTTCAGAAGTTTTTGGCTAGTAATTTTTCTCAAGGTGTTGTTCCCTTAAAATCAGAACGCGGTATTGACTATCAGCCCTTACAGCAGTTGCTAGCACAACAGGACTTTCAAGGGGCTGATGTAGTAACTTTACAAAAATTATGTGAGTTAGCAGGTGCAGCAGCAATAGCCAGAAAGTGGATCTATTTTACGGAAGTAGAAAGTTTCCCCATCACAGATTTGCGTACTTTAGATCGACTATGGCAAATGCACTCTGAAGGTAAGTTTGGCTTTTCAGTACAAAGAAAAATTTGGTTATCTGTCGGTAGAGATTTTTCTAAATTGTGGACAAAAATAGATTGGAAATCTGGTAATAGCTGGACTCGCTACCCTAAAGGCTTTACCTGGAATTTAACTGCCCCAGAAGGACATCTGCCTCTATCCAATCAACTGCGAGGCGTGAGAGTTATTGACGCTATTTTTGCTCATCCAGCCTGGAAAAAGAATTAAAAATCGAGCCATCAGAAACGAGAAATTAGGACTGAGGATGATTGTTGAAGAGTTTTTGGCGATCGCAGTTTATCCTGCCTAAAAAAGAAAGTTTTTGCTGCTTAAATCTAGTTATTTTCAGAATCTCTGCTTAAAATGTTCGTTCGCAGAGTTTTTGGGGAACTTTAGAAATAGCTAACTAAAAAATAAATAAATTTTTTCCTATTTGACTAGCAAAAAATTTAATGACAAATTTTAGGCTGAATTCTGAATTAACCTCTTCAACCGAGTAGTTAACAGCAGAATACTTATTACAGCCTCATACAATAACTTTTATTAAAAATTTAGTGATACCAGTGCAAGCAGTAGATTTAGGGTTAACAGTCACCAATATGACGAAGCCAAAAAACCAGCTTTTTTGCCGTTTAGATGATTTGACCCCTTCAGCAAGGGCGCAATCTAGATTAGAAACTCTCAGCCAACTAGGTTTATTAGTATCCGAAGCAGTTCCTGTTTTTGAAGAAGCAACTCAAAAGGCTGCAACTTTTTCAGGTACGCCAATCTGTATTTTGGGTCTAGTTGTTCAAGATGAACTATGGTTTAAATCAGCAGTTGGTTTATCAACGACTGGTTTGATGAATCAAATAGCTGCTCAAAGAAAAATCTCCCTCGATGAATCTTTTAGCACTTATGTTGTAGATAGCCAGCAGCCATTGGTTATAGATAATACTTTAAGTAATGCTGTGTTTGCTCAAAGCATCTTGGTTCAGCATTGTGGTGTCAGAGCTTATTTAGGAGTTCCTTTGATTAGCTCTAATGGCTTGTGTCTTGGAACTTTAGAAGTGATGGATTGGCAAGAAAGAGACTTCAATAAGCGAGATGTAGAATATTTGGCATTGCTAGCTCGTTGGTGTCTGGGAGAATTTGAACGCAATCAAATAACTAAAATTAAGCCAGACTTTTCTGAAGCTGATTCTGTTAGACCTCAATGGGAACAGGCAAACAATCTAATATCTGACTTAGGCGAAGTTTCTGCTACCAACACGTTAACTGTCGCTCGCTCTAGAGAGGCTGCGAGTGCCGAGGCAATTGCCCAATCTAGTCCGATTAAAATTAAATTACTGTCTCAGTTGACTCAAGAATTAAGAACCCCCCTCACTTCGGTAATTGGTATGGCTAGTGTTTTACACAGGGAAGTATACGGGCCTTTAACTGTTAAACAACGAGAATATTTAGAGATTATTCACAATAGCGGTCAAAATTTAATCTCGCTGGTAGATGAAATTGTCAACCTAGGTATTCTCAACGAACAGAGTTCAGAAATCAATATTACTACAGTCGATATTGAAATGCTTTGTCAGCAGGTGATTAATAACTTGTTAGATCTTGCCCAACAACATCAGCAAGGATTGAGTCTTTCCATCGAACCAGGAAATCGAATCTGGTCTTTGGATAAAGAAAAAGTTAGACAAGCTGTTTATTATTTAGTCAGCAGTATTCTGGAAATGTCTGAACCTGGAGGGGAAGTTAAAGTTCATATCTCTAGAAGAAACAAAGCTTTAAATATTGCGGTGGGAGTCTTTCATCCCTGGCTGGGAGAAGGTTTTGCTGAAGCTAATCTCTATTCTCGAACTGTGACTAAAGCTTTGGATTTTAATCGGGGTAGTTTTGAGAATCCTAATCGCTTTAATATCGGAATGAATGATATTTCTTTGAGCAATCATCAGCTATTGTCTTCCTCAGCTTTAATGATGGCGATCGACGAGGGAAATATTGTAGACAAGAATACTAACAAAGTTCCTCGCGAACTATTAAGTTTATTATTTTGCTGTCATTTGACCGAGCTACATGAAGGTAAGGTAGTAGTTCAAGGCTCGGCGAATTCAAGTTATCGCTATGTACTCCAATTTCCCAAGGCTCAATCTGAAGATGAAGATTGAGCGTCGAGCGATCGCAATTTATGACTGGTGGATTATTGGTTTAGGATAGGAATGTTTAATTCAGCATCTATTCATGAAAACCGCTTGGTCAACCATTATGCTTTCAAAAGCACAAATGCTTCAGTGGCAAAAAGGCAGCTATCTTTATCGTGCAGTTGGTTGGTTGTCTGACTGGCGACAGGGAAGTTGGTTATTACAATGGTCGGAGGCAATTGGAGCTTGTTTAATTAGCCTGGTTTTTTTACTCGCGCCTTATGTTTCTACTTCTTTGATTGGTGTTTTACTGGTTGCTGTTGCTGCTTACTGGTTTTTAACCACGATTTCCACCTCAGAAGCAGTAAGCATCACGCCGATTCATATTGTAGTTTTTTCGTACTGGTGTGTGGCTACTATTGCCACCGCTTTTTCTCCAGTCAAATCCGCAGCCTTGAATGGTTGGGTAACTTTAACTTTATATTTAGTTTTATTTGCCTTGGCTGCTCAAATATTGCGATCGCCAAAACTATTTAACTGGATTATTACTAGTTATTTATTAACCTCGTTAGTAGTGAGCTGTTACGGTGTACGCCAAGAGTTTTTTGGAGTGCAGCAGTTGGCAACTTGGAACGACCCCAATTCAGCTTTAGCCAATGATACGAGGGTATATAGTTATTTAGGTAATCCCAATTTATTAGGAGGATATTTATTACCCGCGATCGCTCTTAGTCTAGCAGCAGTTTTTATTTGGCGTGGTTGGATTCAAAAAACCCTAGCGGGGATGATGGTAATCATGAATTCTGCCTGTTTGTATTTTACCGATAGTCGTGGTGCTTGGTTGGCGATGGCGGTATTGATTGGGGTACTGTTGTTGTTGTTTTATTTTTGGTGGCAAAAATATTTACCCCGTTTTTGGCAAGTTTGGTTATTGCCATTGGTGTTTGGTGGTTTGGCAGGGTTATTTATCGTCGCTTTTATTTCTGTCGAGCCTTTACGCTTGAGGCTGTTGAGTATTTTTGCAGGCAGAGAAGACAGCAGTAATAATTTTCGGATCAACGTTTGGGAAGCCTGTTTTAAGATTATCAAAGACTATCCCTTGCTTGGTATTGGCCCAGGAAACGATGCTTTTAACCAAATCTATCCCCGCTACATGAACCCCCGCTATCCTGCTTTGAGTGCCTATTCTGTCTATTTAGAACACATCGTCGAAATGGGCTACATTGGCTTTGTTTGTTTTTTGTGGTTAATTACCGTCACCATCGATCGGGGAATCAAACAACTTACCCGCTTGCGCCAGAGTAGAAATGTAAGAGGAATCTATCTAATTGGTGCGATCGCTGCTACCGCCAGTTTGGGTTTTCACGGCTTGGTAGATACGGTTTGGTATCGTCCCCAAATTAATACTATTTGGTGGCTATTGTTGGCAATTATCGCCAGCTTTTACAACGATTATCGCTTTGATGCCAACTCAAACTAAAAGAATGGGTTACACCCGTTACGATTGAGTTTTTCTGGGAAGAATTTTTAAAAAAAGATAGAAATATTGTTTGATACAAGATGTATAGTAATGCGTAGTTGTATTAGGACACTAATTACAATACTTTTCGTTGAACAATATGAAACCTGAAAATAGGGTCGCACTGCAAGTTCCAATATAGATGCAGTTTAATTTTTTGTTGACAACCGTATCTTAAGACAGATGACCAAGGAGTAAAGTTTATTCTAAACTATGGGGCTGAATAGATTAAAACTTTACTAAATACTATAAACAAGAAACAAGCTCATGATACCTCTAAAGGATGAAAATCCGATTAAGATTACTCCTTATGTAACCTACATATTAATCGCCATTAATATTCTGGCTTTTGTCTACGAATTAAATTTAAATCCCAATCAGCTAGATATCTTTTTTCATCTATTTGCTATTGTTCCTCAAGAATTAACCGCCAGTATGAACGGTATTGCCATCAACCAAGGTGTACCAGAATTAGCTACTCTGGTTACTTCTCAATTTCTTCATGCGGGTTTTGCTCACGTTGGGTTTAATATGTTGTTCCTTTACATCTTTGGTAACAATATAGAAGAACAGCTAGGAAGTCTCAAATATCTCTTGTTCTATTTATCCTGTGGAATTTTAGCAGGATTATCCCAGTGGTTTTTCTCGGCAATGTCTGATGTACCTTCTTTGGGTGCTAGTGGCGCGATCGCAGGAGTTATGGGAGCATATATTTTAAAGTTTCCCCAAGCTAGAATTGTCACCCTCGTACCTTTGGGATTTTTCTTTCCTATATTTAGAATTCCTGCGGTATATTTTCTCGGTTTTTGGTTTCTCGAACAAGCTTTTAATGGTATTGCCTCATTTGAAGTTCAAGCTAGTGTTGGAATGCAAAGCGGTGGTGTGGCATATTGGGCCCACGCTGGTGGGTTTATTTTTGGGGCGATTTTAGGCCCAATGTTGGGGCTTTTTGATAACAATAATAACCAGCCATCAGCTATTGAATAGAAGGATTAAGGAATAAGGAAGGAGGAACGAGGAGTTAGGGGGAGCATCAGAAAACTAACTATCTAAATTTCTCCTGTTTATCCTTATTCTTCAATTAATTTAACTGCCATTTGATTGGCTTTCTCTAATAAATCCCTGAACTCTATAGTAGTTATTTTTCCGCCTGCGACTACTTTTTTACCGTTAATAAAACTGTAGTCCACATAATCAGTTTGACAATAAATCATAGCTGCTACAGGGTCTTGTTGTGTGCCGACAAAACCAGGCTTATCTAAATTAATCGCAATAAAATCTGCTGCCATACCAGGGGCAAGATAACCAATATCGTCTCTACCTAAAACTTTCGCACCGCCTCTAGTGGCAATTTCTAAGGCATTGCGGGCAGTCATTACCGCAGCATCTTCATCTCTAACACGAGCGAGTAAGAAAGCTTGGCGAGCTTCGTGGAACAGGTTGGTGGCATCGTTAGAAGCAGCACCATCTACCCCTAAGCCGACGGGAACATTGGCATTGAGCATTTTACGAATGGGTGCAATACCGCTAGCCAAACGCATATTACTACAGGGGCAGTGTGCCACTCCCGTACCAGTTTGTCCAAAAAGCCCGATCGCGCGATCGCTTAATTTAACACAATGAGCGTGCCAAACATCATCCCCCAACCAGCCGACAGATTCGGCATAGTCTCCAGGAATTAAATTAAACTGCGAAAGACTATATTCTACATCCCCTGTAGTTTCTGCTAGATGGGTATGCAGTCTGACTCCAGGATAACTGCGCGCCATTGCTGCTGACTCCCGCATTAGGTCTTGAGAAACGGAAAACGGCGAACAGGGAGCAAGAACTATCCGTAACATAGAATAGCGATCGTTGTTGTGATATTGCTCGATCAGTCTTTGAGAATCTTGTAAAATATCTGCTTCCTTTTCAACCAGAGAATCTGGAGGCAAACCACCTTTACTTTTTCCCACGCTCATACTACCCCGACTGGCATGAAACCTCAAGCCAATATCCCCCACAGCCCGAATTTGTTCGTCGAGGGTGCAATCATTAGGAAACAGATAGTGATGATCGCTAGAGGTAGTACAACCCGACAAAATTAATTCTGCTGCTGCCAACTGGGAACTATAATACATCCCCTCCCCTGTTAAATTAGACCACAAAGGATAATGGGCCGTCAGCCATTGAAACAAATCGCCATTTTGTCCTGCGGGAGTTACACGGGTTAGATTCTGAAAGAAGTGATGATGGGTGTTGACTAATCCAGGTAAGACAAGATGGCGATCTTCTAAATCTAATATTTCATCAGCAGTATCGGATAATTCTGCGGTTGTGCCTACTTGTTCGATTACGTTGTCCCTTATTAATAACGCACCGTGACGAATTTCTCGTCTTCCCTCGTCCATTGTTACTAGGGTGTGGATATTTTTTATTAGTAAGGTAGGCATTGGTTTTCAGAGTGAAAAGTTGTGAGTATTTTAGTAGAGAAAAGCCGAGCGTCGCTTTAATAGTACCTTTTTTCTATAAAAATATTTCTATTCAACCTAAAAGTATAAATAATTGGCAACCCACGGTCAGTTTAGTTCTAATGCAGAAGATACTTGTATTTTGACTTGGGGCGATCGCATCAACGTCAATGAATTTGATCGCTTGCTACGCCAGAGAAATAACCAACTTCCGATAGAATTATTAGTTCTTAGTGCTTGTAAAACAGCTTTTAGACCATGCTAATATTAAAAGATATTGAATAATAGAAAAAATTTCTCATTTAAATAAGTTAATTATTGTCAATTTTTGCAATTACTTTTTCAGCAATCCCTAAATAGCGACTATAAATTTTTTCAGAACGGGAAAAATAGCTTGTACTCCAATTACGTAAATACTACTCTAACTCTTAGTCTAGATCGCTCTTGAGGAGGAAAATTATGTCATTAATTCATTGGGATAAGTCCGTACTTTCGTTTCATCTGAAAGAAATCATCGAAGATGGTCACGAGAACCATCCTATCGCCTTAGCAGGATTAAGCGCGATCGCAGTAACTTCTCTCCTTGTGCCTGCGGTAACAAAATTAGGCAAACCTTTCCTCAAGACAGCGATTAAAAATAGTTTATTTCTTTATCGAGAAAGTACGGCATTACCAGTTAACTATTCAAGCACTGAATTAACTAAAATCTGGCAACAAGCAGCGATCGCCAGTCAAAATAATGGCGATCGGGCTAGCTCAAAACAATTAACCGATCAGTTGTCCTGAGTATTTTGATTTGTATTAGGTGTAGCGATTAAACCTGCTGCAACACTTATCTTTTTTAGCTTGTTCGAGTAATAAGCTACCAATTTTCCCGAGTGCAGCACTAGAGGACTTTGTTAAGTTAGGGACAGCTCCTTCCTTATACGCTTCTCATACCTACTGGGTCCCTTACTGTAATTATTCACTCCCCCCCCCTAAAAAATTGCTGAAACTCCTAATTTATCGTTGAAGGGTAGGGGGGAAGTGAACGGTTACTCCCTTACACCCTTACTGTGTATTCTTGGTAATCAGACTAGCTCAAAACAATTAACCGATCAGTTGTCCTGAGTATCTGTATTTGTAGTAGAGGCAGCGATTAAACCCGCTGCTACACTTGCTTTTTCAGCCTGTTCGGCTGCTACTTCCGCTTTAGCTTCGGCAACAATATCGCCGATTACTTCCCCTGTTTCGGCGATCGCACCTTTGGTTTTTTCATAGAGGCTGACACCGCCTTTGATTGCTGCCTTAGCAATGGGTTTGGCAAGAGGTAATACTGTTGGGGCGACAATGGCTACTCCTACTCCAATGGCTATAGTTTTCAGGGGATGATTGATGTAAGCATTTTTAACTTGGTTGAGGACAGAATTTCCTAATTGTTGCATTTGTGCCATATTGCTATTTTTTTTCTAAAATTTATCGATCTTACTGGAAATCCCAGTAACTTTGTTCTTCCAACTGGTGTTGTACCAGAGGACGAAGACTGTTTAGTCCAGCAGCGATCGCCGAACCGTTATGAACTACCGTAGCGATGAGGGGATTTAAACCAACAGTAGTAGCTAAACCTAAAGCCATTAAATTGGGAGCAACCACTAGCAGCGTATTTTGCTCGATCAGTTTTTTGGTTTCCCGAGCGATCTTGAGTGCTTCTGTTAAGGTAGCCAGGTCGTCATTCATCAACACCACATCAGCTATTTCCCTGGCAATATCCGAACCGTCGGCAAAAGATACTGAGACATCTGCATAGGCAAGGGCTACCGAATCATTCAGACCATCCCCGACAAAGGCAACAGTTTTGCCAGCCAGCTTGAGATCGCGCACGATCGCAGCTTTTTGTTCGGGAAAAGCTTGGGCATGGACTTTATCGAAGGGAATATTTAACTCTTTTGCGACTATTTTAGCTCTTTGGGGGTTATCTCCCGTCAATAAATGTATTTCTCGACCAGATGCTTGGAGAGATTGGATCAAATCATGGCTTTCTGGACGCAGGGGATCGGCATATTGAATTATCCCTTGTAACTCACCATCACAAGCAACATAGATCAAGGATAACCAAGAGGAAGTGATAGATTTGTCTTCTAGATCGCAAAGGTGACGCAAAGGACGGGATTTATGTTCTAAGCATTTTAAACTTATTCCTTCTTGAATTAAAAAGCGATCGCTACCTACTAAAACTTCTTTATCTTCAATAATCGCACGCAGACCTAAGCCAACTTCATAGTTCCATTCTTGACGAGGAGGAATATTGAGATTCTGGCTTTGAGCATAATTAGTAATTGCCTCGGCTACAGGATGGGCGATCCTTTGTTCGGCAGCAGCAGCTAAGGTTAGTACTTGTTCGGCAGACATTCTATCTGGTATGGTTTGAATTCCGACCACGGTTAATTGTCCCTGGGTTAAAGTTCCCGTTTTATCGAAAACAACAGTATCTACTTCTGCTAATTGTTCGATAGTGCGTCCGCTGCGAACTAAAATACCGTGACGGGTATTGTGGTTTAATGCTCCTAAAAATGCTGTCGGCATGGAAACGCGAATACCTGTTACAAAGTCCAAAGTGAGAATCGAAGCTGCCCTAGCTGGTTCTTGAGTAATAACTAAGACAACACTAGCTAAAGCCAAAGAAGGTAAGATTAACTTGTCTGCTAACTGGGCTGCATAGTTTGCCATGCGGGTATCCTGTACGGGGGCATTTTGCAACAGTTCCAGACTGGCAGCAGCACGGGTTTGTTTGCCTACCCTGTCAGCACGAAGATAAATCTGTCCAGAACGAACCAAAGTCGAAGCATAAACCACCGTTCCTTCATCGGCAACGATGGGCATTGATTCCCCTGTTAGTTGCTGTTGGTCGATTGTCGCCAACCCTTTAAGAATTTCTCCATCTACAGGAATTTGTTCCCCAGGATAGACAATTACCGTTTCTCCTACTTCCACCAGATCGCTTTTGATTTGCATGGGTTTTCCTTCTCGAATTACCCAAGCAAAATGTCCGATGGCATCCAAGAGATCGGCGGTTTGGTTTTCTGTCGAACGGGCAGTGCGATCGCGTATTACATCCCCTAATTCATGTAGCGTAATTACCAAAGCAGGAGTAACCAGTTTTCCCTGTCCGTAACTCAAACTCACTGCCAGTAAATCTAAGCAATCAATATTAATTTTGCGATCGCGCCACAAACTTTCACTAGCCCTTTTAACGATGGGTAAGGTGACAGTTAATAGACTTGCCAGAGCCACTGGTCTTAACCAAACTAATCCCCATTGATTACTCAACCAACTGACAATAGTAGTAAAGACTGGTAAGGTCAGACTCGACCAATTTTCGCCTTCTGTAGGGTGGACATTGCCATCCTTACGATTCGTTTTAACTGCTTGTTGAATTAATTCGGTTAACTTAGAGATAATTTCAGCTACAGAAGCACCCGTGTAACGATAATTAATCGCGATCGAAGCTGCAAAGCGATTGACTCTCACACGATTAATTCCGGGTTGAGCCAGTAAGAACTGTTTGAGATTGGCTCCATAGTCCGAGTCGTCTTTTAAACGATAGATGCGAAATCTCACTCTACCTGGAACATGATGCACCAAATGAGGTACAGAGAGATAGGCTTTGTTCTTGTCTCGATCGACTATGGATAGGGAACTTATCAAATAGCTACACTCTCCTTTAACAACGGCTGGTTACCGTTTATCATCAAAACGGATTAGTTCAATTCTAGGTTAAAAGCAGATTAAGATAGTCTCCTCTTTAGGATATCTTTGTTTCTCTGCCAAAAAATATAAGTTAAACCGCGTCTACTTTGAAACCCATAGTTTTTGATTTTCTCGTTTTTAGGTAAAAGGGCAAGGGGTAAAGGGAAAAGGAATTATTTGAAAACTCCAGTTTTCTATCTGGACGCGGTTTAATTA
>JASJEI010000105.1 GCA_030064795.1 Pleurocapsa sp. MO_226.B13 | reverse complement strand
GCCTACACCCGTTCAACAGAGAGCATTTGAGCTACTGGAGGTGCAATTGTAGTGTACCCAGTAAATGCATATTTTTCAATGCCACTTTTTCTAGGATTGGTAAGGTTTTGAGGGTGTTTTTGTCAAAAAAACTTCAGATATGCGGTAGATAACATTGTGGCGTTGGGATGATAAGCAAATTCTATCTTTTTAGACTCGTTAGCCAGTCCATAAGGGAAGACTTTAATTTTGTCTGGATCGAAGCGTCGAGCATTAGCCTGTAGAACCTTAAAAATGGCGGGAATGGGTTCAAAAGCAAAAATATTCACATTTTTGTGACACTTTTGATACGTCCATAAGGAAAACAAACCAATATTAGCTCCTACATCAAATACAGTATCCCCTTCGTGTAGCTCGATTCCATATTTAATGTAATCTTGAATTTGTTCGTACAGCACTGGTACTTCTTCTTCTTTGAGGCAAAAGATAGTCATGTCATTGGGAAGCTTAGTTTCTGGAATTATAGTTGACATAGTAATAAAGCCATTTGCTAAAAAATTTTAATTGGTGGTATAAGCCAAAACTGGTTTTCCTGTAGTAACAACTTGTTCGATAATGTTTGCTGCTTTACTTAACCCTCCAGCTTGCTTAATTGCCTCTCATTGGTGAGAAGTTAAGCTGAAGAGCAAAATGTCAAGGGGGAAGAGGAAAAAAAGTTTGGTCGCCCTCTTTGTTGGTCTGGGAAGGGAGCAATAATCAATTTGACATTAGGTTTTCGTTGCCGTTTAACAATCCCTAAATCTTGATTTTCAGGGGCAGCCAAATATTGAACAGGGTCAGTAGCTGTACCGTGGTTATAAGCAACAGTAAAATGATATAAACCTCGATAAATCATTTCTAAAGAAATCTGCTCAAAGGGCAAAGAAAGTTCATCAGCTACCGCATCACTTAAATCAACTAAAACCGCGTAGAATAACCAACGGTGCGCGTTCCCTCGCGGAGGTTTCCTCCGCGGGATCGCACCGCAAGTTGCCCAAATCTGGAGCTTAATGCCATTAATCGAACCAGTCCATAAATAACTCAAATCAAGTAGCCGTTTAACCGTATTAAAAGCTTGTTCAATTCGCCAACGTCGTCGATATAAATCCGCGACCACATAAGGGGGTAAAATGTGAGGGTCAAGGACTGAAGTCAAATAAGAATGCCATTGTTTGTGGTCACGAACTTCGACTAAACGTAAGGTTAAAATAGGTGTATTATTGGAGCCAGAACCAATAATAATCAATCTATCACGCAAACCATAACTATTACTAAACACTTGGTGAATCTGAAAAGAGGCACCTTTCTTAATTCGAGTAATAAAATCAACTTTTTTCTCCATCAATTGTTGCCAAAACTGAAAATGGTAGAAGCCTCTATCTAATAAAAGTAGGGTGTTGGCTGATCCCAAATTTAAGACATCTGACTCAAAGAGCGACATCTGATGTAGCTGCCTTAGTTTTCAACCAAATCTCTACAGGAAGACGAGTCGTTAAATCAATGACCGTTGCCATTTTTCCCGCCAATGTTCCTGGGGGAATATCTTCAAGACTTTTAAGTTTCCGAAATAAAGCCGTCTTTTGTAGAACCATCTACAATCCACACTTTTTCAAACCGAGAAAGAGCCAAATTTACACTATCAGGTAGAGGCCGTTTTTGGCGACAAGTCCACTGTTGTTGTAGATGAGATACTAATTCTTTAAATAACTTCTCAAATAAAAGATCTGGAAAAGTCAAAAATCTTTGAAAAAGGGCTTTTTGAGTAACTTGGGTCGCTTCGATCCATAAAAATCCTTCTTTATGTAACAGACGAGTTAATTCTTGCACTCCTGGAACATTGCGCCATAAGAGAGTTAACACTGCTGCCACCATGAAAGGCAAATTGAGAATACGGTTTCTCAGTCCCATAAAGCAGCAAAAGCGTGATAGTAATACTTTTGTTCTTTAAGCCAAGTTTTAACCTGCGGAGCGTTCCCCAAAATACCCCGTTTTTGAACGACGTCTATTTCCCTACTTCTTCCCGATTCTCTCTTTTAATACTGACAAGTTAACAGGAGACAAGAATCATGGAATTAAGTTGAAAGCTCACTGGGTCTCGAGTAAAAAAAATACCTGAAAATACCTGAAAAAACGAATTTATCCAATTTTACGACGATCAAAGCTCAAGGCACAATACTAACAAATGAACTTCACACAACAAAAAAGGGAGACAAGAACAATGAAATTACGCTTTTTAGGTTGACAGAGATATAAAGTGCTCAGTCTGCGCTCGTCAATATAGCCAACAATTTTCTTAATCATGAAACTACCGAACACTCTCTCCATGTCTCCTTTAAGACAATTAATCAACTGGATCGCTCGTCCCTATGATTTTTTGGATGACTGTGCAAAAAGCTATGGGGATATATTCACTATGAGACTCATGGGGTTCCCTCCTCTGGTAATGTTAAGCGCTCCTCAAGCGCTCGGCGAGATTTTTGCCACAGATGCTAAACAGTTCGATGCGGGAAAAAGCAATGAATTTCTCAAACCCTTTGTAGGCAATAATTCTCTGTTCGTGCTAGATGGCGCACGCCACAAACGAGAACGCAAAATGCTCATGCCACCCTTTCATGGAGAAAAGGTAAAATCCTATGGCGAGATTATTTGTCAAGTTACCGAACAACTAACGAGTACCTGGCAGCCTCAACAATCTTTTTTAGCCAGTAAAGCGATGCAGGAAATTACCCTAGAAGTAATTCTCCATGCTGTTTTTGGACTAAGTGAAGGAGAGCGCTATCAACAAATTAAACCCTTGTTAGCCAATATATTAGATATGACTGGTTCTCCCCTCGGTGCTAGCTCACTCTTTTTTCCGGTTTTACAACAAGATTGGGGTGCTTGGAGTCCTTGGGGTAAACTCGTTCGCCAACGACAGCAAGTTTATGACCTATTACAAGCAGAAATTGACCAGCGACGTAGCCAGCCAGAAATAAAGGGTAATGATGTCCTCAGCTTAATGCTTTTGGCTAGAGATGAAGACGGACAGCCGATGACCGATATAGAGTTACAAGACGAGTTAATGACCATGTTAGCAGCTGGTCACGAAACTACTGCAACTGCTTTGACTTGGGCTTTATACTGGATACATAAATTACCCGTCGTTAAAGACAAACTGCTACAAGAATTAGACAGCCAGGGAAATGACATCGAGCCCTTGGCGATCGCTAAGTTACCTTATTTAACCGCAGTTTGTAATGAAACCCTCCGCATTTATCCACTTGTGCCCATTCCAACTCCCCGCAGCTCTCGGACTTCAGTAGAGATCGCAGGACAGCAATTTGCACCAGAAACATACCTAGTGCCCTGTATTTATCTGGTTCATCGTCGAGAAGATATTTACCCAGAACCAAAACAGTTCAAACCAGAACGATTTTTAGAACGACAATTCACCCCTGCTGAATTTATTCCTTTTGGGGGTGGTAATCGTCGATGTCTGGGCTATGCACTGGCAATGTTAGAAATGAAGCTAGTTTTAGCAACTATTATGTCGAAATACGAACTAACTTTAGCGAATAAAAAACCAGAAAAACCACGACGTCGTAGTGTAACTCTGGCGCCTGCTAATGGAGTCAAAATGATAGTAACAGGAGAAAGAGTTCGCGAACAAAAACAAGCTTTATTAGCTACAGGCGACCATTGAGTTTTGTAGATTAAGTAAACCTTATTTCATCAGGGTTTCAGAAACGCACATATTTAATTGACAACACCAAAGATTTCACAGTTATGAAAGTTTTTTTAGCTAATTTAGAAACAAGCCTCGGTAGAGTTTATAGCTCTCTTGAAATTGCCAATATGCTCTATCCTTCAGAAAGATGTGGCAAGAAGATTAATCAATTAGCTAGAAAATTTTCGCAAAAGACAGGAATTCAAAAACGAAGTACTGTAATAGATTTAACTAGAGTTCCCGAAAAATTTTTAATTAGCAAAGAATATCATCCAGTTAGATGGGGAAGTGAGTTATTTAAGAAAACAGTTCCGGTAAGATTATTAGAAAAAATAGGAAATATTCTATCAATATATAATATTTCATCTCATCAAAATGTTTTGCCTAGTATTTCTGCACAAATTGCTGCTCAACTGGATTTAAACACAGACATTTTTCCTTTAGATCTTCCTTATCTTGGCTGTGCTGGTGGACTTTTTGGTTTACAAAGAGCAATAGAACTAACTCAGCAAACTAATAAAGCAACATTTGTTTATATCTTCGATCAATGTTCTTCCACATTAAATCTATGTTGTGATAAGAACAGCTCGTATTTCACCAAAAGTCTGGTTGCCAATACGATTTTTTCCGATGGTGCTGTTGGCTTTCTTGTTCTACCAGAATCCTTATCTTATCTAATTCCCGAACCTAAACTAGAAATAATTGATACCTGTTTAAAGTTTGTTTCTGGACAGCAAATATATATGGATGAAAATGTATTTATTCTGGGAGATAATATTCCTAAAATTATGCCTAATCTAGTAGCAGAATCCGTCATCAATCCTATATTAGAACGACATCAACTAACTCCATCAGAAATTAATGAGTGGTCTATTCATCAAGGAGGAACAAAAGTTTTGTCTGAGTTTGGTAGACCTGAAATCTTAGGATTGACTTCCGAAAACTTACAACCATCTCTAGATTTATTTAATGAATATGGAAATTTTTCTTCAGCAAGCTGTTTCTTTGTTTTAAAATCTTTTTTTGACAAATACTCTTTTCAACTCCAAAACAATGGCTTGGGAATAATTTTAGGATTTGGAGCTGGATATTATCTTGGAGCAAGTTTGTATCGTTGGGCCTCAGATAATTTATGAGAAACATTCACCGTCTGTATCCATCAATTAATATTTTTCATTATGAGCAAAATTACTAAAAAACAAATAGATGCAGGACAAGCTGTTTATAATAGTTTGACCTTACTAATATACGATTTATGGGTTCTATCAATTTCTAATCAGTTTATTTGGGAATGCCCTTCGTCTCATCTTTTAAAACTCTATAACGAGAATATATCAGAAAACCATCTTGACATAGGTGTAGGAACTGGCTTTTTCTTAGATCGTTGCCAGTTTCCTACTAATCAACCTCGCTTGTTTTTAATGGATTTAAACTCGACTTGTTTAAAAACAACTTCTCATCGGATTAAACGCTATAAACCAATTACTAAAAGAGTAAATATTCTCGAAGGAATTAACTTTGAAGAGCGAGGTTTTGATTCAATAGGCTTGAATTATTTACTTCACTGTTTGCCTGGTACAATGTCAACTAAAGAAATTGTCTTTAAAAACATTAAACCTTTACTTAACCCTCAAGGAATTGTTTTTGGTTCTACGATTCTAAGTCAAGGAATTAAACCAAATATTCTAGCTAATTATCTCCTGAAAATTTATAATAAAAAAGGAATTTTCACTAACAATGAAGATGATTTAGAAACTTTAAAAAAAATCATGAAAAACAATTTTTCAGAAAGCTTAGTCACAACAGTTGGATGTGTAGCTTTATTTTGGGGGAAAAGCTAAAGATTGCGCTCACTGGTGGGCTGGGAATCGAGTTTTAGACTCCTGTGCTCAGCAAATGTTTAGTGCTATGCCTTACCCATAAGTCTCAGAAGGAGGTAGTGTTATAAATAAGTTGAAAACTATATTAAGATACAATTCAAAAGTAAAATAAGTTTCATCTAGATTTATGGCTATAATACCTCTTCGTTGTCCTAATTGTCATGGGATTAATCTCTCGAAATACGGTCAAACAAGAACTGGGAAACAGAGATATGCCTACTTTTTCGGTGAAAATCTGCTGACGACGTTGAGGAAATAACCATTGTTCTAACCTGGTTCTAACGGATTTTGTGGTCTAGCTCAATCGAGAAGCGCGATCGCTATTGGGCTACAAAATTACGATGATTTGATAAAGTGTTAAATCCGTTGGTCAATTGAGGGTTTAAACTAAAGGATGGGAGACTCTATTAGAGGAGATAAAAGTATTTGTTTACCAGTCGAGAATGAAAAACAATATCGACAGATTGTCAAAGATGCTAACGTTTTTCGGCAATACATAGCTCAAATTTGTAGCCAATATCCAGAAATTTTCCCGACGGAGTTAGAACAAGGCTTTTGGTTTCATGATTTTATCTTCTCCACTAAGCAACAACTTCCCATTCGTCGAATTAAACTCAAAGAAAACTCGGAAGTTTATCAATTGCGTCCTGACTTGATCATGCCTTATATGGTAGGGAAAACAGACGAAATAGACAAGCCGATGTACCTCAGACAATTTGGAGTGCCATTTGAAGCTCTAGCTTATGTTTTCGGTCGTAATGCCATGTATTGGTATCGCATTTACCTCTCTCTAGGTCGAGCCTCTATCGTAGGAACGACAATCAAAGACCCTCAAAAATTGCCTCAACACCTGGTAGCAGATGAAAAACATACTTGGTTAGATAAAAACCGCGTTTATCTTCCTACTACTGTAGCTCAAGGCTTTTTTTTTAGGAGTAAGCTTGACTGAAGCTGCCAGTGTTTCCGCTTTAACTCAAGGTTAGGTCGAAATCTTTTTAGGGTAAAAAACCTTTGTAATTTAAGTTTATAGCTACAGCGCAATTTAATCTGTTTGTTATTCATTGGTTCGGAGAGACAAGGTATGTCTTGTCTGTACAGTAGTTATTCCCGATCTTCCCCATCTCCCCTGCTCCTTTACCCTTTAGATATATAATTAGAGTATTGTTGAGATACAGACGATCGCTCATTACTAAACTTGCTCGCATCCAGTCCTGCTACGGGTGAGGCGGTAGTCATAATTTTGGTTCGGCTTTGGGACTTCCAGTATTCGTATTTGAGTAGAGGAAAACTCGCTACTTTTTTCGCCATTGCCCAAAAGAATACATAGCTAGCCAACAACCGTTCAAAAGCGACAAAACAAGATTCTCTTAACTGTTCGATCTGCTCTTTTTGCTCGTCTAAAGCCAGATTTCTAAAATAGAATTCATTATTATTATTATTTAAAACCAGGGCAGCACTAAAACCCTTGCAGGTAATGGCGCGATCGTGACCGATCGCCATAATCTCTGGCCCGACATTAACATTTCTGACCCCGTTGGCTTGTTTTCCCGTCATTAGCACCGCATTTTCTGCTGCTTGTAGTTTTTTACTGCGTTTACCATCGGGTACGCCCAACCAGATTAGAGTACCTCGCACGACTCGATGTCCAAAAGTATGAAGGAAATGATTTTGGGGATTACCTCCGTGGACTTCTATAGTTGCAATCCCATAGCTAAGGGAAAATAGTTTAGTGACATAGGATTCTAATAATTGATTGACCCAGGATACATCACCAATTACCAGAGTTCTTTTGCCCATCCTCGCTAATAATTGTCTTCCCTGAACCCAACGAATTAATAATGTCCACAGCCAGACACCGAAAATATAGACCCCTATATCGGCGATCGTGACAAACTGTGCAAATAATTCTGCTAAACCTGATGGCAAATGAGCCAAAATTAACCCCGATAAAGTTTTAACTAAGGGTAGAGTATGACCAAAAGGAATTGCCCAACCCACGGATATTAAAATATATAAAGCGTGAATTGCCCAGGCTAAAGGGGTTTCGGTGATATGATTTCCCCAATACCGACCGCCTCGAACTAGTTTTTTCTTAATTTCAGACTTGACTGGTTGACCGTGGTCATCAGTTCCCATAATCTGAGTCAGATTTTTCTCCAGAAAATCTTCCTTCATCATTGCCAAAACCATCAAGCTTTCATGAGTTAAAGTCATGCCAAAGGGATGGGAACGGGGAAAATTTTTCCTCATCTGCTTGGCGAGATAGAACAAAAGTTCGGTCAAAGTTTGATGGGCAGCAGCAACGGTAACAGTTCCAGATTCGGCTGTTCTGCGCCCACTACCGTTGACAAAAATTCGCTGGTTTTCGATCTGGTAGTCATTGGGGGAAGAAGAAGGCGAGACAATTGTCGTCAGTCCCCCATTACCCAGAACAGAATCGATAAAACTACTCAACTCCCCCGTGAGGATAAACAGTTCGCCAATAATTCCTTGACTGGATAAGCGATCGCAGGCATTGATTACCTGCACCGTGGAAAAGGTTTGACCAGATTGAGTAATTGCTAAGACGAGGGAGTCTTTATTTAAATGTAATTGGCTAAAATCTTGCTCTAGTTGTTGCAACACCTCATTAGCCGAGAGGGTAACAATATTTAAAAAAGGAAAGACAGTTTTTAAATCCTGGGCAAATCTTTCTCCTAACCAAAGACTGTTTTCTTCTCCTGTAATCAAAAGATCTACCGCTGACATTTGCCTAATCTGACTGACTAATCCCGCATGAAACATTAGTCGTTGTCTTCTGTCAAAGCGTTGAACTTTTTCAGTCAAGAGAGCGACTAAATAATCGGCACTTTGACGATTAAGGGAAGTTGGATCTTGCCAGGAGGTTTTAATTTTATTGAGTACCAGAGGAATTGAGTCAATATCTCTTGCGATCGGATCGCTATGATTAGTTTCAGAAAATTGAATGTAGGGCAAGTAAGGATGATTTTGCAGCGAGATCCAGCGACTGTTTAATTCTTTAGGCAGTAATTCTCTTTTTTGATTTAGGCAGTAGACAGTAATATTTCTAGTAGTGACTTTGGCAATTTCTCCTTGTCGATCTAAATCCAGACGAAAAGATTGGGGATTTCCTAATAAAACTCGATCTATGGCTGCGGGTTCGGAAGCATAGATTGTATATCCTTGCTCTCGGTTCATCCCAATAGTTATCGGTTGTCCTTTGGCACTGAGAACTAATTGTTCGGCTTCTAGGGTAGAAACCGTGACTAAGCCAAAGCTACCTCGTGCCTTGGAGAGAAATATCTGGGTTGCCCGATATAAATCGTTATCGAAAAAGGCTTTTAAAGTAAATTGGATCAAAGCTATTTTTTGTGCCTTAGTCCACTTCGCGATCGAACTGTCTTTATTAAATGCTTGTAAGAGATTTTGTTGGAGACGAGTGGAAGATTTTAGAGATGAGGGAGCGATTTGAGCAGAATTAAACTGCTTTAAAAAGAAAATTTCTAAAGTAAAAATACGATCGCAGATTTCTGCCCAAGCATTTAAATCTGCCTCACTGGGGGCGGTATTGGGAGCATCCGCACCAGGTTCTTCTCCGTCGAAGGCTGACTCGATCGAAGTGGCGATCGCCTGTTGATAAGCCAGTCTTACCGAGGGATACCACATTCCTTGAGTAACAAGTAAATCCATCAGCCCCGCAATTTTTGGGGAATCTCCTTTAGTGGCGTTAGGAGTATGTAAAACCCGCTCCAACCATAAGCCTAAGCTAATAAAATCGATCTCCTTGCCAAATATTCTCCAACTGTCAAAATCGCCGTTGTGAGTAATGCGATGGTTGACGTTTTTAGTTTCACAATTCCATTTGCCGTTACTAAACTGCCAAACCTTTTCTTCTCTTGCCCTCATCCATTCATGCCAATGGGTTTCTAATTCTGAGGGGGCAGTACCACTAGTAGCATAGCGATAATGCCACACTCCCATAGTTAATGAGTCTAGGGGTTTGATGCCAGAGGCGATCGCTCGTTGACGTAGGGGTGCAAAGGCTGCTTCTAGAGACTTAGTGAGATTGCTTCTTTTTTTATTGACTACTTTTTTACCCACAAAGACAGTGCGATCTCGATCGCGTCCTAAAACCAGTCCTCCTCCAGCTTGTTCGCCTCGAATTTCGGTCTCTTGTCCCATTTGCAAGGCTAGATCGAGCATTCTAGCTGGTAGAAGCTCGTCATCATCATCGAGTTGGCGTTGAGCGAGCAAACCAAAATTCCCACAATAAAAGCAATCTGCCACTCCCGTAAATAACGCACCGAGATCTGAAAGAGAAGATATTGCTAATAGTAAATTGGCAGCGATCGAGGCTTGGGTAAATAGGTTATGAGAATATAAGCTCAAGAAAATAATCGCTAACAAGTTAAACAGGATACCGCCAAGAGCTTTTATTCTTATTTGGCTAGGATTTCCCACTTCTAGATAAAGCTGACTGGGGGTAAATATGGGGATAAATATGCGATTGAAAGGCAACAGTGACTTTAAGACTGCTTTAAGGCTTCGATGTTCGAGAATATTAGTCAAATTAAGCGCGGATGGTTGCTTATCGGCTAAGGCGATCGCGATGCTATGTCCCAAACCGTGAACTATAATCGCGCTATTCCCAATAAACCTCAGTATTATCGAGTAAATCAACCACGATAAACAAATATCCGCTAAGGTTCCCGTTTCTAAATCTGGAGCGACGCAAAAAAGAGCGATCGCTTCTGGAATTAGATTGGGCAAGATTGATGACCAAGTTGATTTGTACATATGTTTTTTCTGAAGCTAAATAATATCGTTCCTCTTGACCGATTTACAGCCAAAAATCCTTTGGTTGCTCTTGATAACTAAATCGGCGCGAACGCCAACTACGCAGCAATCTTAGAATTGCTGCTATGAAAGAAAAATTCAACACGACGGTTTTTCGCTTAACTGCCGTCAGCAATGGGAGTAAATTTATAGTTAAAATTACCCTTGCCAGACTGAACTTTAACTAGCTCGATTGATTTTAAGCGATCGCCTGAAGGGAGAAAGTGTACCTGACCATTTGCACCAGCAGTAGAAAAGTTAGGACCGGCAAGTGTCTTTTGGATGGCGATCCGAGTCGGGTTGGGATTAAGGGCGATCGCGTTAATCAAAGCTTGGGCAGCATCATAAGCCATTGCCGTACGCCAGTTGACTTCTCCTCCCCAGAGTCGATCGGCGTTGTGGACAAACTCCGTATTGGGATTATTTTTGCTATGCCAGGGAATTGCCAAGACCATATCCTGGGCTGATTCTCCAACAACTTGTAAAGTTTTGGGGGTATAAACGTCGTCTCCAGCCAATAAACTGAGTCGTTGATGATTGACCTCAACCACCTGTAACGCTTTATCTAGCGTACCTGTATTAGCTGCTAGCATGATTACTTCTGCCCCTCCAGCGACTGCTTGTTGAAAGCTATTAGCAGCACTGAAGTTAGGATCGGACAAGTCAAAGGTATGAACTACTCTTCCTCCACCAAGAGCAACCGCAGCCATAAACTCCGATTTAAGAGACTCGCTATAGTTGCTTTGAGAATTATAAAAAACCGCCACATTTTTTTGCTGGAGATTTTCGAGCATATATTTTGCTAAACTTCTGCCTGCAACATAATCACTGGGAACAGTCCGAAATAAATAGGGACTGAGATTAGATAGTTTGACTGAGGTGCTAATCGGTGAAATTGTTACCAGTTCTCCCTCTTGATAGATCTCGGCGGTAGCTAAAGTTACATCGCTAGCATAATGACCGACTACTCCTAGAATCTCTCGATCTTGGCTTAAAGTCTGGGCTACCTGTTTGGCTATTTCTGGATCGTTATCATCGTTGATAATTTGGACTTTGAGCGGAATGCGATCGATACCTCCTGCTTGATTGATCTGCTCTTGAGCTTGAGCCACACCCCGCAGAATTTCTTGGGCTGCATTGACATCCGAACCGATCGGAACTGAAACCGCAATGCTATAAGATTTTTCTTTGCCGATGCGGGCATTGTTGAGATAAATTAGAGCTTCAGGATCGTTAACCAGAGTTTTTAAAGATGTAGAGAACAAAGATACAGCGTGGTTATAATTATCTTGGGCAAAGGCAGCTACGGCCATTTTCTTCTCTGGCGTAGTTGTTTGAGGAATCAAGATCTTTTCTCCCTGACTAAATCGCCCTTTTAATTCGGTATCTACCTTCGCAGAAAGATTAGAACTAAAAACAGCAGGATCGACAAGAGTTAAATCTTGTTGCACCTTTAAACATAAGAGTCCCCCTAAAATTAAGACTGCGCTCAAAGAGCTATAAAACCTCCTTTTGGATGTCAAATCCCGTGTAAATTCCATCATGGTATTTCTAGTTGGTAATAAAGACCGATTGACATGGTTAGCAGTTATAATCTGTGGTGTGTTCAAAGCGATCGCTGGGACATCTTGAAGTATTTTTCTGACCTCTGAAGAAGTACTAAAGCGATCGCTAGGATTGGGAGAAAGCATGGTAGTCAAAATCCATTCCAACTTAGGACTGAGAGTTACTTCCTCCTGCCAATTCCAGTAATAACCATTCGGGTTAATTAATTGTCGGGGTTGTTTACCCGTCAGTAGCACTACTGCTGTGGCAGCTAAAGCGTACAGATCGCTGTGAGCCCATACAGTTCCATAATCTATTTGCTCTGGTGGAGCATAGCCAATTTTACCGATGACTGTTCCTGCTGAAAATAAAACTTGGGAATTAGGAGAATCAGTAGTCAGATCGATTAATTGAGATTGAGTTTTTTGTTCTACCTGCTTAATACAGCCAAAGTCAATCAGTGTTGGTAATCGATCTGCACTGCGTAAAACTAAGTTTTCGGGAGAAATATCGCGGTGGATTACCCCCCTGGAGTGAATATACTCTAATACAGGCAAAATTTGCATCAGTAACCGAGCGATCTCAGCTTCGCTAAATCTTGTTTGTTGTTGCGAACGTTGATTGCCAAGCTCATGGTAATTTTGACCCTCGATGTAGTCTTGTACCAACAATAAGCCCGCATTATTTTCTTGTTTATAGCGAAATAACTCGCGAAATTTGGGGATTTGCGGATGCTGCAAGCGATAGAGGACTCCTGCTTCTCGCTCAAATAACTCTTGCCCTTTTCTGAGGGTAAATGTGTCTCTCAGTTGAGGTGCAAATTCCTTAAGAACACAGCGTTCGTTAAAACGATTGATGTCTTCTGCTAAGTAGGTACGGCTAAATCCTCCGTGACCCAACTGATGTAATATGCGATAGCGCGATTGCAGAACATCCCCCGAATTTAGTAACGTTTTCATGGCTATCAGTTTTTCTATGTCTCCCATTGGCTTTTATCCATAGACGATTGATTATTGGTGAGATTAAACTATCGAGTCTTTGGTATTTAATTCAGGGAGAGAGTTTATTTTGGTCATAAAACTTGGTTTTAAACATGGTTTTTTTATGGTAGAGGTTCTTCTCGAATGAAATTAGCTATTTTTAAACTCAAAACTTGACTAAAATTGTGTTGTAAGATTGTCCATAACACCAGAGGAAAAATTCAGGTATTTGTTCTGGTATTTGCTCGTGTCTGTTGTGAATGAAATCATCGATCTTAGCTTGGCTCTGGAAAACTGTCTCAATCTTAGGGATTCGGGGGAAGCTAAACATCTGAAAAACGTCTTGAATTAACCCTCAGCTAAAGACATAAAAGCTTTCTCACCTTAGTCGAGTTGCTGAGTAGATTTTTCTATGATTAAAGTGATGAATCTGCTAGAAGTCAGCAGTCGAGCATTTATTTAACTTGATAGCGCAATAACGGTCTAACCTTTTCTGGAGATAAACCAAGCTTTTGACTAATTGCTGTTTCTATTTGTTTTAATTCTGTAGTGGCTAGTTCAAATTCCTGCTTTTGATAAACTTGGGTTGCTTGTTTGAGTTTGACCCTGGAAAGATTTTGCTGGCGATCGACCGTAACTTTAATCGAAAGGATGGTACTAGCTGGTTCGGCTCGATTTGGGGCAATTTCAAAAGATTCTACAGGGCGATCGCTCTGGTTTAAAGTCCGCTCGGTCAACAATCCACTAGCTATCCAAAAAGCTAATCCCAACAAGGGTAAAGGTAGCCAAAACTCCAATCCCAAAAAACGTAAAAATTGCCACCATTTATTATTGGTCATTGTTCATTTCCCTGGAATCATTAAGATAAAAACAAAAATAATCTTAGTGTCATGCTCATTCTTTTAGTCGAGGACGATAAAGCCCAATTAGAACCGCTACAAACTGCATTATCTCAGGTCGGTCATATAGTTGATGCCGTAGAAGATGGAGAAACGGCATTGTGGTTGATTAAGGAAAAAGATTATGACCTCTTAATTTTAGATTGGATGTTACCCAAAGTTAGCGGTGTCGAAATTTGCCGTCAATATCGCAATCTGGGTAATGCTGCACCAGTATTAATGCTAACGGCAAAAGATACAACTGCCGATAAAGTTGACGGTTTGGATGCAGGTGCAGATGACTACATTGTCAAACCGATCGATGTTTTAGAGTTGCTGGCTAGGGTAAGAGCTATGGGAAGGCGATCGCCCTTGTGGCGAGGAGATATCCTAACATTAGGGAATCTACAGCTAAATTTGACTACTTTAAGTTTGGAACGAGGCGAGCAGAAAATTCAATTGTCTGTCAGGGAATATCAACTGATGGAATTTTTAATGCGCCATCCCAAACAGGTATTATCCCGCGACCAAATCGAACAGGCTCTTTGGAGTTGGGGTAGTGAACCTGAAAGTAATGCAGTTACGACTTTAGTGAGAAGATTGCGTCAGCGTCTCGAAGCAGTTGGGGCAAAAGATTGGTTAGAAACAGTTTATGGTATGGGTTATCGTTTAGATGTTCGAGAGTAAGACCGTTACCTTTTATTTCCTGAAGAGATGCACGATAATCTCGCTACAATAAGGAACTGCAAGAGAAAATAATCAAAGAAATTAAGAGGTAGTTTGTGAGCGTTAGAGTTAGGATTGCTCCTTCACCAACGGGAAATTTACACATCGGGACGGCACGTACCGCAGTGTTTAACTGGCTATTTGCCCGCCATCACCAAGGGACATTTATTTTAAGAATCGAAGACACCGATGAAGCGCGATCGCGTCCTGAATATACAGAGAATATTAAATCGGGACTGGAATGGTTGGGTCTAAATTGGGACGAAGGGCCATTTTTTCAAACTCAACGTTTGGATAAATATCAAGCAGCAGTACAGACTTTAATCGATAAAGGTTTGGCATATGCTTGTTATGCTAGTACCGAAGAATTAGATCGGTTACGAGAAACTCAAAAAGCCCAAGGCAAAGCTCCTGGTTATGATAATCGTCATCGCAATTTGTCAGCAGAGGAAAAACAGGCATTTGAAGCCGAGGGACGCAAACCCGTAATTCGCTTTAAAATTGATAGCGATCGCACTATTGAGTGGCAAGATTCGATCCGAGGCACTGTTACCTGGAAAGGAGGCGATTTGGGGGGCGACATGGTGATTGCCCGCGCAGCTAGTGACGATCGCCCCTACGGACAGGCTTTATACAATCTGGCGGTGGTAGTCGATGATATCGATATGGAGATCTCTCACGTCATTCGTGGAGAAGACCACATCGCTAATACCGCCAAACAAATTTTGCTTTACGAAGCCTTGGGTGCGGAAGTACCCACCTTTGCCCATACTCCCCTAATTCTCAATCAAGATGGACGCAAACTATCCAAACGCGATGGGGTAACTTCCATTGATGATTTCCGCAAAATGGGCTTTTTATCCGAAGCTTTGGTTAACTATATGACTCTCTTAGGTTGGACTTTTCCCGATTCCACTAAAGAAATTTTTACTCTCGAAGCAGCTGCCAAAGAATTCGAGCTAGAAAGAGTCAATAAAGCTGGAGCAAAATTTGACTGGGACAAATTAGATTGGATTAACAGTCAATATCTTCATGAAATGCCCGCCGATCAGCTAACCGATCTTTTAATTCCCTACTGGCAACAAGCTGGTTATCAAGTAGATAAAATGGATCGGCTTTGGTTGGAAAGTTTGAGTTCTCTGATCGGATCTACTTTAACTCGCTTGAGTGATGTAATCAGTCGTTCTGCAATGTTGGAAAGTTTGGGTACATCCACAGCAGAAAATTTAAAAAATGTAATTAAAGACACTTCAATTGCTCGAGATATTGAAGCGTTTTTCGCCGATTCGATTGAATATAGCGATGAGGCAATGGAATTACTCCAGCAAGAAGGAGTAACTGCGATACTCTCAGAAATAATTGCAGGCATCAATAGTGCTGAAATGATCGAAGAAGATATCAAGGCATTAATTAAGCAAGTTACCAAAAGCCAAAAAGTCAAAAAAGGCTTGGTAATGCGATCGCTTCGGGCTAGCCTAACAGGAGAATTACACGGCCCCGATCTTACTCAAACGTGGTTATTACTCAACAAAATTGACACAGATAAAACTCGCCTGCAACAAACTTTAGATAAAATTGCTGGCTAACCAGATGTGGGTAAGGAGCAAGGAACAAGGAGCAAGGAACAAGGAGCAAGGAAATACAATTAACTCCGAATTCCGAACTCCGAACTCCGAATTCCGAACTCCGAATTCCGAACTCCGAACCCCGAACTCCGAATTCCGAACCCCGAACCCAAGACTAGAAGCAAAGTGGAACAAGCAAACTAATAGCAGCGTCCTCTAAAAATGTATGATTCAAATTATAGGTAAGACAATAAACTAAGTGCTACAAGCTGCTATTACAACAGTGGATTTCTCGCTATTCAAATATGATTTAATTTTTCCCCAAGCTCACTGGGCATTATTATTAGGAATAATTTTAAATTTCAATACCAGTTTAGTTCGCGCCCAAGATAATTCTAATAGCATCAAGATCGGTCGAGATGCTATTAGTGAGCCTGTAACTATTCAAGGAGTTAGCGGTGGCGCGATCGCCGCACAAGAAATTACCCAAACCGAAAATACACCCACGGGTTATTGCGATGGGTTTGCCAGTCGTCAGCCCAATCATATTTTAAAATTAGATACTTTTTTTGATTATCTGCGTTTGGAAGTAGAAAGTTCGGCCGATACTACTATTTTAGTTCGGGGTGCAGGTGGTGTTTGGTGTAATGATGATGTAGATAGTGCTAACCCCGTAATTGAGGGACAATGGCAACCAGGAGTTTACCAAATCTGGGTAGGTTCTTATCAGGAAAATTCTAATAACGACTACCAAATAAAAATTACAGGCAAGTAATCATTTAATTGATGAGACACTCTGGCTAAGAGACTGTTTGTCACAAGAAAATAAAGAAGATAAACCGAAAAAGTATTAAGTTGTAAAACAGAAGAGTTAAGCCTGACAGAATCAGACAAAGTGGGAGCATCCCATTTCGGCAAATATATTTTTTCGATGGACGATAAATCAAAGGTTACATTGTCCAATACATAATGTTTCTTCCAAAATGGGATGCTCCCGACAAAGTATCGATGGTAAGACGAGCCTATCCTTCAGATGTAAGCGATCGCCATGCAACAACATATTGAATCAAAACAGCAAAAACGCGATCGAAAAACACACCAGCAATCTGGATCGAGAGAAAATTAGACATAGCAGACTGGAACAATATCAAGATGTTTTTCTCCGTACATAGTTGGTCTTAAAGGACATTCTTTAGTGGGCCAATTACTGCGATCTTCGTAAACATATAGTTGATATTTATCGGGAAAAGAATTAGAGTCAATGCGCTCGACTTTTTTAAAATAGAGTTCGTAGCGATTGAAATAATCCAAACCAGGCGCGCGAACGTGATTTTCTTCCTGGGGGTTTGGTTCGGGATATTCGATAGTAGTTTCGGCAACTAATGGTACTGGCAACACGGCTATACCATTGGGTTTTAAAACTCGGCTAATTTCTGAGATCGCTTTGAGATCGTCGGGAATATGTTCTAAAACATGAGAGGCAAAAATAAAATCATAGCTGCGATCGGCAAAAGGTAAATTTTGTAGATCGACTTGAAGATCGACACCAGACATATATAGATCTGCCGTTTCATATTGACCAAATCTAGCAGCAAAATAGCTTTGAAAAAAAGCTTCTGGAGCAAAGTGCAGCATAGATAAATTAGATGTATCCATCTGACTCAAAAGTCCCTTGACTACTAAATATTGAATGCGGTGTCTTTCTAGGGCAGAACATTTAGGACATTGAGCATGTTTTCGAGTACCAGTAGGAGGATGAAGATCTTTAAATGCACCAAAATAATTGCACACTGGACAGTGGAATTGTTGGCGATCGAGGTGTTGCAGTTTGAAGATTAAGGATCTAATTTCTTGTTTAAATTCTCGTGCTTGATTTTTAAGATTCATCGGTCTAGGTTAGTTGACAAGCTGAAAGCTAATGCTTTGGTGTAAAAAAATCATATCAGGATTGTTGTCTAGAGCCTCTAAGAGAGTGTTTGTTAACAAAAAATTAAACTGCGTCTGTATTGGGATTTGCGGTGCGCGGGGATCATTCGTGACAAGTTAAGGTAGTCAAGGAAATGTCAAGGCAAGTGGAAAGAAGTTTTTAGGCGGATAACAAAACAATCAGGGGCTTGATGGCAAAATAATCAGTAAAAAGCGATTTTACCAACGCCATGTCCCGAAAAACCAACCGCGAGCCCGCTAAAAAGACCCATCGACCGATGGTAGAAGATGAACTTATTGCTTCTCAATTAAAAGACTTATTGACACCAGCGATTACAGCAATACGAAAATTATTATCGAACACTAGGGTTGCGCGATCGGATCTTAAATTTGCCCTTGATGGTAGCGGCGATTCTGACACTGTTATGGCGGGATGTCCCAGTCGCAACAGAATTAACGAGGCTATTAGCTAGAGATGGTTTCTTATGGTGCAGTCCTACCCAAGTAAGTCAACAAGCCATATCCCAAAGATTTTTAACTTTTCCAGCCATATTATTTGAAAAAGTTTTTAAAGAATTACTCCCAAAATTAACAGAAATTCGATCGCATCTCTTTAGAAATGATTTATAGAGGACTTTATCACTTTTATTCGGCACGTCAAAAAGGTTTAACAAGCAATCCAGTTAAATATTTTGCTGACCCGAAAAATCGAGATCTAGGTATTGTTAAACAACAACGAAAACCTCCAGTTAAATTAATTATTGCTCCGTTTCCTGAAACAATGCGTTCTTCACCAAATTTTTTCTTTCAAGCAAATTCTCAAACCCTCTTGACAAGCAAAATACAAGCTTAACTTGTCACGAATGGAGCTACATTTCTTAGATGAATCAGCGAGCTTGATGTCTCTCGTCTCGATCCTTTAGGTAATTGAGCCACTTTGCAGCCAAGGAAATATCGGTAAAAGGAATTCTCAAAGCTGGCTTGCGATCGCCAAACGTAAATTCTAAAGCAGTTCTACCCTTCTCGGGAAGATTAGCTGCTGGATCGATGATGCGATCGCCAACTAATAAGTTAATCTCCTCAACATTATCTAAAGAAAAACTATCCAAATTAACCATTCCCTTGCGGGTAGGTTTCCCCCAGGTAATTTGACGTTCTTTTTTCCCCAAAACGGCATAGATATCAAACTTGGCGTTATCAAAGTCTCGCGCCCAAACTTTATAGGCTTCTAGCTTTTGATATTCATTCCAACCACTCCACGCCAACCAAATAAAAGCTACCAACAAAGGTAGCCATAATAATCCTCTTTCCATGTTTAAAGTACTAGTTACTAGTTGCTACTTTCTACTTCTATAATCCCACCACCAAGAACCAGATCTCCGCTATAGAGTACCGCAGCTTGACCAGGAGTAACGCCAAATTGATGTTCTTCAAACCCGATTTTGATTCGAGAATTTTCTAGGGGAATTATTTGTGCGGGAACAGATTTAGAACGATAGCGAATTTTAACTTCGGCGCGGATAGGAGAGGTTGGTTCGGCGATAGAAACCCAGTTCATCCGCGCAACAGTACATTCTAAACGTCCGCCAGCATGGCGATCGCCTACTACTACCCGATTCATCACTGCATCTAATTTAACCACATACAATGGTTTTGGTGCAGCTATACCTAAACCTCGCCGTTGTCCGATGGTGTAGTGATGAATTCCTGTATGTTTGCCTAAGACATTACCTTCTAAATCGACAATATCTCCTTCTTTTTGGTTGATATAGCGGTCTAAAAAGGTTCGCATACTACCATGTGCTTCGATCAAGCATAAGTCTTGGCTTTCGGGTTTTTCTGCCGTTGACAGACCAAATTCCGCAGCTATACGACGGGTTTCGGTTTTGGTTCGATCGCCTAAAGGAAAAATCGTCCCCGCCAGTAGTTCTTGAGTGAGATCGTAAAGGAAATAGGACTGATCTTTATTGCGATCTACTGCTTTTAAAAGTTGGTAGCGATCGCTTTTCTCGTCATAATTAATCCGAGCATAATGACCAGTAGCGATTTTAGCTGTTCCTAATTTTTGTTTGGCATATGCCAACATTGGCGCGAATTTTACCGCCCGGTTACATTGAGAACAAGGCAGAGGCGTTACCCCCGCTTCGTAACCACTGACTAAATAGTCAATAATATTGGCTTGAAATACCTCTCGGCTATCAACAATGTGATGGGGAATGTTTAATTCTTCACAGAGTCGTGCAGCATCCACCATCCCTTCGGAACAGCATTGACCTTTACCCTTCATTAACCAGAGGGTAAGACCAATTACTTCGTAACCTTGATGATGTAGTGTGGCAGCAGCGACGGAACTATCCACGCCACCAGATAAGCCGACAACGACCTTATTCATGGAACTAATTTATATATGTTAACTTTTGTAAAAATTAAGGGTATTTTAGAGAATATATAGTCTAACAAAGTAGGCGATCCCAATTAAATTAATGTTACCGAAATCACGTAAACTACATAATATATAGATTATCTTATTTTATTTTGTTTCTTCCAGTTTCCCCATCTGTCTTTGATTGACAAGCGATCGCGCTTGCGATTTCGATCTCCAATTTTTAATTTCAGCTAGACATCATGAATTTTACTTACTATCAATACTGCTTGTGGTTATTAGGAAGTGTTTTTTTAACAGCGAACATATCAGTTCCTAATAGTGCTTTAGCATCGCCAAATTCAGACTCTCATGTATCATCCCCTTTATATCTAACTAGAAATACCAAATCTAACCGCAAAAACAAATCCAGGGAATATACTTTCACAGCACCCGATAGTAAAGACATTTCCGATCTCGAACAACTAACAGAGGTGCAGGGTTATAAAGTAGAGGTTTATGGCAGTGCTGAAGAATTGTTGCAACAAGTAAAAAACATCGAACCCGCTGCTTTTATTAAAGGCAATATTATTCAGGTAGGAATATTTAGCGATCGAGAGAATGCCGAAGATTTAATCCGCAAACTGACAGTAAAAGGGTTTTGGGCGCGAATTATTGTTCAATGACCTCAGTTAAAGCTCTATTGATTGTTTTGGGCGGTCAATTTTAAATTAATAATTGATAAGCCCAAAATTCCTAAAAATAACACTAAGCCAATGGTGCAAGCATAGCTAATATCTAAGTCTTGAAAGGCTTTTTCATAAAGATAATAAACTACAGTTTTCGAGCTATTGCGCGGGCCACCTTGAGTCATAATATAAATCTCTTCAAACACTTTGGTTGCCGAAATTGCTGAAATTATTGCTACTAAAAATAAATAAGGACGCATTAAGGGAAGAGTAATATCTAAATGCTTTTGCCAACTATCTGAACCATCGATCGCTGCTGCTTCGTATAATTCGGGAGAGATTGACTGCAAACCCGCCAGATAAATTACCATATAATAACCCAGACCTTTCCAGATCGTAACTAGCATTACACTCCAGATAGCTAACTTAGGATCGGTTAACCAGGGAATTCCCTCCGATAAGCCCAATTGTTGGAGAAATTGATTGAGTAATCCATTCTGGGTATAAAGAGCTTTCCAAGCAATTCCCGCAACTACCATTGAAATAACTACAGGAGTATAAAAAGCCGTCCGAAACCAATTAATCCCCCGTAACTTTTGATTGACAATAATTGCCAACCCCAGAGGTAAAATTACCAGAATTGGTACGACTCCAACTAAATACAACAGGGTATTTTTAATCGTTTGCCAAAATAGTTCGTCTTGCAATAACCGCTGAAAATTTGACCATCCGATCCACTGAGGAGGCTGAGTAATATCGTATTCATACTGAGTAAAACTAAGAGCAAAAGCCTGTATTGCAGGAAAAAATACCGTTAAACTTAGTAAGGCGATCGCGGGAAATAAAAATAAATACGGCGTTAATTTATGCTTGCCAAGATTAAGAGCTTTTAACATCAATTAATTTTTATAATTCAGTAAAATGCGTCACAATCGCTTATAATGAGATTTTGTTTTTGGGATCTTTTGGGATCTTTTTCTTTTGGTGTCTTACAGAGATTGCTCTTGCTTTTACTCTCTAAGGCAGACTTAACATACACTTTATTTTATGCCGATAAGTTCAAACAATCATTTTCATCAAGATACTCGAATTTTAGTTTGGTCGCAGCGCAACATCGAAAATTTTATTTATAATTCTTGTTTATATGAATTTGAAGATATTATTAGTTCGGTTGATGCAGTAGATCTAGTTGCACCTCCTCAATACGATTTGATTGGTAAAGGAATTAATAAGTTAGTCAAAACTCAGACTAAATATTTTAAATATCTAACTCATCTCAATCCCTATCGCCAGGTTAGATGTTTGGAACGGGAATATGAGGTTCAATACTTCTCGTTTAAAGAATATTAGCTTGAAAAAGTGAGGCTGAATATATTGATTTTTTGTAAGCGAAAGTCTCTGATTAATCCTTAAACGAGAAGTATTGATATGAGGTTTTTTTTACGATTCTAGATTTCCCCTGGAATATATCTTCGCTTAATTCGTTAAAAAATTGGCGGAAAAAGTGTAAATTTGCTGTATGTTATCTTATCGAAATTTGGCAGCAAGATCTGCCTAGATTAAAAAACTTCATTGAGTTTTTTCAAAATTTTGATTTAATTTGTTTGGGTCATTCGCAAATCTTAGATAATGTAAAGCAGATTGTCGATCGCCCTTGTATATATCTTGCTCCTGGAATTGATACTATTAAGTTTTATCCCGATCCAGAAAGAAATCCTCGTTCTATCGATGTTTGCAGCTTGGGAAGACGTTCTCCAATAACTCATCAAGCTTTATTAGCATTAGCAGAACAAAAACATTTTTTTTACTACTACGATCCTAATAGCGGTTTGATCTTACGCAATAATAATCATCAAGAGCATCGAACTTTTATTGCCAATTTACTTAAGAGTAGTCGCTACTTTATTACCAACTACGCCAAGGTAAATCAACCCGAAACAACCCAGGGACAAAGGGAAATTGGCTATCGTTTTTTTGAAGGTGCAGCTGCGGGAAACATTTTGATTGGATGTCCTCCCGATCATGATGTTTTTCGACAATACTTTGACTGGGATAATCCAATAATTCCCATCGCTGTTGATGAACCTAAAATAGCTGACATAATTGCCGAACTCGATGCTCAACCACAATATTTAAGCAAAATTCAAACTGACAATGTAATCAATTCCCTACGCAAACACGACTGGGTATATCGTTGGCAAGAAATTTTAAATCAACTACATCTGTCATCAACCCCAGCAATGCAAGAACGTCAAGTTCATTTGCAACAACTAGAGGCAAAAATAGCAAAGCGATCGCACTTTGGCAAGTTAGCATAAATTTTCGTAAATGATATTACGCAATTGAATAAAATTAAATCAATTTGTCACAACTTTGCCATGACATTGCCACGATCGCCGTATATATTAGAGTTGAATTTTCCTTAAAGATAATTTCAATCAAGTAAAATGGACACTACTAACGTCTCGAATACCTGGTGGGATAATTACCGTGAGACTGTAAAAATTACTAAGCGGTTTCGCGAACTTGTCAGTCTTGTTGACGATCGCGAAGATATTGCTCAAAATCTGATTAGTAGAGAAAAAAATAAGTATCCAGGTAAAACCGAAATTTGGTACTTAAACAAGCTAATTCGGGAACGCAAACAAACCAGCTTGATTAATATGGTTTACCAGTTCTAAATTCGATTTTACACCAGACCAGGTATAATCAATATTTGGAAGTTAAAATCGATTTATGAATCCTACGATTGAAGCGATTTCTGCAATGCCTAGTCAGGGTCAGCCGACCTATTTACTGGTAATGTTGCACGGTTGGGGAGCTAATTATCAAGACTTTGTTCCTTTTGCCAAGATGCTCAATTTCCCTGGTTTTGGCTATTTATTTCCCAATGCCCCCTTTGAACATTTTCAAGTACCAGGGGGAAGAGCCTGGTATGGTCTGGAAACCAAAGAGTTTACTGGTTTAGAAGCAAGCAGAAAGATCTTACTCGATTGGTTAAATTCCCTAGAAGAATCTACTGGTGTCCCCTTAAATCGCACCATCATGGCTGGCTTTTCTCAGGGAGGCGCAATGACTTTGGATGTGGGTCTGACCTTGCCTTTGGCTGCTGTCTGTAGTTTTAGTGGTTATTTGCACTATCAACCCGAACCCCAGTCGGACAAAACCTTTCCGCCGACGATGATCGTTCATGGCAAACAAGACCCCGTTGTTCCTCTAGAAGCTGCTAGAAAAGCTCAGGAAGAATTAACCAAAATTGGTGTATCGGTTCAATATCAAGAATTTGCCATGGCTCATGAAGTTCAAGAGCCAGCGATCGCAATTTTCAAACAATTTGTTCTCGAACATCTCAAGCTCAACTAGGCGAGGAAATGGTTAATTTCTTACCCAGATCTAGCAAATTGCCCTTGAAAAAAGCTCTATCTAAACGCTTGATCATGCCTTTTAGGTCTTGTTCGTGATAGCGTCGGATAATCTGTTCGATGCCTTCAACCAAGTCATGACGACCGATGTTTTCTAATGGCTCGATTAACTCCCGATAGCAATTTTCTTCATAAGAGTCACTCAGATAACAAGTATTGACTAGCTTTTCTTTGGAGACATCGTGTTCTTTAAAAGTAGGAATACGATCTAATAAACCCAGAGCTAAAAAGGCGGTCATCGTCCGAACGCATTTCTCACACTTGCCACAGTTGTAGTTTCCTTGGCGATAACTTTCTTTTTCATTACAGACTCGTAGGTGTTGTAGAGCAACATCCCATTCTCCTACCAGTTTGGTTTTTTCTAATCTAGACAGGGCAGCATTTTCATGGCGAACTTGCAAATTGGTGCTGCTATATAAAGGATCTAGTAGAGGATGCGAACCCCAAGGTTCTAAATTAGCAAAGTCATAAGTAGAAGCAATCGAAGCTACACTCAGACGGGGTGCAAAAGCATGGGCGATCGCTGCTAAGAAAGAGCCATGATATTCAAATCGCCAAAAGCTAAAGTCTGGGTCGAGATCGCGAAAATGAGCATAGGCATTAGTATTGACCTGAATTAATTCTAGGTCTGCATCTTTTGCCATGGCACCAACCGCGTTGATTACGTTTTGAAAACTCGGATCGTAATCGCTTTCTCCCTGTAAAACTCCGTAAACCAAAATTCCATCTTTGATCCGACGGGGATGATTGGGAGCAAAATTGAGATGATTATCTCTGACCATTGCCAGAGCATCAATTCCACCAGAAAATAAAGCTCCTGCTCTCGGTTGTTTAGCAGTAAATTGAACCTCTGTTTCTATGTCCGCTTCAATAGGAATTACTTTTCTTTTTCCTCCATGCCAATCCTTGAGACATTTCATGGAGTTGATTAAACCGTCTTTGATTTCAGGAGAAATAGGAGCATCGATCGCAATTCGCTCTTCTCCATAACGCATTGCTGCCAAAGTACAAGCCAGTAACCAAGAATTGGGATTGATACATAGATCGTCACTAAATTCAGCAGTTGTCTCAAAGTATACTTCTTGCTTGGGGCGAGGAGAATTTTCCCAGATTACTGTTGCTGCAACTCTGGCTTTATGATTAGTAGTTTTTTTATTAAAGTTGGTTATTTTCACGAGTTTAATTTCCGATCTTCAGAGGGATAGAGCTTTAATAGTTACTACGAAATTGATTAGTAACTTTATGCTGATTTCATGACCAAGTTTACATAAATATAATCTAGTTGAGCAACAGCCAAATGGCTTGAAGACAAATACTGTTGACTGTGCATCTCTCGGCAAATGTTTGAGGATTTGTTGCTCTACATCCATTGATTTGATTAGCTTCTAGAGCGCGAGATAGTTGATTTATTCATTCTACTTCTCGGAAAGTGACAGAAAAGGGATATTACTGGTTATTAACCCAGAAAACATCAACTTTAGTAATTTTGTCTTCGGTTTTCTCTGGTTGAATTCTATTTCCTCTTTGGTTTTATTTCTGAAATGTACCAAATCGGTAAATTAGTTGGTAGATAAAAATTACGATCGGATTGATGAAGTGGATAATCAATAGACTAACAAACCAGCGATCGCCTGTGATTCGGAGCAATTTATTAGAACCGACTGGTTTCCAGGTCTATAGTTTAATTTTTATCTAAGAATCGATCATCTTAATTTAATAAGATTTTTACTAAAAGTAAAATTTAGCTATAAACAAAATCGGAAAATAAAGGTTTTAGTCAACCGAGAAATTTAGGTAAATTCTCTCTAAACCGAGTCGATTGAGCTAAAAACCCTTACAAACGTTGTAATAAATTCAATCCATGAGTATCAGTACCGCAAGTACTGTAGAGATTATATTGAGTAGCTAATTCGTAAACTTTTTGAGTTTGATTGGGGCTAGGCTGCCATATTGGAGGATTGTTATAGGAATAATAGGTTTCTACCCCATCGATTCCTAATTCAGCAACAGCAGGAATTAACTGACTTGCCGAACGACGGTAACGTTCGGGATGTGCCAAGACTACTAATCCTCCAGCTTCATGAATGCGATCGATTACCCGTTCGGCCGACCCATCCGATCCTAGAGGTTTGTCGCCCTGAAGATATAATTCCATCGACTCATGATTGGGGTCGAATCCATAACCTAATATATGCACTTCTACCTCTAGTAATCTGGAAGTAACCTCTATCCCCGTCCACAGATGAGGTAAGTGCTGAATTGTCTCGTCTAAACTTAACTGAGTAAGATATTGCTCTGCTTGCCGATAGCCTTCAACAGAATGGTGATCGGTAATCGCAAAACCTTGCAAACCGATAGCGATCGCCTGTTGTACCAAGTTCGATGGTGTTAGCCTACCATCAGAAGCATGGGTGTGCATATGAAAATTAAAGGAATAAGGACAACTAATATAATTAATAGTTTCCCAAACACTTTTGAGATAATCGGTGTCTTGTGCTTTTGGCTTGAGTGAATAGGAAGCAACCATATGCAGCAATAAAAATAAATCAGGGCAATGTTTCTATTTGTTACAAATACCATAGCAAAATTAAATCCCTGCTGGGTAGCAGTCCCAATCGGGATCGCTCGAAAAAAAAATCTTAAATCCCTTGACAGATATACACAATCAATGTTCTAGCAAGATGATTTAATTTTTTCCCAAAATATCAAATTATCTAATAGCTTATATAACGCCATTTATGACGACCTTACTTCCTGCCGTACTACCTGTAGGCTTAATTATCTCGATCGGCTTTATTGTAGGTCGTATTCTACCACTACAGCGTTCTACTTTATCTCAATTAGCTCTGTATGTTTTATCTCCTGCATTGGTGGTAGATAGTTTGTATCGGACTGAATTATCTTTGATTAGCTCTGGCAAGTTGTTAGTTGGTTTTGCTCTGACTTCGGGAATAATTTACGGTTTAGTTTGGTTGATTAGCAAGTTTTTTCAGCTTCCTCCATTATTAGGCCGAGGAATTACCGCCATTGTCATGTTTCCCAACAACGGCAATATGGGTTTACCCGTAGTTACATTTGCTTTAGGAGCAGCAGGATTAGATCGAGCGATTATTTATATGCTCGGCTCTAGTTTTTTGATGTTTTGTTTTGGTCCAGCAATTATTCAGGGTAAAGGATTTATTCGGGGGATAAAATTAACTTTTAAGTTGCCTTTAATCTGGGCAATTATATTTGGCGTAGGTTTACGTTTGTTCTCCCTCGAACTACCTTTGGAACTAGATAAGGGAATCCAACAATTAGGAGCAGCAGCCATTCCGATCGCCTTAATTGTTTTGGGGATGCAGCTTTCTGAAACTCGTTTTCAACCAAAAATCAAAGAAGTTTTGCTGGCGATGACTCGCTTGTCGATCGCGCCGATGATTGCCTTTTTGGTGGGTAGATTTTTACAGCTAGAAACATTGGATTTACAGGTATTAGTCTTGCAGAGTGCAATGCCGACTGCGGTTAGTTCTTTTATTATTGTCAGCGAATTTGGTGGAGACAAAGATTTAGTAGCCAGAGCGATCGTCACTTCTACTTTGATCAGTTTTATTAGTTTACCGATAGTCTTGTTAGTGGTTAGTAGTTAGTAGGGGCGGTTCGCGAACCGCCCCTACGGTTGTTGGTCATTTAGTTGTCAATGATAATCGTCTCGATGGGAACAATTCTGACTTCTAACTCTATATCTTTGTTAAATTTTTGGGTTAATAAATTTTTGACGGCGATCAGACGATCGCGATCGATGCTATTGGGTTCTGCTATTAGTTCTAGTTCGATGAAAATCTTATTTTGTTGGGGTTTAACTATAGTCGAGCGAATACCATTGTTAGTTAGGGAAGTTATCCCCTCGCGGACGATTTGATTGACTTCGTAGCGGAGGTTATTTTGTACGATCAAGCCTCTTAACGACCAACCCAAGGGCAAACCAAGAATAATTAAGCTAGCGACGGTAAAAATTAATCCTGGTTTAGCTCGTTCGATACTACCGTAGGATTGGAGTAATAAAATTATGACACCGCTAAAAATAATTCCCGTGAGGTTGGTAATAAACAGTAATAATGCTCCGATCGCAAAAGTAGTTTCTCCCCAAGCCAAGCCAATACCCACGACGCTCAGAGGCGGTACTAAGGCTACAGCGATCGCCACTCCTGGAAGCGCGTCGGCAATGCGTTGTCTGGTGTTGGCAAAAGCCCCGGCTGCACCTGCTGCCAAAGCGATAACCAGATCGAGTAAATTAGGATTGGTGCGAGCTAAAATTTCGGGAGTGACGGTTTTTAGACCAATTGATAATACGGCGATCGCAGAAATGAAGACGGTAAAGAGTACCCCCGTAAATAAAGTTAAAACAGAGCGTCGTAACAGTCGTCGATTAGCTACCGTTGCTGAATAGGCGATCCCCGTAATCGGCCCAATCAAAGGTGCAATAATCATCGCCCCAATAATAATCGCTACACTGTTTGCTAGTAAACCCAAGGTTGCAATTAACCCCGACAAACTCAGCAAAACATAAAAACTCAAAGATGGCACGGATGCCCGCCAGAGATTGCGATTGAGAGTTACTATCGGCAGTGGTTTATCTGCCAACCAATGCCAATCTCCGCTTTGACTGTTCCAAAACTGTTCTAGATTTTTAGCCTGGACGGGGTATTTCTGCCGAAAGTATGATTTTAATCGAGCATACCAGCCAAGATTGGGATTGAGTAATAACATAAGAAGGAAAAGGTAATAGCTAGATTGAACGATCGCTCCCCAAAACTTTATCATCAGACTCGCTTTTGGCGATTGGCCCTCGTCAATATTTTGTCTAATTTAATGGTGCCACTGGCTAGTTTGGTCGATGTAGCCTTCTTGGGGCATTTAACAGAAATTCGTCATTTGGCAGGAGTGGCGATCGCAACTGTCTTATTTAACTATATTTACTGGACTTTTGGTTTTTTGCGCATGGGAACTACGGGTTTGACGGCGCAAGCGAGAGGTAGGGAATCAACAGAACAGGTTATTTCGATTTTATTACGTAATAGTGCGATCGCTTTAACTATCGGGATGGTCATTCTTATTTTGCAGCAGCCTCTGGAAGAGATTGGCTTTACCCTACTCCAAGCGGAACCTGAAGTACTCGAAGCTGGACGAGATTATTATCGAGCTTTGATTTATGGCGCACCTGCCACCCTGATTAATTTTGTGCTGTTGGGTTGGTTTTTAGGTAAAGAACAGGGAAGTAAAGTTTTGTTGCTCTCTACGACTGGCAAGGTGGCTAATATTGTTTTGGATTATTTATTTATCGTGCGCTGGCAGCAATCTAGCAGTGGTGCGGGGGCTGCTACGGCAATCAGTCAGTACATTACTCTGGCGGTGGGTTTGATTTTAGTAGCTAATGAACTTCCCTGGAATAGTTGGGCAAATTACAGCAAGCGAGTCTTCGATTTATCGGCTTTGCAAGCAACTTTTGTTCTCAATCGAGATATATTAATTCGGACTCTGGCATTAGTTTCTACTTTTGCTGTCTTTACTAACTTGAGTGCAACTATCGGAACTAAAGTTTTGGCAGCAAATACTTTACTCTTGCAGGTAGTTACCCTGGCTGCCTATTTTATTGACGGAATTGCCTTTGCCACCGAGAGTATTGCAGGGAATTTACAGGGACAAGGAAAAGAAGATCGATTAATTCCCTTACTAAAACTTGCAGGTAGTACTAGTTTGATTGCTGGTTTGGGGTTTGCAGCTATATTTTGTTTATTTCCTCAAGGACTATTTGGCTTGTTGACCAATCACTCGGAAGTAATTGAGGGAGTGAGGGACTATATCTGGTGGCTGTTTCCCGTATTGGGATTTGGTGCGATCGCCTATATGCTCGATGGCTATTTTCTGGGTTTAACCGCAGGGAAAATTTTACGTCAGTCTACTTTAATTGCTGCTTTCTTGGGTTTTGCACCTGTCGCGATCGCCGCCTGGTATTGGCAAGCTAATAATTTACTTTGGTTGGCATTAGCTGTATTTATGGCGACTAGAAGTATTACTTTGGGATTAAAGGTAAATCTTTGAGCCTTATATAAGTCTTGAGTCAGATGTCTTCGGAGTATAAATAACTAATAATAAGATTTTGAAGTTAGCTCAAAAATATTCATCTATTTACAATCTTGAGCGTAATCAATATAAGTAAGGAGCGCTCGAATGCTACTAAAAAGTACAAAAGAAGACGGGTTGGTTCAAATTTCTGAAATAGAAGAATTAATCGATCCTTTTAAAGACAAGGTGACTGGACAGATACAAGCCGGGCAAAATGAGCTACCTCCAGAAGCTTTTAATAAAAAAGATTTAGTATTTCCCTCTGGCGAAAGTCTCCCTGTTTGTTGGTTAGACAGCAATTATAAATCAGAATAATACAGTTTTGCAGCTTTCAAGTTATAAAAAGTTTATCCTTTGACTTGCTTAGTTTTTAATTTTACTAATTAAAGTTAAAAGTAATAATGGTGCTATTTTAGATTAATAAAGTCATAGCACCATTTATTAATTTGCATTCTCAAAGTAGATTACCGATCGAATTAGAAACAAGAGTCACTATTTAATAATCAAAGATTTATCGATCGCTTTTTTATAGGCAATCTTAGCTTTAATCGTATCTGTATGAGACAAATTTTTGCTTAAAGACTGCCCGATAGATTGACAAGCTTCATAGCTACCAACAGTTGCCAGTAGACGCTCCTGGAGATAGATTCCCCATCTTTTGTCGTCGGTTCTTTGAAATTTGTAGGCTGTATTTGACATAAGTATATATTGCTTAATAATTTCCCTTAATTAAACAACTAGTAGGTATTATTGCTCATCTGTCTTAGGTCTAGTATTACTGGCGATCGCACTTTTGGCAACCATCAATAAAACTTCAAGCACAGATAACAGACTTACAATACAACAAAAGATTACCAGAGACTGTTCACTGCTGACTATTGTGCCGTAACTTTAGTTGCTAAAGCCTGTACGGGATAGCGGAAAATAGCCTGCATAGGGGTGTTTGCCAGCATTGATTCTGATTCTAAGGTGTAAACCGTTCCGCCCTGTAAATAAGTTTTGGTAGCTGCAAAATCAATTAGATCTAGACTATCTTCTGTAGCTTTGGGGTGAGCTATAACCTTATTTGTTTGAGGATCGAATTCCCCCCAATATTGGGCATTTGCCAAAACAAACAGAGTATCCACCTGTCCAGCAGCAGCAGCAGCAACGATTTGTTCTAGTTGAGAGCTAGCTTCTTTGGTATCCGATAGCTGATGATATTTGTCTATTTCCTGTTGTCTGGCTGCTTTTAGATGGGGTTCAATGATTTTCCAAGCTGATGAATGTAATTCTGAAGGTGCAACATTTTCGGGATTACCCGTGATTCCCTCGGCTAATAGATTGGAGTAAGAATTTGCTTCCTGATATATCGGTAACAAATATTCGACACCAGCCAAAATCAAAGGTGTAGTTTCTGCTTGTAAGGCACTGTTTAAACCGCGATCTATTTGCTGAAAGAAACGCTTAATTTCATCTTTGTTATCGGTAGTACCAACACCTTGACCGTGATAGATAGGACTATCTTTAGTGTCGCCACTGTGGTACTGTTGCTGTTTTTCAGGATCGTCGTATTTTAATGCCTCCGCCAAACTAGGAGGAACTGAATCGGGTAATTCTACTCGATTGAGGCTGTAATGACTGCCGATAAAAAACTCAACTTGATTTTGAGACAGTGCCAACAAATAAAACCTATTATCGTTAGTAATTACTGGTAACAAAGGCTTGAGATTAAAGCGATCGCTTAACATTACTGACTGCTCGAAATTGTAAGGTAAACGATAATACTTTATCCCCTCGGCATTAATAAAAAATGCCAAGCCAGAGTCTTGATGTTGCCAAAAATCATAATTTTCGATATGGCTCTGGGCTGAGTCGAGAATCTCTGCTACTTCTCTGTTAGATTCATCTAGCTGCTCTAGTTTTTCTCGCGCTTCTCGAAGTAAATTTTTGAAACGAATCGGATTCTTTCTAGTCTCCGCTCCTGCTTTCTCGGCTGGCATATAAATAGAAATACAGGTAGTTTCTTTTACTTCTGCTAACTTTTGAAATTCAGAGCGCGATAATTTAATCATAAACAAATATTTTTGTTACTAATAACATCTATTTATATAGCAACAAAATATCCAAAAAAATACATCCTTCTTTTGATAGTAATTTAGCTAAAAAATAAGGACGCTGAATTTTAACGTCCTGAAGAGAAAGAACCTATTGACCAAACAATTTATATCTTAAGCAGATTCCCACATATCTTTGATTTTTCCTGGTAAAAACTCAGCTACCTGTTTGATTGTATCTTCTGATAGTTCTTCTTTAGTAGCTGAAAATACCGCATTGATTACTTTTTCGCCAGTTGTTCCGCGAGGCATACCACCTTCTTTTTCGATGCGGAAGATAAAAGTTTCGTCATCAAATTTCAAAGGGGGACGAACCTTACTCAACCAAGCGACTAGAGGATTATCATCTTTCCACAAGTCGGCAATTTCGTTTTGCAATCTTTTGTTTTTAGCACCTTCTTCAGCTTCGTCGTGTAGCTGAGATTCAACTGCTTGCGATGCTTCGGTAGTCATCAGATCGCGCATGGTGCGATAAACTAGATTGGTCAGATCTCTAGCATCAAAGATATCGGGTAATTCGGCTTTGAGAGCTACTTTCTCTAAAAAAGGAGTATATTTATCAACGATAGGAGTATAAGCTCCTTCTTTTAAGGATTCAGGAGGATTTTCTTCCATACATTCTAGCATTTTTTCTCCCTTGGGAGTAAGCTCGGCCCTGGAAAACTTAATTAAATGGGGTAAAGGACCATCAGGTGCGCCAAATGTGTTTGCCACCCGAAAATCTATTTGTTCTTCATCAATGATGCTGGGTACATCTTCTTGATTGGCGTAAGCGTTACCAGTAAAGTCAGCATCGATGTATTGCTTTTGATTGAGATAGTCTAAATGACCGATAAAATCTGAAATAGTTAAACTTCTACCAGTAAAATCAGTAGCTTTAAAGTCTACCGAATGTTTACCGTTGCCATCCCCCTCATTAATTTTTTTGAGGAGGATGTACATAACATCATCTCGTAAACTTATTGTCATATATTTTATTATTCTCTTTTTTTTCCTACAGAAGAAATTTAAACAGAGATTGATAACTTACCACATCTGCTATTGGGATCATCTTAATATTCAATTTAATCTGTCTTTAGATAGATATCTTTTT
>JASJEI010000104.1 GCA_030064795.1 Pleurocapsa sp. MO_226.B13 | reverse complement strand
AGGGATTATGTAAAAATAACTTGAACAATTAGATGGCAACTTGGGGTTTGATAATATAGTTCCACTCGCCATGAAAACTGTTTGGCTCAATAGCAATGTCATTGAGTTGTTGATCTGTAACTTTAATTCCAGTTGGGTAGAGATTTTGGTCTAATCTAGCTTGGACTGTCTTACCTGTTTTGGTTCTGGTATTGCCAATGAGATTAACCACGACTTGTAGACTAGTCAATGGTCTACCTCGCCAGTTTTGGGTAATGTGAGAAAAAAGGCGATGCTCAATTTTATTCCATTTACTTGAGCGGGAGAGGAAAATGACACACATGAATAGTTTTGCCGAGCTCAGTGGCTAATTCTTGTCATTTTAATTTCCATAATCGAGTGCGATAACCATTGCTTCCTCCACAATCTGCCGTAATCAGAAGATGTTGGCTTTTAGGGTAAAGAAGTTGTCCCATAGAGTACCACCAATGACGAATCGACTCTACTGCAAATTCTGCCGGATCATGATCGATGCCTACATTGACATCCCCTTGATTGAAGGTTAAATCATCAATTCCATAGGGAATTGCTTTCCCTAGTTGGGGGTCAACAAAATCATCCATTCGTACTTCGACGGGTTCTTCTTTTTGGCACCATTCAGTTCCAGGATTTTTCAAGTTACCAATTAACTCTTTTTTCTTTGTATCGACTGAAATCACCGGTTCGCTCTGGGATTGGAAATCCTTGACCAACTGAGAAATATACAAAAATTGTTGGTCGCGATCTACATGAGATGAGCCGTCACGGGTCTTTCGATTTGATTCAGGGCTATAGCCAAGGGTTAAAAGCAAATTGTAGACACTTTTGGGACTAATTCTGTGTCCTCCAAGATAAGCGTGCATCCGCCAGTTTGACCACGCTTTTTGAAGTCCATTTCAAAACCGACTCAGGGTCTCCCAGTGTCATTGGTTCAATCAGGGATTCTCGGTCAACCAGCAACATTGTATCCTGTTCTTCGAGTAATTTACGTCCTCCTCCTTGGGCGCGAATTCTGGGACTCTTGTCTGCCGTTTTCCCAGAGCTTGATTCCTCTAGAGAACGTATCCCCTTTTGAATTGTCCTAGGAGATAGCCCCGTTGCCAAGGAAACCTGAGTAACCTCTCCCCATCCTAAACTCCTAGCTTCAATCCCTGCCCAAATACGACGGGTTTTTTCGTTTAAATAAGGCAATAACTTTTTGTATCGAGCTCGAATCTTTTCGATTACCTGATTATCAGACATCTAAGGCTTTTTTTTAGTTACATTCTCATTCTCTAATTTTTTAAAAAACTGTTCACTTTATTTTTACACAATGCCCTAGAAGACCATTAAAATCGCAATTATGAGAAAATTTTTCAATTCCCGATCGGTAAATAAAATTTAAAAGTGCTGCCAACTCCAACTTGACTCTTAACTAATAATTCTCCTCTATGCAGCTCGACTAATCGCTTACAAATTGCTAAACCAATACCCGTACCGCCATATTTCTGGGAACGAGACTTTTGCGATCGCCAAAAACGGCGAAAAATATGGTGATGCAACTTATGTGTGTTTAAAGTAATGATAGAATTAGAAATTGAATCTAATAGCTTAGAAATTAATTAATTTAAGAGAGATGGCAGTTTTTATGTAAGGATTCAGGTCTAAGAATTAGGGATAAGAGAGGGAACTAAACAATCAGAATCTTTGGCAGCTTTGACCATCAATGACTTCTCAAAAAAATCAATCACTGAACGTCCTTGACGACGACAAGTTTGCACCACTGTTAATAAATTAGCAGTCTGTAAAAATCGTTCCATGCTTCTCGAACCGCCACTAACTTTTCGTTTCGTTATAGCTAATCTTAGAGCTGATTCATAAACAAAAGATTAAGCGACTAATCTTCTTGTCATGAGGCGAATTAATGAACCATAGATCATCCCTGTACTCATCTCAGTATATAGCTCATAGTCTTTACGAAGCGCGTCTAAATCGGTTTAACCAGCCAAATGTTCGCTCCACGATCCATCGCTTTGGTAAAATTTCCAATTATGCATGATTTCCTTTCAATAACTTCGACTCGAACCGAATCACCGCATATCTGTTTTACCGCTTGAGCAAAATTCTTTCCTGAATAACCAAGGGATACCCAGACTACTTCTAATTTGCTCAGTTTCTCAACTGCTTGATGTAAAATGACTACTGCTCCTAGCCGTTCAGAACCATTGGCTTCCGTCACTAATACCCCAATAACTAATCCTTGAGAATCAACCACTATATGGCGTTTACGCCCTTTAACTTTTTTCCACCATCAAAACCGCAGACCGCCCCCTTTTTTCCGTTGTTTTAACGGATTGAGAGGAGCGCGATCGCTTTTACTCCACGCATTAAGTAAACTAGATTTTCCCACATTGGGACAACCAACAATAGCCACTTTCAAGCCACTTCTTAATAATTCTCCCTGTTCGGCAGTAGCCAAAATACTATTTACCTGAGTCAAAACCACTTCTAGCTGCTGCCTAATTTTAGTTTCGTCTAGGGGTGGTCTGGAGTTTAGACTAAAAAAACAGTCAGAGAACTTTAAACTTCAAAAATTAGCTGAATATAGATAAAATCAGGCATTAAGTTGAGATTCGCTCAAAAATGCCTGATACTAATCTAAAAAAATTTCGTAATTAACTATATCATTGTCTAGGCCATGGTAAAGATGCTGTGTTTGAACTGACTGACGCAGCTATCTTAAGTCGTCATCTGAGTAGTCTTGCCGAATTATCTCTTAGATGTGGCTAAAGCCTTTCTCCAGTATTTAGACGAAAATGGCACAGTACTTATGAAGCGTTAAAAGATTGTAAGTCGAGTTTTGATAACTATAATCCCAAATCAGACACTATTAGCTAAATTTATTTCGCCATAGTCACTACATATGATTAATTCTCTTGTTTTGAGTGATATAGGGAGTCAGCTTTACATAATGATTCACATAGCCAGTCAGGCACTGTTGCAGACGCTTGACCATCCGCTCATAATGAACAGGCATCTGTTCGGGGAGCGGAATTTGAGAACTTACTCTTAGTTCTTCTTGACGCATAATTTGCCACAGAATAGTCTGCATCTCCCGATATTTTTCGTCCAGAATTCCCCATACGTTAGTGTCGGCCAAACTATAGGATTGTTGTTGGTGTCTGTGGAAATGTCTACGAGCATAGATTTCCTGGAAACGCTGAATTAGCTTGAGGGCTTCGGGATGATTGAAAGACATATAGACAAGTTGGTTATCTCGCTCTAGTGCTTGATGGAGAGTTTTAGTAAAGTTTTGATAGCCAATAAAAGAATCCTGAGAAAAGTCTTGACAGTCAAATGCTTTTAGAGTTTCCTGAAAAGCAAAGTAAGCTGTAGCTGCACCACCAGTAAGTCCTGGAGAAATTAGCGGATCTACAAAGAAAGCTGCATCTCCCAGTAACAACCAACCATCTCCAGCTATCTGTTGACTATAGTGACGAATTTGTCGTCGAATTTCATAAGGAGAGTGATTTTCATAGTAATCCCGCAGAATTTCTGCCCCTTCGAGTATTTGAGCAATGATTGGCACTTGCTGCTGGTAATACTCAAAGACTGCATTACCACCTTGTTTAAGTAACCGATCGCGATCTTCTCGCAAAACAATACCAATACTGAAAATATCTGTGGTTGGGCAGCCAAATTCCTGACTCAATTGTTGCTGGTTAGGAAGCTTGTCCTTAGTTGTCAATAGTCTAGTTAGCATCTTTGCCAGATTTCGATCTGAAGCTTGCTGCCAAGATTTGAGGGGGATATACCACATCCAGCCTTCAGGAAAACAGATGTGTTGGGTGTATTCGTCGCGGGAGCACTGGGCTTTAGCTTTCCAACCTTGGTATTTATCCAACCTGCGGATTTTCTTGAAGTAAGCCCAAACTGCTCCAGTCTGGAAAGTTAGTCCTGTAGTTGCATACAGACCGAAATGTCGTCCCAGAACACTCGACGCACCACTGGCATCCGCAACCAGTTGGGCGCGAATCTGATGCTTGTCAGAACCAAGATGGTAGGTTAAAAAATTTCCCTGACTGCTAAATACTGATTTTTGAGGCTCGATACGGGCATTTTGAATAATTTCAATTCCCAGTCTACGACCATTGGCAATGAGCAATGAATCGAGAACCCGACGCTCAACCTGAAAAGTTTCATCGAAGGTTTCTAAGATATATTCAGGAGCCTTGGTAATGTCTTTATTAGTCTTATCTCCATAGAAAAAGCCCAGTCCATTTTTAGGAAAAAATAAACGCTGCATCACTTCATGACTAATACCTACAGAACGAAGTGACTTACAAAAACCAGACAGAGTACTTTCACCAATTTTGTGTTTTGGTGATGGATTGCGATCGAGCATTAGAATACGTAGATGAGGACGTGCTTGCTTAAGCCAAGAGGCATACAGAATCCCCAGAGGTCCTGCCCCAATAACGGCAACATCGAATTCGCGAATCTGGCTCTCTTCGTTGGCAGACAAATTTGCTTTGTGAATTTTCTTCGCTGAATTATTATTGTGATACATCATTTCTCACCGCCTCTTTTGGTTTATCTCTGATAATGTGAAGTTGCGCGAAAATTATCTTTGAGGCGACTGAAAGCAGAGGCAACAATGATATAGAGTATGGGTACAATAAACAGACTCAAAACGGTAGAAACTACCATCCCACCAAAGACTGCTGTCCCCAGTGATTGACGACTAGCTGAACCTGCCCCTGTTGCTACAACCAGAGGGAAAATTCCCAAAAGTGTAGAAATCGCAGTCATAATAATTGGTCGCAGTCGCTGCTGTGCTGCTTCTAGAGCGGCTTTAGCAATAGGAAGACCTTGTTCTCTAAGTTGGTTAGCAAATTCCACAATCAGAATTGAATTTTTACTAGCCAAGCCAATCAACATCACCAAACCTACCTGACAATAAACATCATTGGCAAAACCTCTGAGGGAAGCTGCTGATAGTGCGCCTAAGATGGCTAGAGGAACCGCTAGCAGAATAATAAAAGGATCGACAAAGTTTTCATATTGAGCTGCTAGAACTAGGAAAACAAAGAACACTCCTAGCCCGAAAATAATTGGGGCTTGACCGCCAGATTCAATTTCTTCTAAGGAAATTCCCGACCATTCATAACCCATATTCTTAGGTAAAACTTCGGCAGCAATGCGTTCCATGGCAGCGATCGCCTGACCAGAACTATAACCAGGAGCGGCTGCACCGTTGATTTCAATTGAGCGGAGTAGATTATAGTGATTGATGATTTGTGGTCCAGTTACAGGAGTCACCCGAACTAAATTGCTCAGGGAAATCATTTGGTCTTGGGCAGAACGGACATAGAGTTTGCCAATATCTTCTGGGTTAGAGCGAAACTCCTTGTCTGCTTGGATATATACCCGATAAGTTCTACCAAACTCATTAAAATCATTGACATAACGCGAACCGAGGAAAATCTGGAGAGTATTGAGAATATCATCGATCTCAACTTCTACAGCTTTGGCTTGGTTCCGGTCAATTTCCAGCAATAGTTGTGGAGAATTGGCAGTATAGGTAGTAAAGACATTCTGTAGTTCGGGAGCCTCATTTGCCCGCGCCAGGATCTCACTAGCGAGTTGCAAGAAAGTCTGGATATCATTATTGCTTCGATCTTGAAGCTGAAAGACAAAGCCACCATAATTACCCAACCCCTCAATTGTAGGCGGATTAATGGCGAAGACTCTAGCATCGGGAATTGCTATTAGTTTGCCAATTGTCTGACCGAGAATCCCTTGCGCTGACTGTTCGGGTTTTAGGCGATCGCCCCAAGGTGTAAGAGGGACAAAAGTAGTGCCGACATTAGCTACATTACCAGTAAAACCAAAGCCTCCAATCGAAAATGTTCCTGCCACTTCGGGGATGTCCTCGAAATAGCGATCGGACTTATCGACTACCTGCTCGGTATATGCCAGAGAAGTCCCTTCTGGTGCTTGAACCAGTTTAATCAAATAACCCTGGTCTTCTTCTGGTAAAAATGCCGTTGGTACAGTTTGATACATCCAAACTGTCAACCCCAGAAAGACAATAAATATCCCGACAACAAAGGCTTTAATCCGACTCAAGGGCCATAATATACCGCGATATCCTTGGCGCAAGCCCTCTATCCCTAGGTTAAATAGGGCAAAAATTCTTCCTAACCAGCCCCCAGGTTGTTGTCCTTGGCGTAACAGTAAAGCCGAAAGTGAAGGGGTCAAACTTAAAGCATTAAAAGTAGAAATAACAATCGAAAAAGCAATAGTTAAAGCAAACTGTTTATAAAGCTGCCCCGTAGTTCCAGGGAAAAAAGCTACAGGCACAAAAACTGCCAACAAAACTAAAGAAGTAGCGATTACAGCACTTGAAAGTTCACGCATCGCTTCCATCGCCGCTCTATGGGGTGGCATTTTCTTTTCCTGTACTTTACCAACAATATCCTCTACCACGACGATCGCATCATCGACCACCATCCCCGTAGCTAAGGTTAAACCAAACAGAGTCAGACTATTAATGGAAAACCCAAATAATTTGATAAAGGCAAAAGTTCCAATTAAGGAAATCGGAATCACAATTGCCGGAACTAGAGTGGCTCGCCAATTCTGTAAAAAGATAAACAGCACTAAGACTACCAGTAGTACTGCTTTAATTAGAGTTCTCACCACTTCCCTTCTCGACTCAACCACAAACAAAGTTGGGTCGTAGGGAATTTCATAGTTAATTCCTGGGGGAAAATCTTCAGCCAATTCGGCTACTCTAGCTTTTACTGCATTGGCAACTTCTAGAGCATTACTGCCAGGAGCTTGCTGAATCCCATAGCCGACTGCGTTTCGACTGCTATACTTAGCAAAAGTTTCATAATTTTCGGCTCCTAGTTCGGCTCGACCAACATCTTTGAGCTTAATCAGCGTGCCATCAGCTCCCGATTGCAGGATCATCTCCTCAAATTGCGACACTTCTTTGAGCCTACCTACAGCCCTAAGTGTCAGCTGATACATTTGTCCTTCCGTTGCTGGTGGTTGACCGATCCTTCCTGCCCCAACTTCTAAGTTTTGTTCGTGAAGAGCATCAACCACATCTTGAGCCGTAATCCCACGACTAGCTAATCTTTGAGGGTCTAGCCAAAGACGCATCGCATAACGGCGTTCGCCAAAGGGTTGAATGTTAGCTACACCCCTGATTCTTCTAATTTCATCCAAGACATAAAGATCGGCATAGTTACTGATGAAATTGCTATCGTATTTGCCTTCTTCCTCGCTAAAAACCGCCATCCCCAGGAGATAACCGCTGGATTGCTTATTTACCGCAACTCCTGTTTGTCGAACTAAATCTGGCAGTTGCGGTTCGGCAAGAGATACCCGATTGAGAACATCAACCGCTGCAATGTCGATGTTATAACTCTGCTCAAAGGTAACTGTAATCTGGCTCGTGCCATCCTCAGAGCTAATCGAATTAATGTACCTCATGCCATCAACACCGTTAATCTGTCGCTCTAAGACTGTGGTGACGGTCTTTTCGACTACTTCGGCACTAGCCCCAAGATAGTTGGCACTAACTACCACTTGCACGGGGCTGATATCGGGGTATTGTTCCACAGGTAGAGTGGGAATACTGACTAACCCTACCAACAAGACGACGATGGAACAAACAATAGTAAAAACAGGTCGCTTGATAAAAGTCTCAACAAACATAAAAGTTCTCCAGCGATGCGCAATTGACGAAGTGCAAGCAGGCTCTGTCTTTTCAAGGCGGAGTACCTTGCACCTCAATACTCTCCGCCCTGAAGGATCGGAGATTCAGTTAGTGGTTAACTTGAGTTCGGAGTTCGGAGTTCGGAGTTCGGAGTTCGGAGTTCGGAGTTCGGAGTTCTGATTTTTCTAACCAAAGAATGAGGAATTCTGCTAAATTTTTGAATTTTTAGCTTTGTCGAACTCACGTTGGTTAGTAGGAGAACAACTAACTACTAACTACTAACTCCCCTTAGCCTCTGTTGATGAACTCACCGACTCTGGCATAATGGGAACACCATCAGAGAGATTCAGCAAACCGTGAGTAATTAGAGTTTCTCCTGGCTCTAGCCCATCAATAGCTTGATAGTAATTTCCTTGAATTGAACCTAATTTGACGGGACGTTGCTCGGCGATTTGTTGCACCTCTCCCGATTCGCTGGCTGCTGCGTTTTGGGCGACAAATACAAATGCCTGACCTCCCAAACGAGTAATCGCCGAAGCAGGGACTAAAACCCCTGAACCCCGATCCCAAATAATTCTGGCACGTACGAACTGCTTATCCCGCAGTTTTTCTTGGGGATTGAGAAAGCTCGCTTTCGCCAAAACAGTCTGAGATGTCGTATCTACCACAGGAGAGATAAAACTAATCTTGCCTAGTACTAAAGGATCGCCTCCCGAGGATGTCCTTAGTTCCACTGGCAGTCCGAGCTGCAATTTAGTAGTATCTTCAATCGGGACAGCAAGACGTAATTCTAAAGTCTGGTTTTGGGTAATTGTGGTTAGGGTGTCAGTGATTTCTACATAGTCTCCAATCTTGACTGGAATATCGCCGATCGTTCCAGCAACGGGGGCAACCACTTCTGTATCTCGTAGATTTTCCCGTGCTAAATCGGCATCTGCTTCGGCTTGCCTAAGATCGGCATTAGCAGCATCGATCGCTGCTTCGGCAGCTTTGATTCGCTTTTGGGCAGCTTCAACGCTAGCAAGGGCAGCTTCGCGATCGCGTTGGACTCGGTCTAGAGCTTGTACTGATTGCGCTCCTTCGGTGACTAGAAAACTCGTCCGTTTAAATTCTTCTTCCTGTAACTGAAGTTCTGCTGCTTCTCTAGATTTTTCTGCTTCAGCAGTTCTAAGTTCCGATTCAGCTTGGTTGAGTGCTGCTTGCAAAGAATTTATCCTGGCGATCGCGCTATTAAGTTGCGCCCGATTTTTATCGGGACGAAGTCGGATTAGAGGTGTTCCTTGGTTAACTTTTTCGCCAGAACTAACCAAAATTTCCACAATCCGCCCTTCAGTTTCTGGTCGTAAACTAACTCTTTGCTGGGCTTCTGTGGCACCGACAAACTCGGAACTATTCTTAATGGTGCTAGCTTCTAACTGTTGCAGTCTTACTGGAATGGCAGGAGCAGATTGGTTTTCCGTTGCCACAGAAGCATTATTCTGCTTCAGCCACAGCCAACTTACACTGCCACTAGCAAGTATTACCAGACTCAAAAACAACCAGAGCCATTTTACTTGGCGATTTTGTGCTGGTGGGGATTCAACTTGCTCAAAATTCTCTTTGACGAGATTAGTAGATTCAGAAGATTTCATTTTTAACAAGGATCTGGTTAGATCGCAGATCGTCACTAGTAGTTTGTCAATTGAAAATTGACGTGTAAAGGAGAAGGGTGAAAGGGAAAAGGAAAATCTTTAATTGGAAAAAACTATCCATCAAAATAAACCTGACACACCACTAGTAGCTCTTCTCAATTAAATGAAGTACATTTTCACACGGACAACCCACGGTTAACAGAGCGCGTTCCCCGTGTCCTCATCTGTCAAATTAGAAAACAATCGAGAAGAACTAGAGATACAATTGGCAATAAATTGAATAAGGTAGTGCATCAAAAAACCAGGGCTATTTCATTTTCAATAGCCAGAGAATGAATCCTCTGTCTGATACTCTAAATATTTCGTGTGAGAGAGTAAACATTTTTGACTTCCTTTCAATTGTGACTATAAATTATTCGTTCTGTGAATGGTAGCAATTTTTAAAAGACAAAATTTACTGTTAATGTTGGATAAGCTCTCAACCTCGCTGTTATTTCTTTTTCTTGACCGAGAAATTCACTATAATCGGCTAGATCGTCGAGTCCGATCGAAGTGAGCCAAATTTCTGTTCCTAACCAAAAGATAATTTTTATCCCTAGTTTTTTCCATTTAATTTCCATAATTCCCTCCTGAGAATTTGTGTGAGGGAGTGAGGATAATTTGGTTAGAATTACCTCAAGAGCTACAAATTTTCCAGTTAATTGCTTGAGTAAGTAATAGACCAAAAATTAAGCAATTGAACTTCACACTTTTGGTTTGCTGTAGCTCTGAGATAGTTTCCCAATGGCAAAAGTTTTTGCCGAAATTAATTATTAATTGTTTCCCTCGGTGAACAGTACCCTGCCACGTCCGTCATAAACGCCTGGGGAGAACGGGGTCTAGAATTGCGGACACAGGTTCCGCAATCCCCCCTCCCCCAGGCGACGCGGACTTTTTTGGGCGCGACTCCCGAAGTAAATTCGGGAGCTTGTGTCGCCCGTGAAACGACAGGGCTTGCGTTCACTTCGTCAAAGAGCGACTAAGAACAAGTGGATGCTTTTGCCTCAGCACCGTTACAAGCGAAGGTTGCTGAATCTTCTAAAACTGTATAAATCTCCCAATCATCACCGTCTGGATCTGTCGTCCAAACTTTATCTTGTAAAGCATAACAGCAAGTTGTTTGGGGTTCGCTCTTAACTGTTAGGTTGGCTTGTTTAAGGCGATCGCTTTCTTGAGTAACTCGTTCTGAGGATTCTACTTCAATTCCTAAATGGTTTAACTTGCCAGTAGCAGAAGCATTTTCAAACAAGACTAACTTGAGGGGAGGATCGACAATTGCAAAGTTGGCATACCCCTGACGAAGCTTTGCTGGTTCGGTATTAAACAGTTGGCGGTAGAATTCAACAGCGACATTGAGATCGCTCACGTTTAATGCTAATTGAAGACGAGACATGGTATTACACTCCGTATATTGATAGTTGTCAATATTTATCTATATCGATATTATACAAACTATATTGATGCACATCAATATAAAAATATAAAGATATTTAAACCTAAATTTTTCTCCCTCTGCACCCTTGCCCAAAAACCCAAGACGTGATGGGATTGGGATACTCCCGAACGTGATTGGGGTTCTTGAGGCAGGCGATCGCGCGATCGCTTCTAGTTGCTCTCCAGTAAGTTTCCCTTCAACTTGGACAAAGGGCTTCTGTAGGCAGGTTTTTTCTGATGTTTCATTAGCAGCGAACTTGTCTCGCTTTGGTTTAGACATTAGTTCCTCCTTCCATGCAGATCAACCTCAATTGAGTATTAGTTGACCCCCAGCGATCGCCTCCAATTGAGCTTCAGTAAGTTTCCCTTCAAGTTGGACAAGGGATTGCTCTTGGCGGGTTTTTTCTGGTCTAGCAGTGGCAAGTAATTTCCGTTTTTGTTTAGACATGAGTATCTCCTTTAATTCGATGAGTCTCAATTGAGGATTAGTTATAAGCAATGACACCACCAGCGATTGGCTAGAGAGCCAGTGCGCGTTCACGCAATCGCCTCCAATTGCCCTTGGTGTCAGTTCCCCCTCAACTTGGACAAAGGGCTTATCTTTTACGCCTTTAGGCTAGAATATGGAAAAGCGGCAGTCACGATGTTCGTTAATTTCAGAACAGTCCAGCCTAACAGTAACAAACGCTTCTTGCAGTGGGCCAACGCCCTCTCGTCCTAATTCCCCCCGCTACAGCTAGTAAATCTGACTCGCTCAATTCAATTAATTCGTTGCCACTGCCTGGTGCTAATTTGGTTAGCATTTGAGTTACATCTTCTGTCGTGAAGTTGTTACCTTTTTCAGCAGCAATGGTCGCCATCAGCTCGATCACTTCGTCTTGGGTCTTTGCTGCTTTAATTTTCTGGCGTAGCTGCCCATCTTGAAGCAGAGCTTTAATTTGGTTAAGCATTGGTTTTTTCTCCTTTGTTGATGATTAGTTGTTATACCAATTCAATTAATGTTTGCAACAGATAGTTTTTGGGTAGGAGCGAATCGCGATTCGCCCTTACCAGATGTGTCGCATTCTTTTTTCAATTTGGTATTAATTGTTAATTGTTGATTGTGATTGTTGGTGGCTATGTCGCCGAAGGGCGCGGGATGTTGACTGTTGACTGTTGACTGTCGTACTAGCGATTGGCGAGAGCCACTGTGCGTTCGCGCGATCGCTTCCATTTGTCTTAGCTAAACCAAGGGCTTATGTTGCCAGGTATTCCTTCAGTAGTAAAGTAAAAGGCGATCGCCAAGATGATTTTTATGCTCCTACTTCCTTGGCTTAAAATCCCTCAAGGAAAACAGCGTTTGATTTTACTGCCGACAGACGTAGTTCTTTCAACTTCTGGTATTCGTCAGAGTCGTACCAACAATATGCCTGCTCAAGACTAGGGAATTCAATGATGACTGGGAAAGTCGGACTCCAATCTCCCTCGACGACTTTGAACTTGCCACCAAGGACAACGTAACGACCGCCATATTGTTCGACAACTGGTGCCACACGACTCTTGTATTCTTCCAGTTTTCCTGGGTCGATGGTCTCAAGATTATCAAAGAAACAGTAAGCTGACATTAGTAGCCTCCTTATAATTGAAAATTATTTTTATTTGCTTATGAGTACTGAAAATCAGGGTTTATGACTTATGACTTGTTCTATCTTCCACGCATTTTTTCGTTCACCTGCAAGGAACTATTGAAAATCATCGCTCCTGCTGCTGGTTGTTGAGCTTCCTCATTGCTAAGAGTTTGGTTATCAGACACAATCTGCGCCAACTTTTCGGGACATTCTGACTGGAGTTGAGCCAAACCTTCTGGGTAGCGAGTACGCGCCAGTAATACTGCCCCATCTACTCCCCAAGCTGCCTCAAATAACATCTCTCGATCTTCTTGGGGTTCTGGTTGCTGGATGCCCAATCTGTCATAGAGATCGATCGCCGTTCCATCTTTGGTATGACTGATGCCATTGCCACAGTAGTCCGCACGAGCCATGCGGGTACAGGTTTGATGGTAATCTCGCAAAGATACACCTTGGACTGTCTGCCAGGGTTTGTAACCCCACCTGACACATTTAGCTAAAACGCTGCTAGTACAGGCAACGGTAACTCGATCGTTATCAATATGTGCGCCTGTCTCATCCCATTCACCAGATAACAGCATTGCTTTGGCAAGATTATCAGCATCAGGTTGGCAAAGGTTATGCCATTGGGAATTATTAGGATCTTGATAATTAATAGTGTAAAGATAAACTTCCCGATCGCGATCTTGGGGATCTAGTTCTGGTTCACTAAGTTGATAACCCTGTGCCTTGGCTTGCTCCTGCAAGACTGGTTCAGCGCGTCTGGTTGTGGTCGGGGTGTTTGCCAAGCTTGGGTGAGAGTCAACGACTCTCATCCCGATCGAGTAGATACCACCAACTATTAGAGATAAGAAAAATGTTCGCATCTGCTTTCACCTGCGGAAATATTAGGTTAAGTGGCAGCGTAACCCGACAAAACCTGCTTGAGATTTTGATTTCGTCTCCTCAACCAGCCTACCTTTTCTGCTGTTTCTGGGATACCTGTCCTGTTAAACTCGAACCATTGCGAGGAAGACCCTTCAACTGCTGTGGTAGCTGTTTTTCAGTAGTCTGTCCAGTTAAGCTCGAACCATTGGAGCTCATTCTCTTCAACTGCTGCTGGGGTTGTTTTTCAGTCTTCTGTCCAGTTAAGCTCGAACCATTTAAACCAATTGCCTTCGACTGCTGCTGGGGTTGTTTCTTCTTTGTCTTTCCGCTTAAGCTCGAACCATTGACATTTATCCCCTTTAACTGCTGTGGTAGCTGTTTCTCAGTCTTCTGCCCAGTTAAGCTCGTGCCATTCAAATTAATTCCAGCTTCTGCTACGGAGGCAACAGAGATAATTTCTAAACTGAGTCCTGCGGTCAGTAATAATTTTGGTAGATTGAGTTTCATGAGTAATAACCCTCCTTTGTTTTAAGAGAAAAGAAAGGAATTGTGCTGCGATCGCACTTTGACTTGCTATATTTCTAGAAGGCGATCGCTGCTATCACTACCTAAGTAATGTTGTCAGGTTGATGTCGTCGAACCAAAGCGTTTTGGTCACAGCGACATACCAGGGCTTGAGGATGGGGTGATAGAGATGAAAAGTTTCCAGAGGCTTGAGGTAAACATGGAGAGTCGCAGCCCATTGCTGGCTTGGGTTTTCCATCTGATGTAACTGCATCGCCTTGCCTGGTAAGATTGGACTCATGATTAAGGGTTTGAGAGCATACCGCGCATTGGGCTTAAGAATGCAATATTTGCCAATGCCGATCGTCCTTTGATATCGGGTTTCAATCATCTCGCCCAGGAGGGTTGCCACGATACCAACGGTTTCATGATGGTCGTGAATTGGACTTTTCTTTCCTGGTTCCCAAGCAACCAGAATGATCTGAAAATCATCGCTGGGATAACTCAGGCGATATCTTTGGTAGAGTCCTTGAGACACCGTTGACTGAATCAGTTGGGACCAGGAATGGTCCTGAACGAATGCTCCTACTACTAGTTCTCCTAGCCGCTCCGCAGCGATCGCAGGGGCAAGATGTTTCGATTTCAGTTGGCGGATGTTACTCCTCAGAGATTGAATGTTCACGATCGGCTAGGGGGTAAGTAGGTAGGCATAATTAAATGCTCAATCGAATTAAGAGCTTTTTGTTGCTTATTTTAGGTTTCAATCCCGTTGTTATTGAGCTGGCTGTTTTTCTGTTGTCTGTCCAGTTAAGCTCGAACCTTGGTCATGACTTCCCTTTAACTGCTGCTGAGGTTGTTTCTCAGTCTTCTGCCCAGTTAAGCTCGAACCTTGCAAATTACCATGCTTTAACTGCTGCTGGGGTTGTTTCTTTGTTGTCTGTCCGCTTAAGCTCGAACCGTTGCAAGTTAGCGATTTGGACTTTTGTGGTTGCCCTTTAGTAGTTGGCTGTGGCAGGTGCCCAGTCAAGCTCGAACCTTGGTCACTCATTCCCTTTAACTGCTGCTGGGGTTGTTTCTCAGTCTTCTGTCCAGTTAAGCTCGAACCATTTTCGCCAACTCCAGCTTCGGCTGCGGAGGCAAAAGAGATAATGCCTAAACCGAGTCCTGCGGTCAGTAATAATTTTGCTAGATTGAGTTTCATGAGTAATAACTCTCCTTGGTTAAATCAACAAATCTTCGTAAAATGCACCAAATGGTTGCTTTGGATGCCGAATTTGAATTTCTAGCACCCACAGTTTGGGCGAAGGGCAAAAGGGGATAGCAGCTAAAGAACCGTCATAATGAACATCGTGGGGAAAATCACCCAGACGATGACCGCTAAGATCGAGGTTCAGCACCCAGCCCATCTGACGTGCCGTTTGTTCGGCAAACTGATACAACACCTCACCACTACACTTTTCTAGCTTCCATTTATCTGATACTTTCTTGAATATGCGTTTGACATCTTGCCAGCAGCGTTTCATCTCTGGATTATTGCCAGTTACAAATGTCTCTCCTGCATCTCCTTCATATTTTTCCCAGACTGGTCCAATATCAATGAAATAAATATCATCTTCTCCCAGGCGAATTCCCGGTTCAGATTCTGCACCAAAGGTTTTAATGGTGTTAGAGCCAAACCGAACATAAGGTTTATGCCACCCCTGACGAGTTCCCATTGCTTGCAAAGTCGCGATCGCCATTTGATTAGCTTCTTCTTCTAACATCCCAATCTCGATCCCGTAAGCAATACGCCGCACTGCCTCAAAGGACTTATCTCGAATTTGAAAAAACAGTTCCTCAGAAAAGTTTTCCTCGATCTTTTCTATTCTTTGCCGTTCTGCATTGACCATATTATTGACTCCTTTTTGTCTCCTTGAAAACTAATTAAATTAGGTGTCCATCGACAAACCAAAATTAACTAACTAAACAGTCACAGAATGTGATTGTGGAGTTTCCTTGCCAGATTCTTGAGGAATCCATATTAATTGGTCGAGCCAGTCAGTGAGTACCTGTCTAAAGTAAGCCTTTTGCTCGATGAAAGGCCAGTGTCCGCTTTGCTCGAAGACAACCAGTTGAGATCTGGAAATGGCATCATGGATGCGTTTACCACCCTGGGCAAGCGGAGTGATCCAATCATCGCGGCCGGAGATAACTAAGGTCGGCACCTTAATCTCGCCGAGGCGGGGTAGGGCATTAAATTCGCCTAGGGTGACTAAATTACTCTGGTTGCTTGCCGCCGCACTGTAAACTGTATATGCATCTATCATTGTGCCGAGGGCTGGATCGTACATGGCGTTGCTACCATAGAAATACAGCGGCAGCAAGAGACGCCAGTACCGCCTCAACTCGGCATCATCAGCCATCGGTCGAGAAAATATCTCCTTAACTGCGGCATATTGCTCTGGGGTGGCGCGGGCTTTTGCGTTGTCCAGGATTACATCCATATAATCGACTACGGGTGCTGTCGAGCAAAGAACCAAGCTGAGCAGGTGCTGACCGAAGCGCAGTGCATAGTCCTGAGCTAAGAACCCCCCATAAGAATGTCCCAAAAGCACGATCTGGTCGTATCCCAGGTATTCCCGCAGTGCATCGGCATCTTCGATCCAGGTCTGATGGGTGATGTCGTCGAAGGAGTCTGGACGAGACGAAAGCCCGTTGCCACGATGATCGAAAAAGATCAGGGTCGCTTTGTTCGCCAGTGCTTTGAGCCAAGGTTGGAAATAGGTATGATCTAAGCCCAGTCCGCCGTGCATCAGCATAATAGGAATGCCTTGGCCAACTTTCTCATAGTAAATTTCAGTACCATTAATATGAGCTAGCATAGTGAAAATTTCTCCTGTGTGTTATGTGTTTTCTGATGAAATAGGAGCTGAACGCTCATACCTTTAGTGTGCAGCGACTGCCAAGGAAGTACCACTCAAGATCGCAACTTAAGAGCGAAACTTAAGGGTCAATTAACCTTAAAATAATTTTAGGGGCAATAATTTATCGTTCAATTGCACCAAATTCAACTATGCCTAGCTTCCACCAACGTTCAAAGCGCAAGCGGGGAGTAATTCTCTCTCCGTTGGGTTGGCAACGCTTGCAAGCTGCCCAGAAACAATCAGAAATTGAAGCTAATAACCGACAGGCTTACACTCTGGAAGATTTGAATGAGCTGACGGGACTCAGCCTCAATACCCTCACTAAGGTGCGTCAGCGCAAAAATCCTGTAGACAAAAGAACCCTGGAAGACTACTTCAGTACTTTCCATCTCACCCTCACTCCTAGGGACTACGCCAGAGCAACTGCGGTAACAAGAGTCCATCGACAACAAATCACTCCTATTCAACAAGACTGGGGTGAAGCCCTTGATGTGTCAGTATTTTATGGGCGCACCTCTGAACTAGCTACCCTAGAAACATGGATTCAGGTTGACCGCTGTCGGCTGGTGGGAGTGCTAGGCATGGGGGGCATTGGCAAGACGGCTCTCTCGATCGAGCTAGGGGAGCAGATTCAGGAGCAATTTGAGTATGTAATTTGGCGATCGCTGCGTAACGCCCCACCCTTAGAAACTCTCATGAGGGATTTAGTCTCCTTTCTCTCCCAGCAGCAGGAAACTAAAGCGAAGATGAGGCATTTGCTCCAGTGTTTGCGCTCCTCTCGTTGTCTGGTGATTTTAGATCATATGGAGACGATCTTAAAGGCAGGGGAGCGAGCCGGACAATATCGTCCTGGTTATGAAGAATATGGAGAACTGCTGCGTTTAGTAGGAGAAACTGCCCACCAGAGCTGTTTCATCCTCACTTCTCGGGAAAAACCAGCCGAACTGGCTACTTTTGAGGGAAGCGAGTTATCGGTGCGATCGCTGCAACTGAGTGGCTCAGAGTCAGCATCATTGGCTCTGATTCAAGCCAGTGGACTGGTGGGGTCAGAAGAACAGCAAAAAGAGTTGTGCGCTAGCTATAGCTGTAATCCCCTGGTAATCAAGATTGTTGCCACTTCCATTCAAGAATTGTTCGACGGTGAGATTGGAGAATTTCTAGAGCAAGACACCGCCGTTTTCAATGGCATTCAAAAACTCCTCGACCAACAGTTCAATCGTCTCTCTTCTTTAGAACAAACGATTATGTATTGGTTGGCGATTAATCGGAAGTGGACGAAGCTCTCCGAATTAGCAGCAGACATTGTTCCAGTAGTCTCTAAACCCAAGTTATTGGAGGCTTTGGAATCTTTGTGCTGGCGAAGTCTTATTGAAAAGCGATCGGGCAGTTATACGCTTCAGTGTGCGGTACTGGAATACGTCACTGAACGTTTGATTGAGCAGACAACCAGCGAGATTGTGGCGGCGAGTTCTCCTCTGCCCCCTGCCTCTCTTCCACAGTCATGCTCTAATTAAGGCACAAGCGATAAATCATCTCAGAAACAGTCAATCATATATTATTTTTATTTAGTTTAATTTTCTAACCCAATTTATAAGGCTAATTCGTAATTTAAAAGAAGGCTCTTTATGGATTCGGTGGGACTTGTTGTGAGAAAATAGTGAAACAAGTATAATCCTTATGCTCAGGCATATTTGAGGATTTTTTCTCCTGTAAATTTTTCGTTGATGGTACATTGAGCAGGCGCTCGACGCAGTCGATCACTTATTATGACGATCAGTCTAAAAATTGCAACAGGAATAAATCGCGGCTTCGATCGATTCTCAGCTCTTGGCATTCCTTATAAAAAAAGAACTCTGCCATCAACGAAAATTTTACACCTGGAAAATCTATGGGATACGTCGAGAGAAGCAGCCAGTCAAGTTATTCCCTAACCAATTTCTTCAATTCGGGCATGGGATAAACCATTAAGTCGAAGGGTCTTGAGTAGCGCAGGTAAAATAAACAGGGGGTATCTCCACAAGTGAGGGCGTGGGGAACGCTGCCAGGGAGACTAATGTAGGACTGTCCACTCAGAGGAATGGTAGTGCCATCGGCGGCGATATAGGTAAAATCGCCCTTGAGCCAGAGATAAACTTCATCAGAAGTATGACTATGATTCGGAAATGTATACTGGGCAGGGAGTCGCAAGACCGCTTCAAGAGACTCCGCGTCTTGAGTATCCCCTCTCAGAAGAGCGATCTCAGGGCCAGGTGGCACGTCTTGCGCTCTAAGAGGTTTCCAAGTTAGTTGATTGAGGTCAATGATAGTCTGATCTGGTCCAAAGGATTGTGTTGTTTGGTTGGAAGCTAGTAAGGAGGAAGCATAGCTTCCCTTCATTGATGTCAGGAACAGAAAAACTGCCAGAGTAAAGATGACAAGAGATTGTCGGAGTCGGCTCCCCACGTGAATGGCTTGAGAGGTGAATCCCTTCATTGTTGTTCTCCTTCTCAGTGGTTGTATCGTTCACCCTAATTTTACTTATCTCATCTCATCTGGCTCTAGGGCGATCATAAATCTTCAATTAAGTCTAACAGATTGATACAAGAGATAGCGATCGGCTTTGCTGGTGCGCTCCGCGCAATCGCGGTCACAGAAAATCCTCAAATATACTTAGGCTTAAGGATTATACTTGTTTCACTATCTTCCCAACAATAAGTCCCACCGAATCCATAAAGAGCCTAAAAGAATTAGCCAAACCTTTTGTGTAGATTTGATTTATTCGTATTCGCGACAAATGCTCTGGCTATCATCATGACTGAGAGATTCTTGAGTTAAGCCACAGCGAAAGCCATCTTCTTCTCGTAAAAAGAATCGACAAGTATGACAAACACCAAAACTACGCGATCGATAGTTGGCATTGAATGTCTCAAGTAGGGGAAGAGTTATTGCATTACTTTACTAGCACCAGCAGCTTTTGCTGGGTTTTGGGGGAGTTTGCCTAATTTCTCCCCTACAACCTCTTCCTTAACTTTGTTTATCTCTGCTGCTGTTTAACCTGAAAGAAGAACGATCGCTATCTCAAGAAAAATGGTAGTGATTTTTAAAAGACAAAATTTACTATTAATGTTGGATAGGCTTCAACGCTCGCTGTTATTTCTTTCTCCTGACCGAGAAATTCACTATAATCGGCTAGATCGTCGAGTCCGATCGAAGTGAGCCAAATTTCTGTTCCTAACCAAAAGATGACATTTATCCCTAGTTTTTTCCATTTAATTTTCATAATTCCCTCCTGAGAATTTTTGTGAGGGAGTGAGGATAATTTGGTTAGAATTACCTCAAGAGCTACCAATTTTCCAGTTAATTGCTTGAGTAAGCGATCGATCAATAATTAAGCAATTTAACTTTACACTTTTAGTTTGCTGTAGCTCTGAGATAGTGTCCAGGAAAGATCGCAACTTAAGCAGGTAACTTAATCAATAACCGATTATTTTTTGATTTATGAAAAAAATTGTAGCGGACTGACACGCCTTAAATGTTGCATTATAGAAGAGTCCACAGCGGTGCGCGGGGATGGGGGACTTTTAACTAAGAACAGTTAACTATTGAATAGATTAAGACAACTGAAATAAGTCCCCCTATCCACCCCCGCGTCGACACAAAGGCGTAATTCCGCATGTAGGCGCAAGACAAAGGCGTAATTCCGCATGTATGCCCTAAAGGACTCGGCTGCGCCATCGCGCACCGAGAACGCGGATGAACACAGATGATTTGTCTGTTGGATCGATACTCTTGGGTTTTTGATATGTAGCAAATAGTCCTTGTTCTCGGCGATAGTTTATTGCACTATTTTAAGCTTGCCACGCCACTAGGATTTGGCGATCGCTTTTAAGCAATTTAAGAATGAACCTCAGTAATCGACCAAGGAAGCTCTTGGTTGGCAAAAAAAGGAACAACATTGCCATACATTGCAGGAACTTTGTAAGCTACTGGTTCTAAGGTTACAGATTTTGGCGGTGGAGTTACGCCATAAATTTTTTGAGCGTTATCAGAAACAAACGCCTGTAAATTATCGAGAGCATTATGTCGTTCAAATAATTCTACTAAAGACTGGAGAGCAATAGGAGCAGTAAATATTCCCGCAGCACAGCCACAAGCCTCTTTTTTATCAATAGGATGAGGTGCCGAGTCACTACCAAACATCAGTTTGGGATGAGCTTTAATCGCAGCACTCAGTAAGGCTTCTCTGTCTTCGAGACGTTTGGCAATGGGTTTACAGAATAAATGCGGTCTGAGCAATCCTCCAGCCAGATCGTTTAAAGTAATAATCAGATGGTGCAAAGTTACCGTAGCATAAATATTTTCGTACCTGTCTAATAATGCCACCGCATCGGCAGTAGTAATATGTTCCATAATAATTTTCAGCCGTGGAAACTTTTGGGCTAAATGTTCGTAGATTGGTAAAAAAAGCTTTTCTCGATCTAAAACAAAACCATGAGTTTCCCCGTGAATCATTAGAGGAATATCTAATTCTTCGAGATATTTAATCGTAGTTTCCGCTTGGTTTAGTGTTGCTACTCCCGCTTCGCTGTTGGTAGTCACTCCCGCAGGATAAAGCTTGACTCCCAAAATATGAGGTTTAAACTGTTTTAGCTCCTTATAGCTATATTTTTGAAAAAAAACCGTCATGTAGGGTTCAAATATATCTTCGCCAATAATCGATCTAATCTCTCGAACATATCCCGTCAAACGCTCCAGATTATTGACCGCAGGGACTAAATTAGGCATCACTACCCCTCCCGCAAAAGAATGAGAACTGAGAGGAATTACCGTCTGTGCCATTGTTCCTTCGCGAAAATGAAGGTGCATATCCAAGGGAGAATTAATAACGACTTGTTTAATTCGATCGCTTATAGCAAATAATCAGCAAACAAAGAGACTATAATAATTAACTCATAAAAATCCTCGCCAGTGTTCTTCTGCTCACTCTAATCAATGCCAGCCCAAATAGTTACAATCTTGTCTGCTGAAGAAATTCGTCGTACCATCAATCGTCTGGCTTCTCAGATCGTTGAAAAATCTGGAGATTTATCAGAAATAGTTTTGTTGGGAATTCATACTAGAGGCGTTCCTTTGGCTAATTTATTGGCGAAACAGATCGAGATCCTAGAGGATACAGAGGTTGCCGTCGGCGCGATCGATGTTACTTTTTATCGTGACGACCTAGATAAAATTCGGACTCGTATCCCTGCCAAAACTAAAATTCCCCTCGATTTAACTGGTAAAACCGTGGTGCTGGTTGATGATGTAATTTATAAAGGTCGTACCATACGTGCGGCCCTTAATGCTGTTACCGAATATGGTAGACCCGAAGTAATTCGATTGGCGGTATTGGTAGACAGGGGACATCGGGAATTACCGATTCATCCTGATTTTATTGGCAAAAAGCTGCCTACCGCTTCAGAAGAAAAAGTAAAAGTCTACTTTAATGAAATTGACGGCAAAGATGTGGTGGAGTTAATTAAGTATTTAGACTAGCAAGATTTAATTCTCATACCTTCATGGGCTATATTTGTGTTACAAAACTCTTATTTTGTTTTAGTTGTCGTAATGACCTATAGCCTGAGAATTGCCGATCTTCCTGCTAGCGAACGTCCCCGCGAACGCCTCATGGCGATGGGAGCAAAAAATCTTTCCGATGCGGAATTGTTAGCTATTTTGATTAGTACTGGACAAACAAAAGGCAAATTATCAGCAATTGGATTAGCTCAACATATCTTACAGGAGTTAGGTACATATCGACGCGCTCCCTTAGATGTATTGCGGGAAGTCCATCCCAGGGAACTGATGCAGATTCCTGGTATTGGCCCTGCTAAAGCCGCTACGATTATTGCAGCCATAGAATTGGGCAAACGAACTTTTAAATTTAAACCCGATGAAAAAGTAACGGTAGATAGCCCTACAGCAGCAGCAGCAGTTTTGAGCAATGATTTGATGTGGCAAAGTCAGGAACGTTTTGCAGTGCTAATGTTGGATGTCAAAAATCGTTTGCTGGCAACTAAAATTCTCACTATCGGTACGGCAACAGAAACCTCGATTCATCCCCGCGAAATCTTCAGAGAAACCGTCCGTCAAGGAGCGACTAAATTAATAATTGCCCATAACCACCCATCAGGAAATTTAGAACCATCTCCAGAAGATATTTATTTAACAGAACAGCTATTACAGGGTTCACAATATTTAGATATCCCTCTATTAGATCATTTGATTTTAGGCAATGGCAATCACCAAAGCCTGAGACAAGGAACGGATCTGTGGCAACGCTTTCCCCAAGGAGAATAATCTGAGGATTTATGGTTAATTGAAGTTATGAACTAGCCGATCGCGGTTTAGGATATACATAGAGATTTACGTCAGACTAACTAAATGTTATATCGCTAACATATGAAAAAACTGCTTGCCAACTTGCGACAATCTTCATGGCTAGCAAGTAGTTCCTTAGATACTCGCTATGCATTAGTCGAAGCCTGTTTAATTGGTTTGTTCTCGGCATTGGCTGCGGTGTTATTAAAACAGGGAATTGGCTGGTTGGGTGGATGGCGAATCAGAACTATAAATATCGCTGAAGCTAAAATTGTTTTGCCTTTAGTGGGTTTGACACTGGGTACTCTAGCTGGTGTGGTAATTGAGCTTTTGTCTCCTTCGGCAACAGGGGGTGGTATTCCTCAAGTTAAAGCTGCTTTGGCTAAATACCCGATTGTCTTGAACCTCAGAACGGCTATAGTGAAAACGATCGCCACTATTTTAATCATCGGGGCTGGCTTTACCCTCGGTCGTCGAGGCCCTACAGTGCATATTGGGGCTGCTTTGGGGGCGCAGGTTAGTCGTTGGATTCCTAATTCTCCTACCAACCGTCGTCAGATGATTGCTGCGGGGGCAGCAGCGGGTTTGGCAGCAGGTTTTAATACTCCCATCGCTGGGGTATTGTTTGTCGTCGAAGAGTTAATGCGAGATATTTCAGGGTTGACTCTAGAAACGGCGATCGCAGCTTCTTTTACAGGGGCGGTTGTGTCTCGCATCTTAGGTTCGGCAGATCTGAATGTACCTTTGGTCGTGCTAGATTCTACCCGTAGAGGCAGTTTTACCGCGCCAGAGATTCCCTTTTATGTTTTGTTGGGCATTTTGGCGGGTATTCTGGGAGGAATTTTTAATCGGTCGATCGTTCGAGGTATGAAGTTTGGTCGTCGCCTACCCCTACCCAGACCATTGCGTATCGGTCTGGCTGGCTTGATCTCTGGCATCATTGTGGCTTGGCTACCACCTTTTTTTCAGGATAATGCGGGTTTACGAGAATTATTGATTGCGGGGCAATTTACTTGGCAAACTACCGCTTTAATATTTGTGGCTCAATTTTGTTTGACGATCTTAGCCTATAGTGCGGGCGCGCCTGGAGGTTTATTTGCTCCTGCTTTAGTCTTGGGTTCGGCTTTAGGTTATCTAGTTGGGGTTGCCGAAGTTGCTGTAGTTAGTACTGAATCTCCCTATACTTTTGCTCTAGCTGGTATGGGAGCATTTTTTACCGCAGTAGTCCGAGTACCGATCACAGCAATCGTGATTATCTTTGAGATGACGGCGGATTTTAACTTAGTCTTACCCTTAATGATTAGTTCGGCAGTGGCGTATATTGTTGCCGAAAGCGTCTCCCAGGGTTCTCTTTACGAACATTTACTAGAGGCTAGCGGGATCGAACTAACCGAAGAACATCCCCAAAACGACTTTATGTCAGTCTTAACCGCAGATGATGTCATGGAGTCACGGGTAGAAACTCTAGCTAGCGATCTGACTTTACCCGAAGTAATTACGGCTATGTCGCGATCGCATCATCGTGGCTTTCCAGTGGTAGACGATGGCAAATTAGTCGGCATTATTACCCAGTCAGATATCCCTAAAGACAGCAAACAATCAAAAACCACTTTACTCAGGGAGATTATGACTCCTCAACCGATTTCAGTTGGTTCCGATACCTCCCTGGCAGATGTGTTGTATTTGCTCAATCGCTATCAACTGTCTCGTCTCCCCGTTACTGAAGGCTGTAAACTACTGGGGATTATTACTCGCAGCGACATTATCAAAGCCGAAGCTAAACAATTAAACTGCGAGCATAAACCAACGTCTATCTCCGAACCTTCTTATGTCGTCTATCAAACTCGCTCCCCCGCTACAGGAAAAGGAAGATTATTGTTACCTTTGGGAAATCCAGATAATTTTGATGCCTTACTCAAAATAGCCGAAGCAATTGCCAAATATCATCAATACGAAATTGAATTTTTGCGGGTTATCTGCGTTCCTCAACATATCTATCCCGCTCAGGCTCAGGTGAATAGCGATCGCGTTCGTCAGTTGATGGAACATCTCCAAAACTGGGGTCAAAAAACCGCTATTCCAGTGCATACTCAAATACGGGTGGCAACGGATGTTGGTAAGGCAATTTTGGAAACCATCGCCAGAGAACACATCGATCTTTTACTGATGGGTTGGAAAGGTAAAACCTCTGGTATTGAGTCAATTTTTAGTAATGTAGTGGATTTGTTAATTGAAGAAGCTCCTTGCGATCTGATGATCGTCAAGTTAGGCAAGCCTCCCCATGCTTTTCCCCAACCTAGCAAGTTACAAACTAAGTGGCTGATTCCGACTACAGGAGGCGATCGCACTAACAAACTTTTAACGATTATTCCTCCCCTGGCAACTCTCCACCTACCAGCTCCCAGATTGCAGCTATGTCAGGTACATTCTCCCGAAATCACTCGTCCTTCAACTCAAGATTTTTATTCTGCTGTTGACTTACTCAAAAGTCAAACCAACCTGACAGTGATTCCCCTGATGATTCCTTCTTATTCTGTCTCCGAGGCAATTATTAATTTAACCCAACGTAAAAAATATAGTCTGGTAGTTTTAGGCGCGAGTAATGAAGGTTTGTTGCAAAATGCCGTTAAAGGCAATATCCCCGAAGCGATCGCCACTAAAGCTAATACTACTGTAATTATTTTTCGCAGTTTTGATTCATAAAGCGATCGAAACTACAGATTTTTTGCACGTTTTGGTTAACGATCGATCTAGACTGAATTTTGCGATCGACAATATTGAGGTTTTTTAACATCTGTCGTTAAAAAGTGACTGTGAGCTTGAGTCAAAAGTTAAGGTTTGTTGATATCTATGTTGCAGTTTTTGACAATTTGCTCACATTTATAGAATCCTCACTATATTAGAAAAAGATATATCAAATAAACCAAATTTTAAATACTTTTTGTTTAATTAGATTACGGTAAATAAAAATCATGCCTGCCAAAAATTCTTGCCCTTGCTGCTCCGATTCGATGCTACGTCACCTCAGCAATCGTCACAGCTATTGGTTTTGCCCCAGCTGTCGCATAGAAATGCCTGATGTAGCGAGCAAAAAAGCAGAGGGCGTAAAATCTAATGTTAAGTTTAATTCAGCTTCCCTTGAGGCTGAAATTGTTGCCAAAAATCCAGTCGAATCGATAGCAGCTCGCTAAAAAAAAATTTAAAGTAAATTTGATTTTTTGTTAAAGCATTTGATGCTATTGATGGCAAATAATTTTGAAGAAAAAAATAACTAAATTTATCAAATAGGAATAGTAAATGCCCGAAAATCTCGGTCGATTCCTTTAAGTTGGAAATTTTGCCCTGTTTCCCGATTAATATTGGCTAAACAATTAGCTACGGTTTCTGAAATCAGAATACTATTGGGAGCAGCGACGCTTTGTAAGCGAGAAGCAATATTAACAACTTTACCAACTGCGGTATAGTCTTTTCTTTTTCCACCACCAAACATTCCTACCACCGCTTTGCCTTGATGAATACCACAACGCATCTGAAGCACGGGGATTTGAGTGTAGGTTGTAATTTGATTTTGCCATCGTTGATTCAACTGTTCTAAATAAGAATACATAGTTTTGGCAGTAGCGATCGCCCTTATAGCTTGTTCGGGACAGGATAAATTTTCGGGCGCGCCAAACATTGCCATCACTCCGTCTCCCAGAAACTTATCTACCGTACCACCGCGATCGAATACTGCTTTGGTCATGGCTTCGAGATATTCGTTGAGTATTTCTGCGAGGGGCAGTACTTCTAACTGACTAGATAAATTAGTAAAACCGACCAAATCGCAGAATAAAACCGTCACGCGACGGGGTTCGGGAGTAAGATCGAGAGAGAGTTCGCCTTTTGCTGCTTTGTTGACGATCGCTGCTGGTAAAAACCTTTTGAGAACCGATTCGGTAAGATAAGTATTTAATTCTCTTACTTTTTGTTCTTTAATCTGTAGTTGTTCTGCTTGTTTTTTAGTAGTCTGGTATAGTTTTGCCTGTTGTACGGCGATCGCCGCCTGAGCGGCCACGGCTTCAGCCAGTTCTATTTCCGCCTGCGTCCAATGACGGGAAGCATCACTCTGTCTGAGGGTAATACTGCCGATAATTTCTGCTTCGACAATCAAAGGTACGATCAATAAAGCTCTAGCTTTAGAATGCCAAGGAAGCTCGTAACGAGCCAGGTTTTTTTGCTTTTCCAAGTCGGCAGAAGAGACGGGCTTTTTCGTGTACAAAAGAGCCTGTAAAATCGGATTTTCCGAAATCGGAACGCTAGAAGTAGTCGCCTGTTGCCAGTCGGGAGAATCTTGAATGATCTTTTGTGGTTCGTGGGGGTTATAGAGTCCGACGCATTTAACAAAGCGATCGCGCCTCGTCCACAACGACAGAGTGCAGCCATCAACCCCCAGTGCCGAGCCTAATTCCTTGGCAATTGCAGCAAACATCACGGGGGGTTCTAAGCTGGAACGAATCGTAGTGACGATCCGATTAATCGTAGTTTCTCTTTGAGCTAGTTCCTTTAGCCTTTCTCCTGCCAGCATTTGAGAAATTAGCAAATTTGCTTGACTTGCCATAACTTCGATCGCCTGTATCTCTTGTTTTTGCCAGCAATCTAACTCTTGAAGACGATGTATAGTTAAAGAGGCAGTTAGATTTTCTAGAGAAAATAGGGGGATATAGATCGACGAGCGAATCTTGGCTTTTAAGCAAGCTCGAAAGACCTTGGATAGAGCCAGAAATTCAGCTTCTCGATAGCGATCGACAATTAAAATATCTTTAAGAGGAAATTCCGAATCGTGTAATACTGTAAACTTAAGTAAATCGCGGTCAATTTGAACAGTTCCTGTTTTTTTTTGACCGAAAAAATATTGTTCGTCCTCAGACGAGCGGCGATCGAGATATAAAATTACGACATCGATATCAGACAGTTGAGCAACAGTATTCACAATAGTTTGACCTACTGTTTTCCAAGATAAATTATTTAATAATTGACTATATTTGTATTGCAGCATTAATTTGACCCTAGTTTGCGGTTAAAAATCAAGAAAACCAAGTTTTTTCTCAGTGGCATAGTCAATAGCATCAACGGTCGAGAAAATACTTAGTAAAAAAAGAAAGTGAAAAAAGAAAATAATTTAGTCATGTTATGAATTCAGGAATAGGAAGTTTATCTGAAGGGCAAAAGCATAATACTATTGTTCCCAATCAAGTCATCAAAAGCTCACTTTTTATTTAGTCTGCTTTGATTGGCTTTCTCTAGTAAAAAAAAGACATACTTAGTAAAAGTCTTTTGCTCTTTACCCTCAACCCCAGTCGCCAACTGACAAAACTCCTTCGTATTCACTGCCAGTCGCGATCGACACTTAAAATAATTAACAAAACAAATTTATTTTTCCTTGATGGTTTTACAATCTCTCGACAACAATGTCAGTAACCATTCACAATTAGCTATTCAGTTAGCTGCGCTGAAAGATACCAGGGCGATTAGTTCGGTCTTGGCGAAAAGCTTTTATGACTTTCCTCAATTTGCTAGGTGGGTTTATCCGTTTTTACAATTTACGATCGAAGAAGATTTACGTTATCGCCTACGTTCTCATTCGCCACTTTACTCATGTCTAGTCGCTAAATTCGCTCAGCCAGACCCCAGCAATACGACCAAACCCAATCTCAACTATGCGATCGTTGGTACTGCTGAAATCACCTTGCGTTCGACTTCTTTTTGGTCTAACGGGCCTCAATATCCCTATATTTCTAATTTGGCTGTCAAGCAAGAATATCGTCGGCTGGGTATTGGTAGTAAGCTTTTGGCTAAGTGCGAGCAAATTGCTCTTGATTGGGGATATCGAGAAACTCGCCTTCATGTATTAGAGCGCAACCAATCTGGAAAACATTTGTACTACAAAAATGGTTATCAAATTTCCCAGGTAGAATCGAACTGGGAAAATTTATGGTTTGATTGTTCATCTCGCCTCTTGCTTCAAAAAAACAATTTAAGCAATTAATTGCCGATCGCACTTTGTCCAAACTTTGTCCAAAAAGTCCCTCGATCTTTGTGTTCTTTTGGAAATTATGATGCTAAGTTTAAGATAATCTGCTAGAGTTTTGAACTTGAGCAATGGTAATTAAAGGGTGAACCAGCAAAACAAAATCGACAAATTTACGATCGACCAACTTCTATCAAAATTGAAAACACAAGAATTATTGATAGTCAACCCACGTCGCAAAAACGGTCTGATAATCTACAAAAAGTACCATGCCGAATTTGTTGGGCCTGGAGCAATTGTAGGTAGTCATTTCGATCTAGACGCAGTTAACGTGATTCCAGTTGGTAATTTGTCTTTGGTTTCCCCACAAAATTCTCAAGAGCGCAAGCAAGCATATAAAATGCGACGACAGTGGGTTAGGTTAACCAAACAAATTATAGATAATCCCGAACCGACACAAAGAGCGCAGGTGATTTTAAATCAATTTGAACACTGGTTTGATATCGAAACAGTAAGTAATTTACCCGATGAAGCTTTTGCACTTATGGTAGGAGTCTTACCCCAAACAATTCGTAAGGTCAGAAATATCGAACTACTTTGATTTATCGATCGCGATCGAGGGTAATTCTGCCGTCTTCCAGTTCAATGATGCGGTCTGCTACGTCCAAAATACGGTTATCGTGAGTCACGATCAAAATCGTACAGCCTTGTTCTCTAGCTAATTGTTGCATCAATTCGACTATATTGCGACCCGATTTACTATCGAGTGCTGCGGTTGGTTCATCAGCCAAGACTATTTTAGGCTGAGAAACTAGAGCGCGAGCGATCGCCACTCGTTGTTTTTGCCCTCCAGAGAGGTTTTGAGGATGATAGTCAATGTGTTCTTCTAAGCCAACAGAAGACAATAAGGCGATCGCTCTTGATTCTATCTCCGAATTTTTCAGTCCATCATGTAATTCGAGGGACATCTGCACGTTTTGTTTTGCCGTTAAAGAAGACAATAAATTATGTGATTGAAAGATATAACCGATGTTTCTTCTAGTTTCTACTAGCTTGTTTTTGTTAGCTCCAACTAACTCTTCGCCCAGAACTTTTAAGCTACCTGACTGCGCGGAGCGCAATCCACCCATCAAAGTCAAAAGAGTAGTTTTACCCGAACCAGAAGGGCCTTTGAGGATAATCACTTCTCCCGAATTAAGAACTAAATCAATATCAAATAGAATTTGTTTTCTTAACTTTCCCTCGCCAAAAAAGTGACTCAAATTTTGAATCTGAACCACTGTTTCAATAGATTGTCCCTCGTTCATAACTAAGAGCCAAATTAAGAAGAATTGATTTCACTCTTACTGTAGCAATTACTGTAGCAAGCTTTGAGCGGGCGATCGCACTTTAGCATAATTCTCTGATTTATTGCTCCCTGGGGAGACGCTGATTGACTGACAAAACCTCTCTGGAGGGCAAAAACAAGGACTATCTGCTGCATTTCAAAAAACCAAGAGTATCGATCCAGCAGACAAATCATCTGTGTTCATCCGCGTTTATCTGTGGACTCTTCTAATGCAACATTTAAGGTGTGTCAGTCCACTAGCACGTCTAGACTCGCTAGTAAACTGGGGGACTTATTACACTTGAGGGTATTATACAACAGCCAAAACCCCTGCTGTATAAAGAGTTCATGAATTGCTATTTAACTGTTCGATCTGACGCGAAGCTAATCCTTTAGGGCTTTTATCCCATACCTTAAAAGGTATAGAAATTCCCGCTCACACTGTTAAATTTTTGAAAAAATAGTAGTCAATAGAACAAACTAGATAGAAAGATCGAGCAAAGCTAATTTATCCTTATACTTAATACTTAATAAATGTTTAAACAGTTGTTTAAATAGAGGTTAATAGAAGGAGATTAAAAATGAACGCATCGGAGAGAGCCAGAGGTTTAGATATCGCTACCAAAATTGCCTCTATAGTTACTTTATTTAAGGCACAATTCCCCGATGCCAAGGCCGATCTCAAACCCTGGAAAAATGACCCCGATACCCTCGAATTGGTCGATCCTGATTCTATTGATATTGGATTTCATTTTCCTGGCTGGAGTAGGCGTTATCAAAGCAAAAGTATTTTGGTGCAAATTCGCTTTTATAAAGATCCAACGGCAAAAGAAGAGAAATTTATCGGAGTAGAAACCTGTGGCTTTAGTCATGTAGGACAAGCTTGGAAATTTTCGACCATAGATAGTTGGCAGTGTGTTGGTCAGTGTCAACCGACTGAAGATGCAGAGCAACAATTAAAGCTGTTTTGTCGTCAGGTATTTGAATTATTTAGCTAATACAAGGCGTAATTACCAATTTAGAATTCGGGTGATATCAGTTTCTAAAGTCAGGGGATCGAAGGGTTTGGAAATTATTCCTTTGATTCCCAGTTGGTGTAATCGTCCTGCTTCGGTAAGTTGAGTTTTTGTGGTCAGCAAGATTGTTGGAATTGACTCGGTAACGGGATTAGCTTGTAATTGGGAAAAAGTTTCAAATCCATTCATCTCTGGCATCATCACATCTAGTAAGATTGCGTCTGGAATTTCTTGTGCTGCTGTGGCAATACCTTCTTTACCAGAAGCAGCAGCGATCACTTCCCAATCAAGATCCATTTCTAGAGCCAATTTGACCAGTACCCGAATACTTTCTTCGTCCTCAATAATCAAAATACGTTTAGATACCATGACTTCTCGAATCTGAATTGACACTTAATTTGATATCAGATAAGTATGTGTAAATTGTGAGGGCTGTAGAGTTAGTAGTTAGTAGTTAGTAGTTAGTAGTTAGTAGTTAGTAGTTAGTAGTTAGTAGTTAGTAGTTAGTAGTTAGTAGTTAGTAGTTAGTTGCCCTTGTCCCTTGTCCCTTTTCCCTGCCTCCTGCCTCCTCTGCCACTATTTAGGCACAGTAAAGCAAAAAGTGCTACCTTTGCCCAAGCTGCTTTCTGCCCAGATTTTTCCTTGGTGCAATTCGACGATTTGACGACAAATAGCCAGTCCCAAGCCCGTACCTTGTTTTTGGCGGGAATCGGAGACATCGACTTGTTGGAAGCGTTCAAAGATAGTTTCTAGTTTACTGGATGGAATTCCTCGTCCCCGATCGCTTACTTGAAAGAGGATGTCTCTAGGGCGTTCTTTTGCTTGTATCCTAACGGTACTGTTGGGGGGTGAAAATTTGATCGCATTGCTGAGGAGATTGGTAAAGACTTGTAAAATGCGATCGCAGTCGGCAACTAGAGGAATCGATTTGGATTGATACTCTAGTTTGACTTGATGTTGATGTGCCAGTTCTGCCATGGTTTCTGCTGCTGTAGAGATTAAATCTGCTGCATCACAGGGTTGTTTTTCGATAGTGGTTTTACCCGAATCCATTCGCTGAATATCGAGGATATCGTTAACCAAGCGTACCAGGCGATCGGTGTTTTTTTCTGCCAGTCCGATTAATTTCTGGCTTTTCTGGTTGAGAGAACCCATTCTACCAGCATTGAGCAATCTTAACGAACCGTGAATTGAAGTCAGGGGAGTACGCAGTTCGTGACTGACGACAGAAATAAATTCATCTTTCATCTGTTCGATCGCCTTGCGATCGCTAATATCTTCAATGAGGGCAAAAAAGCCCAGTATTTTCTGGCTTTCTTCGTCTTGATGGGGAATATAGCTGGCTTTAACCCAGCGCAAACCAGCATTTTTATATGGTATTTGCATTTCAAAGGTAATCTTTTGACCAGACAAAACTGTCTCAATTTCGTTGGTGATTTGTTGATAAGCCTCTTGTCCCAAAACTTCTCGAATATGAGAACCACATATTTCGCTGACGGATTTACCAAACCAATCTTCGTAGACGCGATTGTTAAAACAATAATATCGATCGCAATCTACATAGGAAATCAGAACGGGTAGAGAATCGGCAATCAGGTGCAGTTGTTCTTGACTGTGGCGGAGAGATTCTTCCATCTGCAAACGTTCTTCGATTTCTTGCTGGAGTTGTTGATTTTTCTCTTGGAGTTCCTGGGTTCTGGCAGCCACCAAGTCTTCCATCTCTCGGATAAATTGAGCTTGAGCAACCGCAATACCGATTTGATCTGCTAGCTGTTGGCTAATATCGATTTCAAAATCTTGCCATTGGGGGTTGGGGGTTTGGGGAAGTAGGGAACAACGATGAAATGCTAAAAAACCCCAAAGTTGATGGCGGACGTAGATTGGTGCGACCAGATTAATCGGTTGTGACTGAGGCGGTTGGATCGATCGAGTCGGATCGCTAGGGGGGACAAAGTAATATTCTGGGATGATTTGGCTGACTCCCAATGGATGTAGTCTCTCGGATTGGGTGGTATATTCGGTAGACAAGAAATTACAGGCAAAATTTTGACCAGAGAGACAAGGGCTTTTAGTCGAGCTAGCTTCTGCTACTACTGTAGCTAAATTATCCGATCCGAGTCGGAAGATGAGGACTCGCTCGGTTTGTAGTAGTTTCTGACTTTCGGTGACGGCGGTTTGTAGGATCGCTTCTGTAACCGTTCATTTCCCCCTCTGAAAAAGCAAGGAAAATTTGGGACATGGCGATCGCCATGTCCATTAATTAACTGCCAACAGGAAATGGTGGTGGAGAAAGACCTTGTCGAGCCAGAGCTAAAACAGAAGCTATGTACACAACGAAAGTAATGTATTTGAAACACTCCTGGAATTTTTACGGCAAGAGCGGGGTTTTGACTTTACGGTAACCGTTCATTCCCCCCAGTCAAAAATGAGCCAACTGCGCCTTTGTGGTGTATGTTTAGAATATGGCTCAGTTAGATAAAGACGATCTAAAACAAATGAATCGGAGTTACTTCCAATCCTTGTCTCAGGAGAGG